>JBBSUJ010000008.1:0-61751 GCA_038235025.1 Burkholderiales bacterium
AGCTCAATGGACGCCCGAGGATGACGCTCGCGTGGCGCAAGCCGATTGAGGTTTACGCAGAGCATCTGGCCAGATTGAGTGTTCAGCCTGACTCGGTGCACTGAATTAATGTTGCACTTAGGGTTGAAACCGCCCTTCAACTTTACAAGCTAGGTGCTATCTGTGCGAAAGCTATTTTTTGAAGCATTTTTTAGTTACTTTCTTAACGACACGCACGGCTGGTGCACGGCGTGCATAAAAAAGGAGATGCTGACTAAATGCGACTAACCCAGGCCGCACGGCGTCCTGCGCAAAACGGTTCTGCGATTGGAGCGCAGTTTTCGTCCAAGTGAAACAAAATGCGTTCGACACAAGCGACTTTTGGAAACCTCTAAAAACCCCAGGCCCCGAGAATAAGTTACATATAAATCAATGGGTTACGTTGCTGTAAAGTCAAATTTCAGGGGTTTCTAGAGGTTCCATTTTTTCACAGTCCAACGTCCAAGAAGTGTGCTCGGTGGTCCAGAAAAGGCGTGGGTGCACGCAAAGTTCTTCTTTCGCACCCACCTCATCCTCAAAAAGGAGCAAGACGGCGCCATGTGCTGCTAAAAGCGCACCGTTGGAGTGCGAAACACCTAGGGATGTCCTGCATAACCCTCGCGAGGATGTGATGGTGCGGATCGGGATGGGGCGCAAGGCGTCTTTTTGCAGCCAATAGCCGTGCTATTGGCAAGAAAAGCAACGCAGAGAACCGCTCGAGGCCGCGCTATCACAGACCGCAGGGAGTTATGCAGGACGTCCCTAGCCTTTGCGTGCTCAATTCTCAACTGCCAGCGCGTCAGTTCTGCTGCGCCGCCACCCAGCGCAAGCCCTTGCCTTGGGTGCTGTAGTAATAGTCGCCTTGCGGGCTGATCACCACGGCGCGGCGCGCGGATGGGTCCGAAAAATAGCGCCAGCCATAGCCAGGCGTGTCAGCAGTCGCATCGTGCACCACGGCTTCCATACGGTAGTCAAAACCGTAGGCAGCTGGCAAATTGGCTTTCTGCTGGACCTCGGTGGATGACCGATACGGGCGGTCTGCCGCCAAAGCAGGGAGGCTGATGGCTGCGGCTATCAAGGCGATGGGGGTCAGAAAATTGATCGTAGGCATTGAGTTTCCTTAGCAAGGCGGGTCGAATCTTGACGGACTTTGTACACCGGATGCGCCTACGGCGATGAATCGCGCGGAAACACTTTTGATACTGCCGGCTGGGCGGCTATCGCTGTCACCGGTGAAGCGTCAAACCGCCCCACCCAAGCACCACCAATTTTTGAGTGCGACGCAGCCGACACAGCGCCTTCAGCGTGTGCAGTTGCGCCAGCGCCAAACGTTCGCAGGACTGTCGCCAGCAGGGCCATGACCCAAGTGCCTGCCAACGCTCAGGCGCACGCCCAAACCGTCCGCGACACCACGCCGTTGTTCAGGTGCGGGCGCGGGCGCCTGTTGTGCGTGAAGAGAGTATTGCCCACCTCCGGGAAACGCCTGTAGCCCGAAGTGGCCTCCGCCAGGTCTTGCCGTTCGATAACGCTACCTTGCGCGCCGCCCGATGGTCGGGCATATCTCGCACGGGTTTGGCAGAGCTGTGGCTACCACACACGCCCGTTAGCGGATGCCGTGCAACGCCACCGCCAGGCTTGCCACGACAGCGACGGCGCGGTGTACATCCTGCGCGCCTTGGGCGAGCACTAACCAGCACTGCGCGACGCAGCCACAAGGCACCCCGCTTCGCATGGTCTCGGCGCACTGGCAGCCGCCCGAAACGGGGTGAATGGCAGAATTAAAAAGCAACGTAAAGGCCCAGGGCAACCCGGCTAAACGCGTGTTTATTTTTTGCTTGCCCACCCATCACCGGAATCACACGCCATGTTCACAGGCATCGTCCAGGCCACGGCCACCCTCGCCGCCATTCACGACCAACAGGGCTTGCGCACTTTCACGATCGACTTTCCGGCAGGCTTTTGTGACGATCTGGCTATTGGCGCGAGCGTGTCGGTTGACGGTTGTTGCCTGACGGTGACTGCGCTGCTGTCCCCCACGCAGGCCGCTTTCGACGTGATGCTGCAAAGCCTGAACGTAACCACGCTGGGCGGTTACGCGCAGGGCGATCGCGTGAACGTGGAGCGCGCCGCAAAAGACGGCGCAGAAATTGGCGGCCACCCGCTGTCGGGCCACATTGACTTTGCGGCCACGCTGGCCAGCGTGCGCACGCTTGACAATAACTTGGTGTGGCGCGTGGCGGTGCCTGAGCCTTTTCGTCGCTACATTTTTGCCAAGGGCTACATTGCAGTGCACGGTGCGAGCCTTACGGTGTCGGAGGCAAACCGCGCAGAGGGTTGGTTTGAGGTGTGGCTGATTCCCGAGACGCGCCGCGCCACGGTGTTTGAGGGCAAACGCGAGGGCGACGCCTTGAACGTGGAGATTGAACGCAGCACCCAGGTGATGGTGGACACCGTGCGTGAGGCTGTGGCGCAGAGCCTGGGCCGACTCCAACCGGTGCTGGAAGCGCTGCTGCAAGAAAAAGGCTTGTCGCTGGACGACTTTATGACGCAGCCTGGGCGCACCGACTAAAAACGCCTGCGGGCACACACATACGGCCACGTACGGCATCCTTAGCGTCAATATTTCATTTCGCGAAGACGAGGCGCAAGGCCACGCCCGGCGATAGGGCTGCGCCGCTCAGCGCCAAGGTCGCGATAATCCGCGCCATGCCGAATCGCTGGAAACCCAATGTCACTGTCGCCGCCATCATTGAGCAGGAGGGTCGTTTCCTGCTGGTCGAAGAAGAAACGGCGGACGGCCTTCGTTTGAACAACCCGGCCGGGCACCTGGACCAAGGCGAATCCCCCGCCGACGCCTGTGCGCGGGAAACGCTGGAAGAAACGGCCTATGAATTTACCCCCACCGCTTTGGTCGGCATCTACCTCAACCGGTTCACCCGCACACGCACCGGCGATGACATCACCTACCTGCGCTTTGCCTACACCGGCACGCTGGGCGCACACCACGCGGGGCGCGCACTGGACGAAGGCATCGTGCGCGCGGTATGGCTCACGCTGGACGAATTGCAGGCCTCGCAGGAGCGCCACAGAAGCCCGCTGGTGATGCAGTGCATTCACGACTACCTGGCTGGGCGACGCGCGCCGCTGGAGCTTGTGCACACCGACGCTTCGGTACTGCAGCCGCCACCGGCTACGGTTGGTCGTTGAGTTCGAAGCGGCGCTGTTTGGCGCCGTTGGGGGCGTTGTGAAGCAGCCGGTACGGACGGCGGCAGAAAATCTTTTGACGCCGCTGTAACCCATGGGCCGCGAGATGCGAATTAAAGGGCAGAGAGCAGGCAGCAACCCCAAGACCGCTGCTTGTGATCTGACAAACATTCCTTTTATTTTCAAAGCTTGCAAACCTAGCAAACGGAGTTCACCATGACCATCAAGACCACTGCTTCTTTCGCCCTGACCGCCGCGCTGCTGGCGCTGGCTTCCACCGGATTTGCGGCTGACTTGCCCAACGGTGCCAAGGGCGCGGCCATCGGCGCTAATGACAAGGTGCATTGCTACAACACGCACGAGTGCAAGGGCAACAGCGATTGCGCAACCACCGAAAATAGCTGCAAGGGCCAGAACGCGTGCAAGGGCCACGGCTTCAAGGCCATGTCGGCTTCGCAGTGCTTGATGAGCAAGGGCACCATCGCCGACCTGAAGGTGGGTGACAAGTAATCCCGCAACGGTCCGCGGCGCGTACCCAGCCTTTGCGCTGGGTGCATAGCCCCGCCTGCAGCGCGCCAACTTGAAGCAAGTGGCGCGCTGCATTTGCATCGTCTCTTCCTATGCAGCGGCAAAGGCCAGGCCCGCCCCCTGCACCGAATGCTCTGGACATCGCCATGCCCCATCCCATCGCAACGCGCAACGCCGGTTTTGGTCTGGGGCTGCGGTCCGCGCATTACGCCGATTTTCTCGATAAGCCACAGCCGCTTGACTGGCTGGAAATCATCACCGACAACTACTTGGTAGAGGGCGGAAAACCCCTGGCCGTGCTGGACGCCATTCGCCGCGATTACCCCGTGGCAATGCACGGCGTGGCCATGTCCGTAGGCTCAGCCCAGGGCCTGGATACCGCCTATTTGCAGCGCGTGAAGGCATTGGCAGAGCGCATTGAGCCGCTTTGGGTGTCCGACCATTTGTGCTGGACCGGCCCGGGCCCGCAAGTGCTGCACGACCTGTACCCGCTGCCCTACACCGACGAGTCCGCTCGCCATGTGGTGGCCCAAATTCGCCGAGCGCAAGACCTGCTGGGCCGCCGGCTGGTGATCGAGAACGTCTCCAGCTACATCCGTTACCAAAGCGACATGGTGAGCGAATGGCAGTACCTCGCCCACGTGGCGCAAGAGGCGGACTGTTTGCTGCTGGTAGACGTGAACAACATTTACGTGAGCAGCGTGAACCACGGCTTCGACCCGCTCGAGTACCTAAATGCCTTGCCTGCACACCGTGTGCAGCAAATTCACCTGGCGGGCCATTCGGACAAGGGCGACCACATCATTGACACGCATGACTATCCGGTAGCGCAGCCCGTGTGGGACCTGTATGCCCACGCGTGCCAACACTTCGGCGCAGTAGCCGCCATGATTGAGCGAGACGACCACATTCCTCCGCTGGCCGAACTGCTACAGGAAATAGACCAGGCGCGCCGCGTTGCCGCCGAAAACACAGGCGCGCCGGCACGAGACAAGGCGACAACGCCCCAAGCGGTCGTATTCGCCCAAGCGGCGGATGCACGCGCACTGCCGTGCCACCTGCGCACCCTGCAGCGCAGCTTTGCCACCTGCGTGCTGACAGAGCGCCGCAAGGACGACGCACCCGCTGCCGAAAGACTCGACGCCGAAGTCGATACCCTGCTCACCGGGCGCTTTGGTATTTACCACCACGCCTACCGCGCGCGGCTGGCCGAGGCTTTGGCCGACACCTACGCCAAAACCTACCTGTATTTGGGTTCGGACCTGTTTGATGAACACGCACGCGCCTACGCCGTGGCAGAGCCCCCTCTCGTGCGAAGCCTGAACCGCTACGGCGAGAGCTTTGTGCACACGCTGCGCACGTGCTACGAGGCCAACCCCGAGTTGCACGAGCTGGCACAGCTCGACTGGGACCTGCGCACCCGCTTTGATGGCCCCGACATTCCTACGCTGGATGCCGATGGCGCGCAGCGCTCACAGGCCTGGGTTACGCGCCGCTTTGTGCTGCAACCGGGCGTGCTGCTGCGCACCGTGACCACCAATGTGCTGGCGCTGTGGAACGCTATTCACCAAAACGAAGAGGTTCCCGAGGCGGCGCGTTTGCCGCAGCCGGCCGCGCTGCTGGTGTGGCGCAAGGGCCACCAGCCGCACTTTCAGACGCTGGACGGCGGCCTGGGCCGCCTGCTGCAGCTGCTGCACGAGGGCACGTCGCTGGAGGCCACTTGCGCCGCCCTGCAAGAGAGCGCTTTTGCGCCCGATCCGGCCGTGCTGGCGCAATGGATTGGACACTTGGTTCAAGAAGGTTTGCTGCGGGCCGATACAGAAAATAACCGCCAAAACCCGCCGGTAGAAAAAGTAGCCTGGGCGGCCCAGGGCGCAGTGGCCGCCTGAAAAATACAATCGCGGTCATGGCAGCACCCCGCACACAACGCATCGTCGTCGGCCTCTCTGGAGGCGTGGATTCAGCCGTCACCGCGCACTTGCTGAAAAAGCAAGGGCATGAGGTGGTCGGCATCTTCATGAAAAACTGGGAGGACGACGACCGCCCCGAAGGCATGGGGAGCAACGACCCCGGTTACTGCACCTCCAACATCGACTTTGTAGACGCGGCCGCCGTGGCGGACGTGCTGGGTATTGAGATCGAGCACGTCAACTTCGCGGCCGAATACAAAGACCGGGTGTTTGCCGAGTTTCTGCGCGAGTACGAAGCAGGCCGCACGCCCAACCCGGATGTGTTGTGCAACGCGGAAATCAAGTTCAAGGCCTTTCTGGACCACGCGATGCGCCTGGGCGCGGACAAAATTGCCACCGGTCATTACGCCCGCGTGCGCCAGAGTGCCTCCACCGGGCTGCACGAGCTGCTCAAGGGCTTGGACCCCGCCAAAGACCAAAGCTACTTTCTGCACCGCCTAAGCCAGGCGCAGCTGGCGAAAACGTTGTTCCCGGTGGGCGAGCTGCACAAGACCGAGGTGCGCCGCATTGCAGAAGACATCGGTCTGCCAAACGCGAAGAAAAAGGATTCCACTGGCATTTGCTTTATTGGCGAGCGGCCGTTCCGCGATTTTCTGAACCGCTACATCCAGCGCACGCCTGGGCCCATCAAGGACGCGCGCGGCCACACCATCGCCGAGCACCAAGGCCTGAGCTTTTACACGCTCGGCCAGCGCCAGGGCTTGGGTATTGGCGGCCTGAAGCAAAAAGGCGCGCAACGCGGCGGCGGCGAACATACGCCTTGGTTTGTGGCGCGCAAAGACATGGCAACCAACACGCTGTGGGTGGTCCAAGGGCACGACCACCCTTGGCTGCTGTCGTACCAGCTCAGTGCGCAAGATGCCAGCTGGTGCGCAGGCCACCCGCCCGCTGCAGCCGACTTGGCCGCCAAGACCCGCTACCGGCAACAAGATTCGGCCTGTGCGCTGAACGGCGCTACACAGAGCGCATTTGCCCTGCAGTTTGCGCAGGCGCAATGGGCAGTAACTCCGGGTCAGAGCGCCGTGCTGTACGACGGCGAGGTGTGCCTGGGCGGCGGAGTGATTGCGACGGTGACTGTGTCGGATGGCACAAAAAAATAAGCTAAAAAAAGGCTCTATCGCTTACGGGTAAAGCGCGAGCAGCTATTTAATAGATAGCTAAAAAGAGGCGCAGCGGTGGCACCATACAGACCGCCTCACCACGCGACCCAATCAAAGGCCTTGTGATCCAGCATGCCGATGGGTTGCGAGCGCAGTATTTCAAGCCTTGAAACGACAAGCGCAAGCTGACCCCCAGCCCGAAGCGCCAACGTTGTCCGCCAAGCAGCGACGCTAGGGGTCGCTGTCGAGCCGTACGCCATCAATACCAAAGACTGGCCCGTGGGTCGGTCCTGCCGCATGTCGAAGTTTCCGTGATGGCACCCCCGCAATCCGGCTCCCCGGGTGCCCAACGCTTCTACCAACTGCGCTGTTTCATCCGGTGGCGGTGCTCATGAAAGGGCCATGCCCAAAAAATCAATGTGGATAGTAAAAAAGCCCACCCTCCGGAGGGGAGAGTGGGCTTTCAATCAACACAAATGGTCTTTTTCTGAGTCAGAAGGGGATGTCGTCGTCCATATCGTCAAAGCCGGAAGCCGAGCGCGGTGCCGGGGCAGGAGCTTGACGGGCTGCTGCCGGTGGGCGCGCAGCTGGCGCGGCGCGGCGCGGGGCTTCGTAGCCACCACCATCGCCGCCGCCTTGACCACCCTGGCCTTGGCCACCGTATCCGCCATCGTCGTAGCCGCCACTGCTTTGACCGCCGCCCTGGCCACCACCACCCTGGCCGCCGCCCATACCTTGGCGGCTGCCCAGCATTTGCATGCTGTCGGCGCGTATTTCAGTGGTGTACTTTTCTACGCCGGCTTGGTCGGTCCATTTGCGTGTGCGCAGGCTGCCTTCCACATATACCTGCGAGCCCTTGCGCAGGTACTGCTCGACGACCCCGGCAAGCCCGGCGAAGAAGCTTACGCGGTGCCACTCGGTGGCTTCGCGCATCTCACCCGACTGCTTGTCTTTCCACTTGTCGGTGGTGGCGATGGTCACGTTGGCCACCTTGTCGCCGTTGGGGAAAGTGCGCATCTCGGGGTCTTTGCCCAAGTTGCCAACGATGATGACTTTGTTCACGGATGCCATGATGAGAGCCTGCTGACGGGGAAATAAAAAACGAAGGGCCGCGAAGCGCGATGCCCGCCGGGACCGGGTCTGACATTGTGCCGCAAGCCATCCAAGGCACCCCCGCATGTAACAATTGCTCCCCTTTTCGCGACACCTTTTTTCAACGAGCCGCCACCCACGACGGGGCCACTTTCAGTTGCGCCCCGTCTGCGCGTCCCTCCCAAGCCGCCACTGCGCGGCGCTCTCGTCCCAATGCATCACCATCCCGACCTCCTGCACAACCTGCGCCAGGAACTTTCAACGGGCGCATGTGGTTGGACCGCTCGATCGTCTTGATTTATGCCGTGTTGGCGGGTCTGCGTGTCGTTCTTTTTACCTTGATGACGCGCGCGACCTTCGAATGGGTTGAGAAGGTCCACCACTGGCAGGGAGGGGGTTGGGCCGTGCTGTTTTTGACCCTCGCAGTCGCCGCGGGCATCGTGTGGATCACGGGGCGTTTTGTCCCCACAGTGGCTGGGTCGGGCCTTCCCCAAGTCATGGCGGCGCTGCGCCCCGAGGTCAGCGCCGCGCAATGGCCGCAGTTTGTTTCCCTGCGCCTCTCCGCCGCCAAAATGCTTTTGAGCAGTGCCGGTTTTCTGGGAGGTTTGTCGATGGGCCACCAAGGGCCATCGGTGCAAATCACCGCCGGCGTTATGCAATACGCCCGGCGCTGATTGAAGCCCAATTCCGGCATCAGCGACCACGCGCTGCTGGTGGCAGGCGGCGCGGCAGGTATTGCGGCGGCCTTCAACGCACCGCTGGCGGGCGTGATGTTCGCGATTGAAGACCTGTCGCGCAAACGGGAATCGCGCAGCAGTGGCCTGCTGATCACCGGCATCGTTCTGGCGGGTTTGGCCGGCGTGTCCTTCTTTGGCAACAGCAGTTATTTGGGCGTGATTCGCGTGCCCGCGCTGAACTGGAGCGTGCTGGTGGCAGGCGTGATGGTGGTTCTGGCCTGCGGGGCACTCGGCGGCTTTTTTGCCAAAGTCCTGGCAGCCTCCCGCACCGGCGCACCCGGACGACTGAACCGGCTGCGGGCGCGCTTTCCGATGCGCTTTGCCGCGGCAGGCGGCCTGGCGGTGGCGGTGGCGGTCATTGGACTGGTTACTGGCGGGGCCACGTTTGGCACCGGTTCGCAACCCGTGGAAAACGTGTTGGCAGGCCAGGCCGATATTCCAGAACTTTTTGTCACGCTGAAATTCATCGCCACTTGGCTTACCGCGTGGTACGGAGTGCCCGGGGGCGTTTTTGCGCCTTCGCTGTTGATCGGCGCGGGGGTATGCCACGACATGTCGCTGATGATGGGCGCTATCGACATCGCCCCGGTGTTGATAGCCATTGGCATGGCGGCTTTTTTAGCGGCTGTTACGCAAGCCCCGTTGACCGCTTTCATCATTGTGATGGAGATGGTTGATGGTCACGCCATGGTGCTCAGCCTGATGGCGGCGGCCATGCTGGCAAGCCTTATCTCGCGTCTGATTGCACGGCCGCTCTATGAAACGCTTGCCATCCACCTGGTGTCCACACTGAAGGCGACACCGCCAAAAGCACACGGAGCTTGATGATCCGCCTCTGAGGCGAATACGCTGTACTGAACGCCACGGTGCCCCCGGCCGCTCACCAAATCCATCACCGGCCAAAAGCCGCCCGTTGCTGTTTCGATGCGCTCATAGCGACCGACTGGTGCGCACGAACGGTGGCCAAGCTTCATGCACGTTTATTCGCAGCCTGTACAGCCGCAACGGCTCCCTAGGCGTTCGAGAAACCGGTATCTTCCCCGCCGGTTGATTCCGTACAAAGACACCAAGGCGGGCGCAAACAGTGCGTCCAGTCGACATAAAAACGCCTGCGTGCAACAATCAAATACGGCAAACAGCGCGCCGCCTCGGTCTGTTTGCCTTGTCGTCTGCCTTGTCGTTTCTAGCCACCACCGGGCTTTGCACGCGCCCTTTTTCCATGCACCACCAACCCGACGTTCTGCACAACCTGCGCGAGGAATTTTCGAACGGGCGCATGTGGCTGGACCGCACGATCGTGCTGGCCTACGCTGCGATGGCCGGCCTGAGCGTGGTTGCTTTTACGCTCATGACCAACCAAGCCTTCGGGTGGTTTGAGTCGGTCTACCACTGGCAAGGCGGTTGGGCCGTGCTGTTTCTTACCCCCGCGCTGGCGGCCGCCATCGTATGGGCCACGCGCAGGTTTGCGCCAACTGCTTCGGGCTCCGGCATCCCGCAAGTGATGGCGACGCTGGAGCCCGACGTAAGCCCGGAGGAGCGACGCCATTTCGTATCGCTTCGACTCACACTCGCCAAGATGCTGCTGGGCAGTGCAGGTTTTTTGGGCGGCCTGTCGATCGGCCGCGAAGGCCCCTCGGTGCAGATTGCTGCGGGTGTCATGCAGCACGCCAGGCGGTGGCTAAGCCCCCATTCGGGCATCAGCGACCACGCGCTGCTGGTGGCGGGCGGTGCTGCCGGAATCGCTGCGGCGTTCAACGCACCGCTGGCCGGTGTGGTGTTCGCCATTGAAGAGCTATCACGCAAGCTTGAATCGCGCAGCAGCGGCCTGTTGATTACAGGCATCGTGCTGGCCGGTCTGGTCGGCGTTTCCTTCTTTGGCAATCGCAGTTACTTTGGCGTCATTGAAGTACCGGCCCTGGACTGGAGCGCCCTGGCACCCGGCCTCACGGTGGTGCTGGCCTGCGGGGCACTCGGCGGCCTCTTCGCGAAGCTCATGGCGGTCTCGCTCACTGGTACGCCGGAACGCATGAATCGCCTGCGCGCGCGCTTTCCGATCCGCTTTGCGGCAGTGGGCGGACTGGTCATAGCCGTGATCGGCCTAGTGACCGGCGGAGCAACTTTTGGCGCGGGTTCCGAGGCCGTGCAACACATGCTGGCGGGCCAGGCCGAAATGCCCGAGCTGTATGTCACGCTGAAATTTGTCGCCACCTGGCTTACCGCGTGGTGCGGCGTGCCGGGCGGTATTTTTGCCCCGTCGCTTTCCATTGGTGCGGGTGTGGGGCAAAACGTGTCTCTGCTGATGGGTACCGACATTGCGCCTGCGCTGATCGCCATGGGAATGGCGGCTTTTCTGGCTGCGGTAACGCAAGCACCGCTGACCGCTTTCATCATCGTGATGGAGATGATCGACGGCCATGCCATGGTGCTGAGCCTGATGTCGGCCGCCATGCTGGCCAGCCTGATCTCGCGCATGATCGCGCGGCCGCTTTACGAAACGCTGGCCCTGCACATGGTGGCGGAACTCAAAAAATCGTACCTTTCGGCAGGGACGTCGGCAACGAACGAATCGCCTACCACTGGGGCGCGCTCACAGTCGCCCGGTGGGGCCACCACGCCCACAGCGTCGATGCCCGCGACTGCCGGTACACAGCCGCCGGCTGATGGCGATACCCACCCACCCCCTTCTTCAGACACAGGCCCGACGACCCATTCGCGCTGAGTGGCGGCGGCCTCAGGGCGCGCTTCAACGGATTCACACGCCGCAAAACGGCGGGAACGCCATCGGCAAGAGCTCTTAGAGCCTGCAGAAGAGCTGCCCCGGCATCGGTGCCGGCGCAGCCCCTTCAGGAGTAGCGAAGTTTTGCGAGGGCGCTCATCTCAGAGGCCGCTTTTTAGTCTCTGGTGCGTTGAGCGGTGACATGCCAAGCCGGCGTCAGTTAGTCAGTGCCCACTGCTGCCGCGCCCTACCGGTCGCAGCCCCCAGCCCAGCACCAGCCAAACAGCGCACAGGGCGCCCGTTACCGCAAACAATGTGGGCACGCCTGCCCATTTCACCAGCGCGCCACCCAGCGCGCCGCCGGCAAACAAGCCCAATGATTGCAGCGTGTTGTAGGTGCCCAGCGCCGCACCGCGCAGTGGAGCCGGTGCCATGCGCGAAACCAGGCTCGGCTGGCTGGCCTCCAACGCATTGAAACCACAAAAAAATACAAACAGCACCGCGCCCAACACCCACAGCGCGGGCGCTGCACCGCTCACTGCCAGCAGGCCCAGCGCTACCTGGACGGAAAGAACCAGTCCGATGGACACCAGCAGCGCAGCGCGCAAATGCCCTCGCCGCTCCAGCGCAAACAAACCACCCATGGCCAAAAACGACAGCACGACAGCCGGCAGGTACACATGCCAGTGCACCGCCTTGGCCAAACCGGCCTGCACCAGCATGGCCGGCACAGCAACCCACATGGCCAGCTGTACGCTGTGCAGCACAAATACGCCCAGGTTCAGGCGCAGCAGGTCGGCGTGTTTCCACACCTCCAAAAGACGCCCACGCGGCGCGTTTTTGTGTTGCTCCGGCTCGGGCGGCACCCACCACAGCACCACGACGATGCCGGCCAGCGCCAACGCGCAAGTCAAACCAAACAGGCCCGGCAGCCCGCCCCAAGCGGCCAGTGCGGGTGCAGCCACCAGCGCTACGGCAAACATCAGGCCGATGCTGCCGCCCACCAGCGCCATGGCCTTGGTGCGCACGCCGTCACGCGTCTGGTCGGCCAAAAGCGCGGTGACCGCCGCCGACACGGCTCCTGCGCCCTGCAAGGCCCGCCCCACCAACAAGCCCATCACCGAATCTGCCGTGGCGGCGACCAGGCTGCCCGCTGCGAACACCAACAGGCCCGCCACAATGACGCGCTTTCGTCCAAGCCGGTCCGACGCCATGCCCAGCGGCAGCTGCAAAAACGCCTGCGTCAAGCCATACATGCCCAGCGCGAGCCCCACCAGCGCGGGGTCGTCCCCGCCGGGGTACTTGCGCGCTTCAAGTGCGAACACGGGCAGAACCAGAAAGAGGCCCAACATGCGCAGCGCAAAAATCAACGCCAGGCTGACACTGGAGCGCCGCTCCAGCGCCGTCATTCGGGTGTCGATGCTGGGAGCTTTGGAGGGTGGCGCAGAGGCACCAGAGGAGGTTGGAGGGGTGGAATCCGGCACGGCAATGCGCTGAGGCAGGCAAACGTGCATTCTCGCGCAACGCCCAACAGGCTGCTGCGCACATGACGGGCGGAGAAGCTCCAAGCCGCAACGGGCGCATGGTCGATCTCTCGCCCAATGGCTTGTGACCAGTTCGTTCGGGCGTTCGGCACATCAGACGTGGCGCCGAACGCCAAAAAAATGGGCCCAAAAGGCCAATTTTTTACAGGGCTGGGGCTGCTTAGTCGTAGCGCTTGAACTGCCCGTTTTGCACTTTGGCCAGGAACTTGTGAAGCTCCGCCTTGACCACCGGCATCAGAAAATACAGGCCAATGATGTTGAAGATACCCATGGCAAAAATTGCGGCGTCCGAGAAATCGATCACCGCGCTAAAGCCGATAGAGCAGCCAATCACCACAAAGACGCAGAAGCCAATTTTGTAGATCAGCTCGCTGGTCTTGCCCTCGCCCACCAAGTATGTCCAGCCCTTCAGGCCGTAGTAAGACCAGGAGATCATGGTCGAGATGGCAAACATCAACACCGCAAGCGCCAGCGGATAGCGGAACCAATCAGCAGTGCCTTGGAAAGAAGCCGCCGTTAGTTGCACACCGGTCAAGCCGCCCTCAAGCGGGAATGGACCGGTGTTCAGGCCAGCGATGGTGATGACCAAAGCGGTCATTGTGCAAATGATGACCGTGTCGATGAATGGCTCCAACAAAGAGACCAGGCCTTCGGTGATGGGTTCGCTTGTCTTCACGGCGGAGTGCGCAATCGCCGCCGATCCCACACCTGCCTCGTTGGAAAAGGTGGCCCGCTTCAAGCCCTGAATCAGCGCACCGACAAAACCGCCGGCCACGCCAGCACCCGTAAACGCACCCTCAAAAATTGCGGCAAATGCGGGACCTACCTTGTCGAGGTTGCCAAAAATCACCGCCATCGACATGGCGACATACAGCAAGGCCATAAAAGGAACCAGCTTTGATGTGACGGTCGCAATAGCGGGCATGCCGCCCACAATGACGGAGAACACAAACAGCGCCAGCACGACGCCGGTGATCCAGCCGTAGCCATCGGGCAGGCCAAACGTCTGCACGAGCATGGCGTTGGCCTGGTTGCCTTGAAACATGTTGCCGCCGCCAAGGGCACCCAGAATCACCATCACGGAAAAACAGACTGCCAGAAACCTGCCAACGCCCGGCATGCCGCGCTCGGCCAAGCCGCGGCTTAAGTAATACATGGGGCCGCCCGAAATAGCGCCCGATGGCAATACGGTGCGGTACTTCACACCCAAAGTGCACTCAGTGAACTTGGAAGCCATGCCCAGCAGTCCGACGATGATCATCCAGAAAGTGGCACCAGGCCCACCGATGGCAAGGGCGGCTCCCACCCCGGCGATGTTGCCCAACCCGACCGTGCCCGACAGTGCCGTGGCCAGCGCCTGAAAGTGCGAGACCTCACCCTCGTGCTTGCCGTTGGGATCCGAGTATTTCCCTCGAACGATGTCAATAGCGAGCTTGAACTGGCGAAACTGGATAAAGCCAAAGTACAGGGTAAAAACCAAGGCAGCGATTAGCAGCCAGCCGGCGATCAACGGAAAGCTGGTCTCACCCAACGGCACCGATGTAAATATCAGCGCAGCGAACCAGCCCAGATAGTCTTTAAAAAAGGCGTCAACCGCCGAATCAAAACCGGCGGCGTGCGCCGGAACAGCGACGGCGCAGAGCAACGCGAATGCGGTTAGGCCGCCAAAAATTCGGTTTCTAAGGTGCAAAATTTGTCTCCTGATAAATGGAACTTGGCCCCTCTCCAAAGCATGTACGTCTTCCAGAGGAGCGCTGCTTACTTCGCCACAAGTTCTGCGTCTTGCGGTGCCACCGCCAGGATCTGTGCGCCCCAGCTAATGTGCAAAACCATCATATGGGGCTGGATTTGCAGTCGGCGAAAGAACCCCGCTTCATTTCTGAGGGTCTTCCCGGTGACTCGTCGACGGGATGTGCTCGCATCCGGGCCCCACGGCGCTCTGGCCTACCATAGAGGGTTTCCCCTATCCAAGCCGCCTGTGACCTTTGCTCCCGTTCCCGCTTCCGACGGACCCATCACCAAAGAAGACCGTGATCGCGCCTATCTCGCTCGCGTGATGCGCGAGCAGCGCATCAGCATTCGCGGAGCGCGCACGCACAACTTGAAGAACATCGACCTGGATTTGCCTCGTAACCAGTTGGTCGTGATCACGGGCCTCTCGGGCTCAGGCAAATCGAGCTTGGCCTTCGACACCTTGTACGCCGAGGGCCAGCGGCGTTATGTAGAAAGCCTGTCGGCCTATGCGCGGCAGTTTCTGGGTCGTCTGGACAAGCCCGATGTCGATTTGATTGAAGGCTTGTCGCCCGCCATCGCCATCGAGCAAAAAGCCACCAGCCACAACCCGCGCTCCACCGTGGGCACCGTGACCGAGATTCACGACTACCTGCGCCTGCTCTACGCCCGCGCTGGCACCCCCTACTGCCCCGACCACGGCCTGCCGCTGCAGTCACAAACTGTAAGCCAGATGGTGGATGCGGTACTGGCCCTTCCAGCAGAAACGCGCTTGATGATTTTGTCGCCGGTGGCACGCGAGAAGAAAGGCGAATTCAATGATCTGTTTGCGCAAATGCAGGCAATGGGCTACGTGCGTTTTCGCATCGACGGCCAAGTGCTGGAAGCCGAGAAGCTGCCCGCGCTCAAGAAGACCGAGAAGCACGACATCGACGTCGTGATCGACCGCTTGAAGGTGCGCGAAGACGCCCAGCAGCGGCTGGCCGAAAGCATTGAAGCCGCCCTGCGGGTCGGCGCCAGCGCCGGCGAAACGCATGGCCGCGTGTTGGCCATCGAGATGGACGGCGGCGCCGAGCACGCCTTCAGCTCGAAGTTCTCCTGCCCGGTGTGCAACTACTCCTTGCCCGAGCTCGAGCCGCGCCTGTTCTCCTTCAATTCGCCCATGGGCGCCTGCCCTACCTGCGACGGCCTGGGCCATAGCGAGGTGTTTGACACGGCGCGCGTCGTGGCCTTCCCCACGCTCAGCCTGGCGAGCGGCGCCATCAAAGGCTGGGATAAGCGCAACGCCTACTACTTCACCATGCTGCAAAGCCTGGCCGCGCACTACGGCTTTGATGTGGAAACGGCTTTTGAGGAGCTGCCCGCCCACGTGCAGCAGGTGGTGCTGCACGGTTCAGGCGAGGAGCAGATCGCCTTCGAATACCTGACGGAGAGCGGCTCCAGGAAAGGCAAGCCGGTCGTGCGCATGCACGCCTTTGAAGGCATCCTGCCCAACATGACGCGGCGCTACCGCGAGACCGATTCCAACGTGGTGCGCGAAGATCTGGCGCGCTACCGTAGCACCCAGCCCTGCCCCGATTGCCACGGCACCCGCCTGCGCCGAGAAGCCCGCTTTGTGAAGATCGGTGAGGGGGAGCAATCCCGCGCGATTTGGGAAGTAAGCCACGCCACACTCGCCACGGCGCACGCCTGGTTCGCGTCGCTGCAAATGCACGGTGCAAAAGCCGACATCGCCGACAAAGTGGTGCGCGAAATTGCCACGCGGCTACAGTTTTTGAACGACGTGGGCCTGAACTATTTAAGCCTGGACCGCAGTGCAGAAACGCTCAGTGGTGGCGAGGCGCAGCGCATCCGGCTGGCGTCGCAGATTGGTTCGGGCCTGACGGGCGTGATGTATGTGCTCGACGAGCCCAGCATTGGCCTGCACCAGCGCGACAACGACCGGCTGATCGTCACGCTCAAACACCTGCGCGACATCGGCAACAGCGTCATCGTGGTCGAGCACGACGAAGACATGATGCGCGCCGCCGACCAAGTCATCGACATGGGCCCTGGCGCGGGCGTGCATGGCGGCCGGGTGATGGCGCAGGGCACCTACGACGAAGTGCGCGACAACCCGAATTCGCTCACCGGCCAGTACCTCGCGGGCACTTTGTCCATTGCGGTTCCGCAGAAGCGCACGCCTTGGCTGCCGGTAGTCGCAGCGCCAGCAGCTGCGCCGCAAAAGGGCAAGTCGCGCTTTCCCATTACCGAAGCCGGTGAGCGCCGCGCCGCCCGCATGGCCGAGCACGTGGCGCGCCAGGGCGACCTGCAGGCGCTGCGAGTGGTCGGTGCCAGCGGCCACAACCTGAAAAACGTCAGTGTGGACTTCCCAGTCGGGTTATTCACCTGCGTCACCGGCGTGTCCGGCTCGGGCAAAAGTACGCTGGTGAACGACACGCTGTACACCGCCGTGGCGCGCCAGCTCTACCGCGCGCACGAAGAGCCGGCCGAGCACGAAGCCATTGAAGGCATTGAGTATTTCGACAAGGTCATCAACGTCGACCAGAGCCCCATTGGCCGCACGCCGCGCAGCAACCCGGCCACGTACACCGGGCTGTTCACGCCGATCCGCGAGCTAATGGCCGAGACCAATCTGGCCAAAGAACGCGGCTACGGCCCCGGCCGATTCAGCTTCAACGTGGCGGGGGGGCGCTGCGAAGCCTGCCAGGGCGACGGCGTAGTGAAAGTGGAAATGCACTTCCTGCCCGACGTCTACGTGCCCTGCGATATTTGCCACGGCAAACGCTACAACCGCGAAACGCTGGAGGTGCAGTGGAAAGGCCGCAACATCGCGGACATCCTGCAGCTCACGGTAGAAGACGCGTTTGGGTTCTTCAAAGACGTGCCGACCATCGCCCGCAAATTGCAGACGCTATTGGATGTGGGCCTGACCTACCTGCGCCTGGGCCAAAGCGCCACGACCTTGTCAGGTGGTGAAGCGCAGCGCGTCAAACTGGCGCAGGAACTGAGCAAGCGCGATACCGGCCGCACGCTGTATGTGCTGGACGAACCCACCACCGGCCTGCACTTTGCCGATATCGATTTGCTGCTCAAGGTGCTGCACCAGCTGCGCGATGCGGGCAACACCATCGTCGTCATTGAGCACAACCTGGATGTGATCAAGACGGCGGACTGGCTGATCGACATGGGCCCGGAGGGCGGCGCGGGCGGCGGCAACGTGGTGGGCAGCGGCACGCCAGAGCAGCTCGCGGCCAACCCGGCGAGCTATACCGGGCAGTATCTACAGAAATATTTGGTCAAATAGGCCTCTAGCGCTTGTTGCATAAGCGCTAGCAGCTATTTATTTGATAGTAGATGACTACTGCTCGTGGGACACTAATCCTCGCTCGGTTCAGGAATAATGACCGGTTCCCCCACCCCAAGGCCCGCCATGCATTCCATTACTCTGCGCTTCCTGGCGCCTTACACCGGCAAGCACATGGGCGGTCGTATCGGCGGCGGTACCGTGCTGGACTGGGCTGGGTAGATGAGGCGGGTTTTACCTGTGCTTCTGCATAGGTCCATGGCGACTGCGTTACCGCGTTTGTGGGCAGCGCCCACTTTCTGCGTCCCGTGCATGCGGGCGAGCTGGTCGAAGTACGCGCGCGCCTTGCCTACACCGGAGATACCAGCATGAGCCTGGCCATCGAAGTGCACACCGGCCCTGTCGGCTCCAGCCTGCACGAAGTGCTGCACTGTGCGGCGGTGTACGTAGCGCTGGGTGTCGATGGCGTCGCCCGCAGCGTAGACCGCTGGACCGGTGAAACCCCGGGTGATTTGGCCTTGGCGGAGCGCGTACGCGCGCAAATCACGGCCGCACGGGCGGCGCTGTGAGCGCCAGCTCAACCAGTGTCGAACCTCCTATGGCTCCGCGTGACCTGCTGGCTGCGCTGGTGGTGGTGGTCATCTGGGGCCTGAATTTCATCGCCATGAAATATGGCCTGCGCAGCTTTGCACCGTTTGAATTGGGCGCCGTGCGCTACCTGTTTGCCGCCCTGCCCATGCTGCTGCTGGTGCGACCGCCGCGCATTGGCTGGCGCTGGGTAGTGGTGTTTGGTTTGTTTCAGGGCGTAGGCCAATTTGGCTTTGGGTTTTTTGCGCTCAAGTTGGGTATGACGGCTGCGCTGGCCAGTGTGCTCATGCAGACACAGGTTTTTTTCACCGCCTTGCTTGCGTTTGCGGCCTTGCACGAACGGCCTGACCGACCTTTGGTGATCGGAATGGGCCTGGCAGCTGTGGGCCTGCTGTGTTTTGGCTTTAACTTCATTGGCGCAGGCGCTTCGGGCGGGGCAAGCACGGGTGGGGTGCCATTGATAGCCGTTTTCCTTACCCTGTCTGCCGCCGCCACCTGGGCCGTATCCAACATCATCTCGCGCTTGGCGCTGCGTGCTGCGCCGGGCTACAACCCACTGGCGTTTGTGGTCTGGTCGTGCCCTGCGCCTATCGCCGCATTCATTGCGCTATCGATGCTGACCGATCCCACCAGCATCCGCTGGTTTCACACCGAGGCCTGGGCGGCACTGCCGCTGGTGTCTTGGGCGGCGGTGGCCTACCTGGGCTGGGCCGCCACCATCTTGGCCTATGGCTTGTGGACGCGGCTGATGGTGCGCTACCCGGCCAATCGCGTGGCCCCGTTCAGCCTGGGCGTACCCGTGGTGGGACTGGCTGCGGGCATGCTGATATTGGACGAGGTTGTCACGCGGTGGCAGTGGGTGGGCACGGGCTTTATCGTCTCGGCGCTGCTGTGCGTGGTGCTGGGTGGGCGCTGGGCGAAATCGCGGCGCTGAACGAAGGCTCACAGCTCACAGCTCATGGTGGTCTGCTGCCTGAACAAAATCGACCACCGAACGCCCTCACCCGCTTAGGGCAATGCTGCCTGTAGCAGGGCTCTGGAGCGTTCTGCCTCGCGCCGCGCGGCCTGCGCAAAATCGGGCCCATTGCTGGCGTACAAAATGGCGCGCGACGAGTTCACGATAACCGGCCCATCCGGCCGCCATCCGGCCCGCACCGTGGCCACCGCATCGCCGCCTTGTGCGCCCACGCCTGGAATCAGCAGCGGCACGGTGGGTGCCAGCGCCCGTACCCGCTCAATCTCGGCCGGATATGTCGCGCCCACCACCAAGCCCAACTGCCCGTTGTGGTTCCACGGCCCCTGAGCCAAACCGGCCAAGTGCTCGTACAAGCGCGGCTGCCCCTCCACATCGGCAAGCCGCTGGTTTTGCAAGTCATCTCCGCCAGGATTGGACGTGCGGCACAGCAGGAACACGCCCTTACCGGGGTATTGCAAATACGGCGCGACGGAATCAAAGCCCATGAACGGCGACAGCGTGACCGCATCCGCGCCGTAGCGCTCAAAGGCTTCTTTGGCGTACTGCTCAGCGGTCGATCCAATGTCGCCACGCTTGGCATCCAGAATGATGGGCACCTGCGGCGCGTTGCAGCGCATGTGCGCCATCAAGCGCTCTAGCTGATCCTCTGCCCGCTGCGCCGCAAAGTAGGCGATCTGCGGCTTGAAGGCACACACCAGGTCGCTGGTGGCATCAACGATGGCGGCGCAGAAGTCGTACAGCCGGTTCGGGCCATCCGCTACACAGGCCGGAATACGCGTGGGCTCCGGGTCGAGGCCGACGCAAAGCATTGAGTTGTTTTGCGCGGAAGCGGCGCGCAGCATGTCGAGGAAGTCCATACAACCGCATTTTAGAGATGCGCTGCGCGTGATTTAAGCCGGTCACACTGCACCGCGTATTTCATACTTGTGGCAGGGCGTACACAAGGATTTGGCAAGCATCTTCGCGGGGTCTCTGATCCAGAGCCCATTTCTAAAGCAGCAAGACCAGCGGCAAAGGCGACTATTGGTATCAAAGACCAAGGACGCAAGCATGGCCTTGGCTGAGCGGACGAGAAGGTTTGCTGAGCACCTTTAGGAAGGGGCTTGCGCGGCCCAGATGGCAAAACTCAAGCAAAGCAAGCAAAGCAAAGCCAAATCCATAGATGCAGGACTTCTGCAAAAGCGGCATCGCGCATTGCCCGCACCACAGCCGTCGCTACCTATCCCTGCTGGAATAGACAGAAACTCTGCCTAACACGCCCGTTCAAAATGAAACACCGCCGTGCCCGCCCGTGCGTTGGGCAACCAGCGCACCACGCGCTCGTCCTGCAAGCCGAATGCATCCAGCACGCGCAGGTCGTTTTTATGGGCCAGCACCTCAAAGTCCGCAAACGTCCCCACGCGGATATTGGGGGTGTCGTACCACTGGTACGGCAGGCGCTTGGTAACAGGCATGCGGCCCCGCAGCACTGCCAGGCGGTTGGGCCAATGGGCAAAATTGGGGAAGGCCACGATACCGGCGCGCCCGACGCGGGCCGTCTCGCGCAGCATGGTTTCCGCGTTGCGCAAATGGGGAAGGGTGTCGATCTGAAGCACCACGTCGAACGAGCTGTCTTCAAAGCTGGCCAACCCCTCATCCAGGTTGAGTTGAATGGTGTTGACGCCGCGGCGTACACAGGCGAGCACATTGGTGTCGTCAATTTCCACACCGTAGCCGGTGCAGCCGCGCTGCTTTTGCAAGTAGTCGAGCAGAGCGCCGTCGCCGCAACCCAAATCCAGCACGCGCGAGCCTTGTGGCACCAGCGCGGCAAGCGCCTGCATGGTGGCCGGCGCGGTCATGGCAGTTCCTTGGCAATGCGGTCGAAGTACGCACCGACAACGCCCAAGTAGCGCGGATCGCTCAGCAAAAAAGCATCGTGACCATGCGGTGCGTCGATTTCTGCGTAGCTGACATCGCAGCGGTTCTCCAGCAAAGCCTTGACGATTTCGCGAGAGCGCGCAGGCGCAAAACGCCAATCTGTGGTGAAACTCACCAGCAAGAATTTCGCTGTGGCGCGCGCCAAGGCTTGCGTCAGGTTGCCTGCGAAGCCCCGCGCTGGATCGAAATAATCCAGCGCACGCGTAGTCAGCAAGTAGGTGTTGGCATCAAAGTACTCGCTGAACTTGTCGCCTTGGTAGCGCAAGTAGCTCTCAATCTGAAACTCCACACCTTGCGTGGTGTAGCGGTAAGCGCGCGGTTCGGTTGAATCGTTTGTGCCGAGCGCGTCGTGGTCTGCCTCGGATCCATCTGTTGCCGCGGCGAGAGACGCAGGGCGCAAGGTGCGCCCGAACTTTTCGTTCATGACATCGTCGCTGAGGTAGGTGATGTGGCCAATCATCCGCGCAATGCGCAGACCGCGCTTAGGAATCACGTCGTGGCGGTAGAAGTGGCCGCCATGAAAATCAGGGTCCGTCACGATCGCCCGCCGGGCCACTTCGTTAAAGGCAATGTTCTCAGCCGTGAGATTGGGCGCGCTGGCGACGACTACCGAGTGGCGTACACGCTCTGGGTATTGCAGAGTCCACGACAGCGCCTGCATGCCGCCTAAGCTTCCGCCTAATACAGCGGCCAAGGTTTGGATGCCCATGACATCGAGTAACCGAGCCTGCGCATCCACCCAATCTTCCACTGTGAGCACGGGAAAGTCTGCGCCGTAAATGTCACCTGTTTCGGGGTTAGGGTGCATGGGGCCTGTCGAGCCAAAGCAAGAACCCAGATTGTTGACCCCGATCACAAAGAAACGGTCCGTATCGAGCGGCTTGCCAGGACCAATCATGGTGTCCCACCACCCTTCGCTCTTGTCCTGTCCTTCGTACACGCCAGCTACGTGGTGAGACGCATTGAGCGCATGGCAAACCAGCACGGCATTAGACCGCTCAGCGTTCAGTGCGCCGTAGGTCTCAAACGCCAGCCGGTAGGCGGGCAACCGCTCGCCGCTCTGTAACGCCAGCGCTTCTGAAAATTCCTGAAATTGGGGTGTAGCGAGCAACGGCATAAAAAAACCCGGCAACACTAAAAACGGTACCGGGTAGGCTCGGATTGGTCTTTAGCTGAATTTGTATGGCGCCCGCAAGCTTTGGCAAATCGGCGCATGAAAGTCACTATAGCAAAACCACCCTCGGAAAATCATGAGTGCCACTGGGGCTGAATCGCTAAGCTAGTGTTGCTCGAGGTTACAAAACGCAAAAAAAAGCAAACTACACCAAGCCGGCTAGAAAATTGGCTCATAATGCTCTAGCTTTTCGCAAGTCGGGAAGCAGTGCAAGCGGTGTCTGGTCAGTTTCGCGTCTTTGAAGTCGTCACAGGTTTGTTGATTGCGTCGGACTCCATCGCGTTTTTTGGTTCTTTCAGGAGTCCCTTATGGGCAATAAACTTTACGTGGGCAACCTGCCCTATTCTTTCCGCGACAGCGACCTCGAGCAGACTTTCAGCGAGTACGGTGCTGTGTCTAGCGCCAAGGTCATGATGGAACGCGACACCGGCCGGTCAAAAGGTTTCGGCTTTGTCGAAATGGGCGGCGACGCAGAAGCACAAGCAGCTATCGCTGGCGTGCACGGCCAAAACTTTGGCGGTCGTGACCTCGTTGTCAACGAAGCACGTCCGATGGAGCCACGTCCTCCGCGCACTGGTGGCGGTGGATACGGCGGCGGCGCTGGTGGTGGTGGCGGCGGCTACGGTGGTGGCGGCAACGGCGGTGGCGGTGGTTACGGCGGCGGCGGCGGCGGCCGTAGTGGCGGCGGTGGCGGTGGCGGCTACGGTGGTGGTGGTGGCGGCGGTAGCCGTGGCGGCTATTGATTCACATCGATACATAACTTGGGCTGATGTGTCAGCCTAGCGAAAAGGAACCCTCGGGTTCCTTTTTTGTTGTGCGCCTACCTGAGCGTTGGCGAAATTGCTTGATCTTCTCTGAACGCCGGAATTAATAATATGCTGGAGGAGATGTCCGTGTGTTGACTGGTTGGTGCGCAGCGACCACTCTTTGCCGACGAAGCCTAAAAAAGTATGCGGTTATCCTCCACTATCGCGCAATCTCAAATTTCTGATGGAAGTCAGTCGGATAGAAAGCAACTGAGGCAAGAGAGCCAATACAGCGAGAGTCATTCTTCGTAAGTCCTTCCTCCAATGGTTTCACTTCGGAGAGGAAAGACGACAAAAAATCGCACCGGTACTTTTCTTTTGGCTTCCAAGTCTGATGGACTCTCAAGTGATCTCGTTGCAGTCTGCAGGCTCCATCGCTTTTTTAAGTGTTTCCTTTTCATGTGTTCTTAGGAGTCCCGAGCATGGGCAACAAACTTTACGTGGGCAATCTGCCCTATGGCGTACGTGATGAAGATTTGCAGCAAGCTTTCGCTGAATTCGGTTCCGTAATCAGCGCCAAAGTCATGATGGAGCGCGAAACGGGACGCTCCAAAGGCTTTGGCTTTGTGGAAATGAGCAGCGATCCAGAAGCTCAAGCCGCTGTTAACGGCATGAACGGCCAGTCTCTGGGCGGCAGAGCCATTGTGGTGAACGAAGCACGACCGATGGAGCCACGCCCACCCCGTACTGGAGGAGGTGGCTACGGCAGTGGCAACCGCGAGGGTGGCGGCGGCCGAGGAAACAGCGGGTTCCGCAGCCCATACGGTAATGGTCCACGAGGCGGAAATGGTGGAAGCGATGACCGCAGCAACGGCGGCGGTGGCTACGGTAACAACGGGTATTGAGCCAGCCAGCAGTCATTCAAAAGCCCCTTCGAGGGCTTTTTATTTTATCGCCTAAAGCCTCATTTGCACTACTTAATCAATAGCATACTTCGTAGTAAATAGGGCGGTAGGGCATGGTTCATCGCATTTTTTGCGGCATTAGGGTGCCACGTACATTTCCCTTGAGCGTTAGCAACTGTTGGGCATTGTTGTAGGTCAAGCCGTCGGCTTTGAAGGTGTCTGCTCCGCGGGTGAGTGTGACCGCTTGGTTGGATTCGACTCGCTCTTGCTGCGGCCAAATATGCAGAAACTCTCCTGCGAATGTGAGCTGCGGTTCGGTTTTGATACCGCGTTTTTCGGCAGCGTTGCTGGTGGAGTAGGGCTCTCGCACCACACGGGCGTTGCCGAAAAGCTTTAGCTCGGTTCCATCGGCATTACTCAATGCCCGGTCTGCACTCGCGCGAGTTTGACGACCCTGGGCGTCGACCGAGTGCATGCGCACGTCCTCGACTTCTAACGTGTCAGTTTCGGGGTAATGGCGACCAACCGTGCCGCGCACTTCGCTCAGAAGCGCCCCGCCGGCACCAAAATTTTTTACCGAGAAATTTTCCATGAAATAGTCTGGCTCGTCTCCGCGCGGAGCGTCCGCAGCGCCCGACGGAACCGTCGGCGCACTGCGGACCAGCCACCAACTTCCCAAAACAAGCACCCCCATCAACATGACCGGGAGATAAGCGGAGGCTCGGTCCCATAGGCGCTGCATTGTGCTCGTCATGCGCAGTAGTGAGACAGTAGGCATGCGTAGCTGCCGTTGGCTACCAACAGCAAGTCGCACACCTCGCGTACGGCTCCATGGCCCGCGCTCGCTACGGTAACGTGCTGTGCACAAGCACGCACTTCAACGTGGGCGCCGGGCGGAGCACAAGCGAATCGGGCGCTTTGCATAACCGGTATATCTGGCCAGTCATCGCCCATTGCTGCAGCGTCCCGCCATGTCAACTTCAGATCCTGAAGAATGCGCTCGGCAGCGGGCCGTTTGTCTTCGATACCGTACACCGCATGCTGAACTCCCAGTGCCGATAGGCGCAAACGAAGGGGGGAGGAATCACGCCCTGTGATGATGGCCGGCACAATACCGCCACGCTGCAGCAGCTTAATTCCGTGGCCGTCGAGCGTGTTGAAGCGCTTAAGGGTTTCACCAGCTTCGCTGAAGTAAATGCCGCCATCACTCATCACGCCGTCGACGTCAAAAAACACAACTTTTATGTCCTGAGCCGCTAGCAGCAGTTCGGGCGAAAGACGCAGGGCGGGGGGGTGCGTGTGCAACATCGCCAGGTCAGATGACTTTGGCGCGCATAAGGTCGCGCACATGGACGATCCCTTCCAGCTTCTTATCGTCTCGCACGACCAAAACGCTGGTAATGCCGTGCGCCTCCATAAGGGCGGCGGCATCGACGGCCAGCGCATCGCCTCGAATGGTGTGCGGCAAAGCGTGCATGAGATCGAACGCTTGCGATGACAGCAGGTCGGCACCGTTTTCGATACGACGGCGTAAATCACCGTCAGTAAAGACACCCAGAATGCGGCCATCGCCATCGACCACCGCGGATGCACCCAGCCCCTTGGCACTCATCTCGCGCATCAGTTCGCCAAACCCAGCGTCAGGGCCGACTTGCGGCACTTCGGCACCGCTGCGCATCACGTCACTGACATGAGTGAGCAGCTTGCGCCCTAGAGCGCCGCCTGGGTGGGATCGAGCAAAATCTTCTGCGCGAAACCCACGTGCGTCCAACAGGGCCACGGCGAGTGCATCGCCCAGGGCTAGCTGCGCAGTCGTACTGGTTGTGGGGGCGAGGTTAAGCGGGCAGGCTTCGCGCTCGACCGAGCTGCTGAGAACGACATCAGCGTGCCGCGCGAGCGTAGACTGAGGATTACCTGTCACGGCGATGAGCGGAACTCCAAGCCGGCGCAATACCGGCAGGATAGCGGTTAATTCTGAGCTCTCGCCACTGTTGGAAATGGCAAGCACCAGATCGCTGGGCGTGACCATTCCCAAGTCGCCGTGGCTGGCTTCAGCCGGGTGTACAAAAAGGGCGGGCGTCCCTGTTGAGGCAAGCGTGGCGGCAATTTTGCGACCTATATGGCCGCTTTTGCCCATTCCCATCACCACCACACGGCCTGCGGTAGACAGCATGGCGCGCACAGCGTCAGAAAAAGTGTCGTTCAATGCTTGCCCTAATCGGGCGAGCGCGGCGGCTTCAATTTCGAAGGTCTCGCGGCCCAGTCTAAGCGCCTGTTGAGAGTCGAAAGGGCGCTCTGAAAAATGGGAGGCATGCATGGAGCGATTCTATCGAGCTACCTCTCACTAGCCTCTTGACGCACTCCGCTAGCATCGCAACATGTCCAACCTAGCGCTCACGCTGCTCTACCTGTTTGCCGCCGTGCTGGGCGTAGTCGTGTGCCGCAGCATGCGGCTTCCGCCTATGTTGGGCTATTTGGTGGCCGGCGTTCTGATAGGCCCCAATGCGCTGGCGCTGGCGCGCAACTCAGAGAGCGTGCGCCACTTGGGCGAGTTCGGCGTGGTGTTCTTAATGTTTGCCATTGGCTTGGAGTTCAGTTTGCCCAAGCTGCGGGCAATGCGCAGTCAGGTTTTTGGACTCGGCTTGATGCAAGTGGTGGTCACCATGGCGCTAGGCTTTGGCGGCACCTTGTTATTGGCGCGCTTGCTCGGCGGTGTTTGGGATGTAGGCTGGCAGACGGCGTTGGCGCTCGCTGGTGTGCTGGCCATGAGCAGTACCGCTATCGTCGTCAAGCTGCTGGTTGAACGCGCTGAGCTCGATAGCGCTCACGGACGACACGTGATGGGTGTGCTGCTGTTCCAAGATTTGGCGGTAGTACCCCTGTTGGTGCTGATACCCGCGCTGGGCTCGTCGCCTGAAAACTTGCTGCCAGCGCTGGCATTTGCGTTGTTTAAGGCCGTAGTGCTGGTGACAGTCCTGCTAACCGGCGGGCAGCACGTGATGCGCTGGTGGCTCACTCTGGTAGCAAGGCGGCGGAGTGACGAGCTGTTCATGCTCAATTTACTGCTAATCACGCTGGGGCTGGCCTGGCTAACTGACCTGGCAGGACTGAGCTTGGCCCTGGGCGCATTCATTGCAGGTGTACTGGTATCAGAGACGGAATACCGGCACCAGGTGGAGACTGATATGCGTCCGTTTCACGACGTGCTGTTGGGGCTGTTTTTCATCACCATCGGCATGCTGCTGGACTGGCACATTTTGTTCGAGCAATGGTGGCTGGTGCTCGGCCTGCTAGTTGTGCCGTTGGTGGTAAAGCTGGTGGTTATCCTATTGCTGGCGCGGCTGACGGGTGCCTCGACCGGCGTGGCGCTGCGCACAGGCTTGTACTTGGCGCAGGCGGGCGAATTCGGCTTTGTATTGTTGTCGCTCACGCTGGAGAATGGGCTGGTGCGTCCAGGCCTTATGAACCCTATTTTGGCCGCCATGGTGCTATCAATGCTGGCGACGCCCTTTTTAATCGCCTACAGCAACCGCATAGTGATGCGCTTGGTCGCCAGCGACTGGCTGCTTCAGTCGCTGCAGATGACAACGATTGCGCGCAAGAGCATAGACACCACCGGACACGTCATCATTTGCGGCTACGGGCGCTGCGGCCAGAACCTGGCCCGCATGCTCGAGCGTGAATCAATTCCTTACATGGCTATTGATCTGGACCCCGACCGTGTGCAAAAAGCAGCCGCAGCCGGCGACAAGGTGGTGTATGGCGATGCGACGCGTCTGCAGGCGCTGATGGCAGCTGGTCTCGTGCGTGCCAGCGCGGTAGTGATTACCTACTTGGAGCTGCCTGCGGCGCTTAAGGTGCTAGTCAATACCCGCTCGCACGCGCCGCAGGTGCCGGTGGTGGTTCGTACTCAGGACGACTTGCACCTGGAACGCCTGCGCGAGGCAGGCGCTACGGAAGTGGTGCCGGAGGCCATTGAAGGCTCGCTTATGTTGGCCAGTCACGCGTTGGCGTTGATGGGCGTGCCGATGCGCCGTGTGATTCGCCTGGCACAAGACCAACGAGAAGCACGGTACCAAATGTTACGGGGCTATTTCCACGGCGCAGACGACGACACCATTGCCGAGCGCGAACAGGCTCGGCTGGAAACCCTGGGCTTGCCAGGTGGAGCCGCTGCACTGGGCCTCAGCTTGGGGGCGCTGGATCTTCCAAGCGTTGGGGTGCATGTCGTCAATCTGCGCAATGCCTCCGGCAGGGCCTTGGCGCTTGAAGAAACCACGGTGTTGGCCGAAGGCGACACGCTGGTTCTCTCTGGGGTTCCGCAGGCGCTCGCGCTGGCGCACGCGCGGTTGCTGCAGGGATAAACGCCGACCTCGCTAAGCGGTAGCCGCAACGTAACGCGTCCTAGCGTTGCCTCTGGGCGCATCGGCGCTTGGCTCCCTGATTTTATTTAGTGACCCTGCAAAAAATTCTTGCAGAGTGCTTTGCGCCAGCCGCCATGCCCATCTCGGCACTCTGCTTTTCGGACTGTTTAAGCAAACTTATTCGCACCGCGTCCAACCAGCTCGCGGCAGGAGTGAAGCTTCTCGGCACCACTCCGCAGCTGAAACGTCCAAGGGTGTTTCGCATGCCGATCATGCTGTTTTCCACCACTACATCAGTCTAGCTCTACGGGCCAACGTGGCGGTCGGCTGAATGCACAAGGCTTTATGGCGAGCTCAGTTGTCGCAGACGAATTGCAGTTGGTCTTTGTGCTGACTGCAAAAGCGCAAACCTTCGTTCATTACTACCGATTGAGCCTAGATCGAACAAGACATCGTTATCAAAGAACTGCACACAGAGGCTGTCCGCGAGATCGACAAAGTTTTGCTAATCGGCGATTTTGTTGCAGCCGGGTTCACCATGCTCGCCGGCAAGAGACTGCGGAAGGAGCTCGGTCAGCACCAGAAAGAGGGCGCAGCCATTGTTGGGTTACACGGACTGGGCGGCGAGGGAAAATTGCGCGACGCCGATTTTGCCGTACGTAGCTTGGTAGATTTTTCTAGGCACTGACAAGATGCTAAGGCACCGCCGCTACAAATCGCCGTATTGCGTACCGCTTAGATCAGACGCAGGAGCGTTGTTGTTTGTCATTTCCGTATCGGCGAAGTCATCCGCTACCGGCCGCCGCATGGGGCCCGTGCGTATTGCGACGCCAGGCGCGCTCGCCGCGCTTCCCGCGCCAGCGTTGCCAAGCGCCTTCCGAAATGCCAGCACTTCGTCCGCCTCTATGGGGTCAAAGATCGACGGCGGTGGTCGCGCCACAGGCTTGGACTGAGTCGACAAGGTTGCAGTTGCCGCTGCCGCGGGAACCGAAAGCTTGGCGTCTGAGGCCGCCGTCGAAACCGCTGCTGCTGGCAATGGAGCAACAGCCCCAGGCGCTTGCGCGGCAGCTCTGTGGGCGGCTGCGACGCTACCGGTCGGCGGGTTGCTGCGCAGCGGTATGCCCACAGCGACATGGTCATTCACTCGCCAGTAGACAGCCGTGACTGCGATTTCGTAGCGTGATTTGGCAGTTTGGGCAATCAGGGCTTCGATTTCGCTCAAGCGTCCTGTGTCTCCTCCAAATTCGCGAGCCAAGTCCATCATGATCAAAAATTGGCTGCCGCGCTGATCCAGTGATAGCACCTTGAATTTGTAGCTGGCCGAAAGTACGCCCGCTCGCACCATGGCATCTCGCACAACGGTGTAAAGCAGTTCTCGGCGCTCCATGCGCTCGTTCTTGCGATGGGTGGCTGCATCCGCAGGTGCCGCCTCAGCGGCCAGTCGCCCGCCCCGACCAGAGACAGCGACCGCTGCGTCGACTTTCTCAAGTTCAGCCGGCCGAGTCGAGTCTGTATTGGCTAGCGCAGCTTTACGGGTAAACCAGCTTAAAAATGACATGATTTCACTTTCTTTTGCTTCGTGCCAGTAGCGGTGTTGAGCACCAAGGCCGTTCAGGCGTTCGCTAAATCGTTGGAAAAGCCGTTCGGCGGATGTCAGTCTAGGGCAAGCTCGCTTTATTGGCGGCTTGAATTGCGACGTCCGCATCAGAGCATCTCCAAAAGCAGCTCTAAGTGCTCAATTTCTTTCAAACGCGAGGCCGTTCGGCAGAGTCATGTGGTGGCGATACGACGGCGGCGATTTCCTAGCCGCTTAGCCAACACAGCTCCAGCAGCCATGCAAAGGCCCAGGGCCACGGCGGGCTGGCGGTTACCCAACTCGGTAAAGCGCATGGCAGTGAGACTCCAGAGTTTGGTGGGTGATGTAGCCTGAACTGTCGCACTGCGAGTCGCATGCGAGAAAAAAGCCCCTTCGCCCACCACGGACCCGGGGGCAACAATTGCCAGCCTTACCCGCGCTTTTTCATCTTCGTAATGCACGCTTAGACTCCCGCTTTCCACCAAGAACAAGGTGCGGTCTGTAGCACCCTGCGGGAAAAGTGTCTGGCCCGCAGCAAGCGTCATGGGCTGCAAGTAGGCCGACAAAATTTCCCACTGCTGGGGGGTCAGCGGGTTGCTCATGCTGTCCTCGGCGTTGGCGTGGGTGATCGCATGGATTAGGCCTTGCAGATCTAGCTTGATCGTCGGTGGGAGCGGAGCGTTCATGGAACGTGAAATTACCTTGGTTGGGGACTGGGCACAAGCGCCGATTACTGCCACTTACACAAGGACTCGGCTCTATTTTCCAATGCAGAAGCTCGAAAAAATGACGCCCAAAAGGTCCTCTGCGCCAAAAGCGCCAGTGATTTCGTTAAGCGCGTTCTGCGCGAGACGCAAATCCTCCGCCAACAGATCCAGCGCTGGCTGTGCGATGTTCAATTGATCCGCCGCAAGTTCGAGATGTTGGCCCACAACAGCCAAAGCCTGCAAATGGCGGGCACGAGCGATGAAGCCGCCTCCAGGCGTTGCTTGCCATCCCGCGATGGACAACAACGCTCGACGCAACTCTTCTAGACCCTGCCCAGTACGCGACGACAAGCTAACACCAGAAAGTGCGGCTGACGGCGCCGTCACGCAATCGAGTTTGGTCCACACGTCAAGCATGGGCACCGATCCGGGCTTCGATTGCGCCATGGTGGTTGCGATAAATGCGTCGTCGGCTACGTAATTCACATCGGCCGAACGCGTCAGGTCATGCAGAAACAGCACAGCGTCGGCGTCAGCAATGGCTTCCCATGCACGCGCAATACCGATGCGCTCAATCTCGTCCTTGCTCTCACGAAGGCCGGCGGTGTCAATCACGTGCAGGGGAATGCCCTCAATTTGAATGGTCTGCTGCACCTTGTCCCGCGTGGTACCTGCCACTGGAGTGACGATAGCCAGCTCGGCCCCCGCAAGCGCATTCAGCAACGAGCTTTTACCTGCATTCGGTTGGCCAGCAAGCACTACCTTGATGCCCTCACGCAGCAGAACGCCTTGCTGTGCCTGTTGCGCCAAAATAGACAATTGAAGCTGCAAATTTTGTAGCTGTCCCGCCGCATCGGAGCTGCGCAAGAAGTCAATTTCTTCTTCTGGAAAATCTAGTGTGGCCTCGACCAACATGCGCAAATGGACCAGCGCGTCCCGCAGCGTATGCACCTCCGCAGAGAACGCTCCGGTGAGCGAGCGCGCCGCGCTACGCGCCGCTGCGCTGGTGGAAGCGTCAATCAGATCGGCTACGGCTTCAGCCTGCGCTAAGTCCAGCTTGTCATTCAAAAAAGCCCGCTCAGTGAACTCACCGGGCTGCGCCAAACGCAAACCGGGCAGACAGGACGCGTCCCCCAGTGTGGGGGCCTGCGCGGCCAGTTGTAGGCACCGCTCTATCAACAGCTGAAGCACGACCGGGCCGCCATGCGCCTGCAGCTCCAGCACATCCTCACCCGTATAGGAATGAGGCGCAGGAAAATAAAGCGCCAGGCCACGATCAATTGGAAAGCCGTCCGCTGCACAAAACGGCAAATACGTGGCTTCGCGCGGACGCAGCGGCTTGCCAAAAAATGCTTGGACGAACGATGCCAGCCGCTGACCCGATAAACGCACGATACCCACTGCACCGCGGCCAGGCGCAGTGGCAATGGCAACAATGGGATCGTGGCGTTGGGACAGCATAGTTTTTGGTAAAGCGGAAGCGGCGGAGCTCTACCAAAAAAGGCCGTTTGCGCGGCCTTCAGGCAAGCACCGGCAGGCTAGCGGGACTTGGGAAGATTGAACTGCGGCGGCACGCCCATGCGGGTATTGATCATCCACTGCTGCGCAATCGACAACAGGTTGTTGGTAAGCCAGTACAGAACCAGGCCGGCGGGAAAGAAAAAGAACATTACGCTGAACGCCAGCGGCATGAACCACATCAATTTCGCCTGCATAGGATCCGGCGGAGCTGGGTTCAGCGCGGTCTGAAGCAAAGAGCTCAGCGCCATCAGCACGGGCAGGATAAATAGCGGGTCAGGCGCGGAAAGATCACGAATCCAGCCGATCCACGGGGCATTGCGCATCTCCACGCTGGAAAGTAACACCCAGTAAAGCGCAATAAACACCGGAATCTGAATAACGATAGGAAAGCACCCACCCAGTGGATTGACTTTTTCTTCGCGGTAGATGCGCATCATCTCCTGCTGCATCTGCTGCGGCTTGTCCTTGAGGCGCTCACGCATCTCGGTCACTTTGGGGTTGATGGCTTTCATCTTAGCCATGCTTGAATAGGCCTTGGCGTTGAGCCAATAAAACATTATTTTGAGCAGCAGCACCAAACCCACAATGGACCAGCCCCAGTTGCCGAGTATTTTGTGCAGCTGATCCAGCAACCAATACAGCGGCTTGGACAAAATGGTGAGCCAGCCGTAGTCCTTGACCAGCTCCAGGCCAGGCGCTAATTTTTCCAGCGAAGTTTCGACCTGCGGGCCCGCGAAAAGGCGCGCATCCACGGTTTTGCTTTCGCCCGGCGCGATGCTGCCAACCTGCGTAATCATGCCCACGGCGTACAGATTGGTGTCAACCTTGCGCACGAAGGTGTCACGCGGCGTACCATCGGCGAGCAGCCAAGCGGTAGCAAAATAATGCTGGACCATCGCCACGTACCCGGCCTCGGTGGCCTTCTGGAACTCCGCTTCATTTTCCTCAATTTTCTCGAAATCGATCTTCTGGTATTTCTTTTCGGTGGTGAAAATAGCCGGGCCGGTAAAAGTGGAATAAAACTTGGATTCCCCCGGCGGCTTGTTACCGTCGCGCACCAACTGCAAATACAGCTGCGGGTCTATCGGCGCTGCACCGGTATTCATGATGTCGTAACGCACCGCGATGTCGTACTCCCCGCGTTTTAGCGTCCAGGTTTTTACCAGCTTGAGGCCACCTAGATCGGGCGACTCGAAGCGCACTATCAGCTCCTTTTCGCCGTCGCCCAGGGTGCGCGAACCCGGCACGGCTGTCATAAGCGTCTTGTGGTTCGGAAACGCGCCGCCAATCAGGCCTGATTGGGCCAAATAAACTCGCTCGGCGCTCTGATCGAGCAGCACAAAGCCCTTGTTGGGCTCGGCTTGGCTGGTCATCTTGCGCAGCTCGGCGTGCACCAACGAGCCGCCTTCGGCATCAAAGATCAACTTATATACATCTGTATTGACCTCAATGCGCTCGGAAGGTGCCACTACGGGAGCTGACGGAGTACCAGCCGGCGTAGCAACCAGCGCCGCTGAGGAACCCGCTGCAGCTGATACACCAGGTACCCCGGAAGCCAACGGAGCGGCGGAAGGCACCCCACCGTTTGGTGCACCGGCCCCTGTGGCCGGCACAGGCACCATGGCGACAGTTGGCGAAAAAACGCCTTTCTGGCCGTTTTGTACCTGCCACTTGTCCCACAACAGGACAAGAGAAAAGCCGAATATGACCCACAGAATGGTGCGGCGAATGTCGTTCATGGAGTCTTCTCTGAAACGGGGGGAGAGGGAGCGGCGGGAGGGCTTTGCGCCCACAGACGGGAAAACAAACGCGGCGCTGCGTGCGGAACCGGGTCGTTGCCGCCCTCACACCACGGCTGGCAGCGAGCCAAGCGGCACACCGTCAACCAGCCGCCGGCCGCAGCACCATGGCGCTCCAAAGCACCGACGGCATAAACCGAACACGTAGGCTCGAAACGGCAGGCAGATCCCAGCCAAGGGCTGAGTAGGAGCCGATACCCCCGCACTAGCACTATCAGGAAACGCTGCATCACTGGGCAGGCTTCAGGAACGCACGCTCGAACAGCGCGTGCAACTCTTCCCGCACGGTCATTTTCAGCAATACCGAGCTGGCACTGACAAACTGCTTGCGGTCAAAGCTGCTACGAAGACGCACTACGTGTGCCGCAGACACCAACCGAGGCTCAAAAGCTGCGGCGACACCGTAAATTTGGCGCTTGATCGCATTGCGAGTCACAGCCCTGCGCGCCCACCGCTTCGGCACCATTGCGCCCACCCATACGGCACCCGGCGAAATCAAAGGCGCTGCCACGTAGCCAACGACCGCGGGCGATCCATCGGCAACATTTCGCAAATCTTGCACTGGGGATAACTCCAGCCGGTGCAGTGCGAAATGAGGCGTGCGCGCCACGGTGCCACCGTTTAAGGTGGCCTGAAATTGCGGCCGTGTTTTCAGGCGCAGCATGTAGGCCCAACAAGCTCAGGTACGCCAATGACATGGAAGCCGAGCGCCGAGAAGGCGCAAGCACGAAAGCGAGCGCGCGCGTTGAGACGCGCCAGCGCGGGCACAGCGCCCATGCGGACTCAGACGGCCAAGCGCTTGCGGCCTTTTGCACGGCGCGCGTTGATCACCGCGCGGCCGCCACGCGTCTTCATGCGGACGAGAAAACCGTGGGTACGGGCGCGGCGGGTCTTGGAAGGCTGATAGGTACGTTTCATGGTATTTCCTGGAAAATGCTGTGGCAACTTGCCCCTTCACGCGCCGCCCGAGCCGCGCACAGGAAAGTGCGCGAAGCTTGCGGCGAAGGTGGAGCGGCTTGTAAGGCTCTGGCGAAGGGTGGCGAAGGGTGGCGAAGGGTGGCGAGGTTGCTAATGGGGCGTTCGCTTCTGCTTTAACAAACGAATCGACCTGATTGCCCTGAAACCATTTCAGGGAAACCCGAAATTATCGCAGGCTTCCGAAGCCCCGGCAATTTTTCACCCGCCGGTAGCCTTGAATGGTGGCCGACAGGGCTGTGGATAAGGTCTTGAAAAGATACAATCTTGGGCCCCGAACGCTCCTTCTATCCACAAAGACCGCATACATGACAGAGGAACTCTCGCAACCTGCCCAAAACTCTTCGGGCGCGCAGCCCGGACAGGCTTTGTGGCAGGCCTGCCTGGAGCAACTGGCCCAGGATTTACCAGCCCAACAGTTTTCCACGTGGATCAAACCACTCAGCGCGCAAATCTCCGATGACCTGTCGCGCGCCACCCTTTATGTGCCCAACCGCTTCACGCTGGACTGGGTAAGAGCCCAATATGCCGGCCGCATTGCATCGGTTCTTGAGCTTCTTTACGGTCAACCCGTGGCACTGGAGCTAGCGCTTGCTCAGCGTGCAGCCCCTGTGCGCGCTTATGCCAGTCCAGCGCCAGCATCCTCGTACGCAGCGACCGAACCCGAGCCGATGCCGCGATCAGATGACGCCCTCACTAACGGGCTACCTCGCAACCGGCTTAACCCGGCGCTGACCTTCGAAAGCTTGATAGAGGGCACTGCCAACCGCATGGCGCGCGCTGCAGCCATGCATGTAGCGGGTATGCCCGGTCACCTCTACAACCCGCTTTTCATCTATGGCGGCGTGGGCCTGGGCAAGACGCACTTGGTACACGCCGTGGGCAACAAACTGTTAGCCGACCGGCCCAATGCCAAAGTTCTCTACATCCACGCAGAGCAGTTCGTCTCGGATGTGGTCAAGTCCTACCAGCGCAAGACGTTTGACGAATTTAAGCACCGCTACCACTCGCTTGATTTGCTGCTGATCGACGATGTGCAGTTCTTTGCCAACAAGGAACGCACGCAGGAAGAGTTCTTCAACGCCTTTGAAGCGCTGCTGGCCAAAAAGAGCCATATCGTGATGACGTCGGACACGTACCCCAAGGGCCTGGCGGACATCCACGAGCGGCTGGTATCGCGCTTTGATTCAGGTCTGACTGTGGCGATCGAGCCACCCGAGCTGGAAATGCGCGTAGCGATCTTGATCAACAAGGCGCGCGTTGAAAACGTACAAATGCCCGAAGAAGTGGCGTTTTTCGTAGCCAAGAACGTGCGCTCCAACGTGCGCGAGCTGGAAGGCGCGCTGCGCAAAATCCTGGCGTATTCACGTTTTAACCAGAAGGAAATCTCCATCCAGCTGGCGCGCGAAGCCCTGCGGGATTTGCTCTCTATCCAGAACCGCCAGATCGGGGTCGAGAACATCCAGAAGACGGTGGCCGACTATTACAAAATCAAAGTCGCCGACATGTACAGCAAGAAGCGCCCGGCCAGCATTGCGCGACCGCGCCAGATTGCCATGTATCTGGCTAAGGAATTGACGCAAAAGAGTCTTCCGGAGATCGGAGAATTGTTTGGCGGGCGCGATCACACCACTGTGTTGCACGCCGTACGAAAAATTTCCGCTGAGCGCCAGCAATTAACGGAGCTGAACCAGCAGCTGCACGTACTGGAGCAAACGCTCAAGGGCTGACAGGCACACGCGGCAAAATAGCGGGCTGTGCAGAGGGGGAGACATCTGCTGCCAACGATAAAACCAAAAGAGGATGAAATGATTGTTCTGAAGGCCACCCAAGACAAAGTTCTTGCTGTTCTGCAGTCTGTTGCCGGCATCGTGGAGCGGCGTCACACGCTGCCCATTCTGGCCAACGTGCTGATTCGTAAGACCGGTAACGCCCTGCAGCTGACCAGCAGCGACCTGGAAATCCAGATCCGCACCACCGCTGAGTTGGGCGGAGACACGTGCGACTTCACGACCACGGTGGCGGCGCGCAAGCTGATTGACGTACTGCGCACCATGCCTGGCGACCAGACGGTAAGCCTGGAAACCGCGCAGGAAAAACTGGTGCTCAAGGGCGGCAAAAGCCGCTTTACGCTGCAAACCTTGCCCGCAGCTGATTTTCCGCTGGTGCAAGAAGCCGCCAACTTTGGCCCGGCCTTCAGCATTCCGCAAAAGACCCTCAAGGATTTGCTCGGCCAAGTGGCATTTGCCATGGCAGTGCAAGACATTCGCTATTACTTGAACGGCATTTTGTTTGTAGCCGAGGGCAAGCAGCTCAGCTTGGTGGCCACCGACGGCCACCGCCTGGCCTTTGCTAGCGCCACACTGGATGTGGAAGTGCCCAAGCAGGAAGTGATCTTGCCGCGCAAAACCGTGCTGGAGTTGCAGCGCCTGCTCAGTGATGGCGACGGCGCCATTGAAATGCAGTTTGCCAACAACCAGGCCAAGTTCAGCTTTGGCGCGATGGAGTTCGTCACCAAGCTGGTCGAGGGCAAGTTCCCTGACTACAACCGCGTCATTCCGCGCAGCCACGGCAACAGTATCACGCTGGGCCGCGCGCCTTTGCTCGCCAGCTTGCAGCGCACCGCCATCATGACCAGCGACAAGTTCAAGGGCGTGCGCCTGAACATCGAGCCGGGCAGCCTGCGCGTGAGCAGCAACAACGCCGAGCAGGAAGAAGCGGTGGACGAGCTCGACATCGATTACGGTGGCGAGGCCATCGAGATCGGCTTCAACGTCACCTACCTGATCGACGCGCTTGCCAGCATGCCGCAAGACATGGTGCAAATCGCGCTGGCCGATGGAAGCAGCTCTGCGCTGATCACCATCCCTGAGAACGACAGCTTCAAGTACGTCGTCATGCCCATGCGCATTTAGTCGCAGGAACGTCACTCACTTTTTCATAGCTGCTCGCGCCTATACCCAATGCGCTAGAGGCCAATTTGTCTATAAAACAGCGCGCGCTTTAACGCGCTGCACCGCCGAAGCCTTTCATGACCGCTGACCAAGATCTGCCCGAACCCGAAGACCAGGCTCCGCTCCCCGAGCCCAAGATCGACGCCCACCAGGTCGGCGCCAGCGAAGGCTACGGCGAAGGCGCCATCACCATCCTCGAAGGGCTGGAAGCTGTGCGCAAGCGCCCCGGCATGTACATCGGCGATACGTCGGACGGCACAGGCCTGCACCACTTGGTGTTCGAGGTGGTGGATAACTCCATCGACGAAGCGCTGGCGGGGCACTGCGACGACATCGTGGTCACCATCCACAGCGACAACTCCGTCAGCGTCACCGACAACGGCCGCGGCATCCCTACGCGCGTCAAGATGGACGATAAGCACGAGCCCAAGCGCAGTGCGTCCGAAATAGCGCTGACCGAACTGCACGCAGGCGGCAAGTTCAACCAGAACAGCTACAAAGTTTCCGGCGGCCTGCACGGCGTGGGCGTGAGCTGCGTGAACGCGCTCTCCAGCATGCTGCGCCTGACAGTGCGGCGCGAGGGAAAAATGCACGTGCTGGAATTTAGCCGCGGCTTTGTGCAAAACCGTATCGTTGAAACGGTGGACGGCGTTGAAGTTTCCCCCATGCAGGTGATGGGCGATACCGACAAGCGCGGCACTGAAGTGCACTTTCTGCCGGACACAGAAATCTTCAAAGAGAACAACGATTTCCATTACGAAATTTTGGCCAAGCGCCTGCGCGAGCTCTCGTTTTTGAACAACGGCGTACGCATTCGGTTGAAGGACGAGCGCAGCGGCAAGGAAGATGATTTTTCCGGCGCTGGAGGTGTGCGCGGCTTTGTGGAATTTATCAACAAAGGCAAAACGGTTCTGCACCCCAACTCGTTCTACGCAGCGGGGCAGCGCCCGGCAGAAACGTATGGCGGCATCTCTGGCACCCACATCGGCGTGGAAGTCGCCATGCAGTGGAATGGCGGCTATAGCGAGCAAGTGCTGTGCTTTACCAACAACATTCCGCAGCGCGACGGCGGCACCCACTTGACCGGCCTGCGCGCCGCAATGACGCGCGTCATCAACAAGTACATCGATGAAAACGACTTTGCCAAAAAGGCGAAAGTTGAAGTCACCGGCGACGACATGCGCGAAGGCCTGTGCTGCGTGCTGAGCGTAAAAGTGCCCGAGCCCAAGTTCAGTAGCCAAACCAAAGACAAGCTGGTATCGAGCGAAGTGCGCGCCCCAGTAGAAGACATCGTGGGCAAGCTGCTCACCGACTACCTGCAAGAGCGTCCGGGTGACGCCAAAATCATCTGCGGCAAGATCATCGAAGCCGCCCGCGCCCGCGAAGCCGCCCGCAAAGCGCGCGACATGACACGCCGCAAAGGCGTGCTTGATGGCATGGGCCTGCCCGGCAAACTGGCCGACTGCCAGGAAAAAGACCCAGCGCAATGTGAGATTTACATCGTCGAGGGCGACTCTGCTGGCGGCTCTGCCAAGCAAGGCCGCGACCGCAAGTTCCAGGCTATCCTGCCCCTGCGCGGCAAAATTTTGAACGTGGAAAAAGCACGCTACGAAAAGCTACTCACCAGCAATGAAATTCTCACGCTGATCACGGCACTGGGTACCGGCATTGGCAAGGCCGGCGGCACCACCGGTAACGACGACTTTGACGTCGCTAAGCTGCGCTACCACCGCATCATCATCATGACCGACGCCGACGTGGATGGCGCGCACATCCGCACCCTGCTGCTGACCTTCTTCTATCGCCAGATGCCTGAACTGGTCGAGCGCGGCCATATCTACATCGCGCAGCCGCCGCTCTACAAAGTGAAGGCCGGCAAGGAAGAGCTGTACCTTAAAGACGCGCCTGCGCTCGATACCTTCCTGCTGCGCGTGGCCCTTCGCGATGCCAGCGTCATCACCGGCGGCACCGACCCGCAGACCCTCAGCGGCGACGCCCTGGCCGCGCTGGCGCAAAAGCACCAGTTGGCGGAAAACGTCATCAAGCGACTGTCCAACTTTATGGACTTCGAAGCCCTGCGCGCAATTGCCGGCGGCGTCAGCCTCAACCTCGATACGGTGGAGGCAGCCGAAGCGAGCGCCGTGGCCATGCAAGCTCGGCTGCGCGAACTCTCTACCACCGGCATCCCCGCCGAAGTCGCCAGCGAATTCGACACCCGCACCGACAAACCCCTGCTACGCATCAGCCGCCGCCACCACGGCAACATCAAAAGCAGCGTCATCACGCAAGACTTCGTGCACGGTGCAGATTACGCAGCGCTTGCCACGGCCGCTGACACCTTCCGCGGCTTACTAGGCGAGGGTGCCAAAGCTCAACGCGGCGAGGGTGAGCGCATGAAGTCCGAAAAAGTGGGCGACTTCCGCGAAGCCATGGCCTGGCTGATCTCAGAAGCCGAACGCACCACCAGCCGCCAGCGCTACAAAGGCTTGGGCGAAATGAACCCCGGCCAGCTCTGGGAAACCACCATGGACCCCGAAGTGCGCCGCCTGCTCAAAGTGCAGATCGACGACGCCATCGAAGCCGACCGCGTGTTCACCATGCTGATGGGCGACGACGTGGAACCGCGCCGGGAGTTTATTGAGAAGAATGCGCTGCGGGCGGGGAATATTGATATTTGAGCGCTAAGGTCGGCATGCCAATCGACCCCGCTGACGATCCGCAGTTTTCCCTCTTGGAGGCTGGAACAGCTGCAGACGAAGATGCGCGGCCCGCACCAGACGCGAAGTACAGCAGCTTCGTGGCCTTCGTTGACGAAAGCGGAGACCGTGGCATGCAAACCTTGGACCCTGCATATCCGATTTTCTTGTTGAGTTTCTGCGTCTTCTACAAGCGCTACTACAGCGAGAAAGTTTTCCCTGCGCTACACAAGTTCAAGTTCAACCACTTTGGACACGACTTGGTTGTGCTGCATGAACACGAAATCAGGAAGGAGAAGGGGGCATTCAAGTTTTCCGGGAGGGCAGCCAAAGAGCGTTTCTTGAAAGAGCTACGGAGTGATCGCACGAAGCAATTTCATCCTGATCAGCTGCGTGGTTAATAAGGAGTAATTGCGCGCAAGGCAGGTCGGTCTGCCGCCAAATCCCCACCACATTGCCTTGGGATTCTGCTTGGAAACGCTGTTTCAGTTTCTTCAAGAAAAGGGACAGGAGCATCTACTAGCTCACGTCGCTGTGGAGTGTCGCGGGAAAAAAAAGACGACGAGCTGGAACTAGATTTTCGACGGTTTTGTGACGGGGCAAACCGTCTTGGAAAGCGCATGCCCTCCGAAATCATCTTTGCCGACAAAAAGGTGAATTCCGCAGGTCTACAACTGGCTGACTTAGGGGCTAGGCCCATCGGATTGATGCGTATTGCGGCCACACCAACCCAACCGCGCCTTTGATGTCCTCGAAGAAAAATTCTTTTGCAGCGGTGGGCGCCAGCGGGTTGGCGCAGGCTACGACTGCTGGGGGCTCAAGCTGTTTCCTGCTCCAAAAAGCGAAAAGCCCCGGTGAAACCACCGAGGCTATAACGCCAACCAGGAACCCCCAATCCACTTAGGTGCGAAGTGTAGGGACTTTCCGGCTCACAATCACAGTGCATCATATCCGCGGGTCGCGGGACGGTCCATTTAGGGCGTGCTGTGGATGTCCTGCATAACCCTCGCGAGGATGTGATGGCGAGGATCGGGATGGGCCGCAAGGCGTCTTTTCGTAGCTAATGCCGTGCCCACCCTGCAAATACAGGTAAGAAAAGAAAAGAAACGAAGCGGGCCGCCCGAGGCCGTGCTATCACAGACCATGTGGAGTGATGCAGGACATCCCTAACAATAAGGTTGACTGCGCTGATCACTTGAGTGGAACTTGGTTCGCCGCGCTGCTAGACGCAGCGGCGTGGACAAGGAGGCGGCGGTGACGCGCAAGATCGGAAGCCGGTCAATGCCCCGGCATACTGCCCGCCATGCCCAGCATCAACCAGCAGCGCACCCAAAAGTACATCGCCGCCCGCCAGCAAAACGCCGCTTGGCTGCTGCTGGCTTCGCGGCGTGCGCCCTTGATGCTGAGCTGCCTGGAGGCGCTGTTTGAGCACCAGCGCGATGGCGTGCCGCTCGATGACGCAGTACAGGCACTGGCCGACATGTTGGCTGCGCACGCCAACCTGCCCGACTTTGACATTGACACGGCCGATATCACCGCGCAAGCGCGGCGCGAGCTGCGCGACTGGATTCGGCGTGCGCTGATTACCGAGCGCGACGGCTGCATTCACGAAACCGATGCGCTCAAAACCGCGCTGCGTTTTGTGGCGCAGCTTGACAGCCGGTTGATGACATCGACCGCCTCGCGCCTTGCCGTGGTGCAGCGCGAAATTGACAACCTGGCCACCGCGCTGGACCCCAACCCGCAAAGCCGCGCCGATCACTTGGAGCGGCGCATGGCCGACCTGCAGCACCAGTTAGACGACGTGCGCGCGGGCCACTTACCCCTGCTGACCGACGCGCAGGCGATGGAGGGCATTCGTGAAGTGTTTGCGCTGGCCACCAGCTTGCGCGCCGACTTCCGGCGGGTGGAAGACTCCTGGCGCGCGGCAGACCGCACGCTGCGCCAGGCCATCTTGAGCGCGGAGCAGCACCGGGGCGCGGTGGTAGACCAATTGCTCGACGGCCATGACACCCTGCTCAACACGCCAGAGGGGCGCGTGTTTGAGAGCTTTCAGCAGCAGCTGGAGAATCAAAGCGAGCTGTCCGAAATGCGCGCGCGCATTCGCAAAATACTGGACCACCGCGTTGCCAATGATGCGCTGGACGATTTGCAGCACAGCACCTTGCGCCTGCTGGGGCAGCAGCTCATCAAAGAAGCGAAAGTGGTGCAGGCGGTGCGCGCCCGCAGCGAGCGCGAGGTGAGCCAGTTTATGAAAACCGGCCAGGCGGCCGAGAACCAGCGCGTGGGCCAATTGCTCAACGAAATTTTGCAAAAGGCGCAGGACATCGACTGGCAGCGCCAAGCCGTGCGACGCCAGCCGGTGCCGCTACCGCCGCTGGGCGTAACGCTGGCTGGCTTGCCGCTGGTGGAGCGGCTGCGCGTTAAATCACTGGACGGTGATGGGCACAACGCCGACCTGCTTCTGACCACGCAATATGCCGATCTGAACCAGGTGGAAGACGATTTCTGGCACGCGTTTGAAGGGCTGGACCGCCAAGCCCTGTTGCAGCAAACGCTGGATGTACTGGAACAGCACAACGCGCCCATGACGCTGGCTGAACTGGCCCGCGCCGTTCCGCCAGGCGAGCACGACCTGGAAGCCCTCACGCTGTGGATGGCCGTGGCGCGGGAGGCCGGCATGGATTGGGGCGACGGACAAGAACACATCACCCTGATGGAGCTGGAAAGCGGCGCGACCCAAGTTACGCCCGAGTTCATACCCCGGCCGCACTGGCGCTTTACGGTACCGCGCGTAGAGCTGGATGCAGCGGCGGTGCGCCGCGCAGGAGAAGACTGTTGATTTCCGCATCAAAAAAGCCTCCAGTTCTTATCCAACAAGCGCGAGCAGCTCATATTTAAGTAGCATTTTCTATTTCCTTTCATGCCCCCTCAAGACTCCACCCCCGACATCTTTGACCAATGGGCCAGGGCTGCTCCAGCGTCCGCGCAGGCGGCGGCTCAAGCGATGGATGCGGCAGACGAGAGCGCCCAGAACGCTGCACTAGCGGACGAATCAAGCGTATCTGCGCCCACCCACGCCACCCCGGTCGCCCTGCGCCGCGCGGTGCAAGAGCTGCTTAGAAACGGCACCTTGGAACACGCTACCAAACCGCAGCTGTTCCGCCTCATCGCCAGCGATACCGCCCGCGTCAACGCGCAGCTGGAACCGCTGGACCTGGAGGTGCGGGTGGACGACGCGCGCGGACTGGCCTATGTGGCAATACCGCTCGTCTATCAGCCCGATGTGGAAGGCGACGACGAATGGACCCACCCGCTGGTGCGCCGCCAGCGCCTGACGCTGGAGCAATCGTTGTTGCTGGCCATACTGCGGCGCGAATTTTTGCAGCGCGAACAAGAAAGTGGGCTGGGCGTGCCGGTGCAGCTGGTGGTGGATGGCCTGCTGCCGCTGCTGGAGATGTACCTGGGCAGCACCGGCAGCGAAATGCAAGAGCGCAAACGCCTGCTCAACTTGCTGGAGAACCTGCGCGGGCATGGCGTGGTGTCGGACGTGGATGCGCAGGAGCGCATCACGGTGCGCCCAATGATTGTTCATTTGGCCAACCCACAGAACCTGCAAACCCTGCTGCAGCATCTGCGCACGCTGGCGTCGGGCGGGTCCACTGACACCGCGCAGGAGGTTTGAATGACAGAGCCCACGCCTGAATTTGCGCTGATGCCATCGCCCGCAGCCAACGAGACAAGCACCGCTGCCGCCGCTGGAACCAACGTCAAATCCACCGTTGCATTTTCCGCTGCAGCTGCGCCCGCGAGCACCACCGAATCCACACCGCCGCTGGCACCCTCTGGCTACCACCTGCACGAGCTGCACCTCTACAACTGGGGTGCTTTTTCGGGTCGCCACCAGGCCAGCATTGACGCCGCCAACACCGCCATCATTGGCGCCACAGGCAGCGGTAAAACCACGCTGATCGATGCACTGATGACGCTGCTGTGCGCCAACCCGCGCTACAACCTGGCGTCCACCGGCGGGCACGAAAGCGACCGCGATTTAGTCTCATACGTGCGCGGGGCCAGCGGCCCCGGCCATTCGGGCGACGACAGCGACCACCTGGCCCGCAGCGGGCGCGGCGTGACCGGCATTGCCGCGCGGCTGGTGCGCGGCGTATCTGGCGAGGGCAACGACCACGACCCACAGGGAGACAGCGTGCTTATCGGCGCGCTGCTGTGGTTCGATGGCAGCAGCGCATCGGTGGGCGACATGAGCCGCCGCTGGTTCTTTGCACAAGGCGCCGGCCACAGCCTCGATGCCTGGCTGGAAGAGCACCACAGCGGCGGCGCACGGGCGCTGGGCAAGCTGGAAAAGAACACCGACGGCTTGCACATCTTCACCACCAAAACCGCTTACCTTGCCAAGTTGCAGCGCTTTTTTGAAGTGGGGCCCAACGCCTTCACCCTGCTCAACCGCGCGGCAGGCCTGAAGCAGCTCAACAGCATTGACGAGATTTTTCGGGAACTGGTGCTGGAAGACCAATCAGCGTTTGACGAAGCTTTGAAAGTGGCCGCCAACTTTGACGAACTGGCCGGCATTCACACCGAACTGGAGCTGGCCAACCAGCAGTACGTATCGCTGCTACCGCTGCGCGACATGGCACGGCAAGAGCAGCAGGCGCAACACCAGCTGGCCGATTTGCGCACGGTGCAAGCAGCCTTGCCCGCATGGTTCGCCGCGCAAGGGCGCCGCCTGTGGGAGCAACGCAGTGCCACTTTGCAAACGCGGCTGGCGCAACTGCAAGGACAAATAGACGACGACCAGACCACGCTGAAAAACACCCGCGCCGATGAGCAGGCGCGCTTGGCCGATTACTTGCAAACCGGCGGCAGCAACATCGAGGTGCTGCAAGGCAGCGTTGCCAGCCAGCAGCAGGTGCTGCGCCAGCGCCAAGCGGCCTTGGCGGACTACCAAAAGCTGGTGCGCAACCTGGCATTGGCATCGCCTACGGGCACCGGCACCAACAAGGGAACGAGCGCGGAAACGAGCGCGGTGACCGAGGCTGGAACCGTAGTCACCGCAGCCCTGCTAGCCACGCACCAGCAAGCCGCCAGCGCGGCGCTGGCGCAACTGGATGTGCAGCAAACCGAGCACACCGCCGCCTTTGAAACCGCCGTGATGCACGAGCGCAATGCCCACGCCGAGCTAGTGCAGTTGCAAGCCGAGCACGACGCGGTGCGCCAACGCCCCGACTCCAACTTGCCGGTAGCGTTTCAGCCGTTCCGCGCGGCTCTGGCCGATGCGTTGCAGCTCTCGCCCGACGACCTGCCGTTTGCGGCAGAACTTATCGAAGTGCGCAAAGACGAACACGCTTGGCGCGGCGCGATTGAGCGCGCCTTGGACAGCCACCGTCTGCGCATCCTCGTGCCGGCGCACGCCATGCCAGCCGCGCTGCGGTGGGTCAACCAGCGGCACAACCGCCTGCATGTGCGGCTGCTGGAGGTGCAGGAAGAACAGCAACCGCAGGGCACGCCGCATGCACCACCGCCTTTCTGGAACGACGGCTTTTGCCGCAAGCTGACCCTCAAACCCCACGCGCACCAGCACGCCCTGCACAAGCTGCTGGCCGAGCTGGACCGCCACTGCGTGGACAACGCAGACGCCCTGCGCCACACCCCCCACGCCATGACCGCTCAGGGCCTGATGTCGGGCCGTGCGCAGCACTTTGACAAGCAGGATCAAAAGCGCCTGGACCAAGACTGGATGACCGGCTTTGACAACCGCGACCGGCTGGCGCAGTTGGCGCAATCGATTGCGGATGCGCAAGTGCAATGGACCACGCTGGAGCACACCAAAAAAGCCGCGCAAAGCCTGCTGGCGCAAGCCGCCCTGCAACAGCGCCTGTGGCAGAACCTGCAAACGCTGCGCTTTGAAGACCTGGACGCGGCCGACACCCAGACGGAGCTAAATCGCCTGCAAGAGCAACTGACCGCGCTGCTCAACCCACAATCCGACACCGCCCGGGCGCAAGCGCGCTACGCTCAAGCGCAATCACTGCGCGAGCAGGCCGAAGCCGCGCTGCGCAGCCACGAGCGGGACCACGCTGGCGTGCAAGCGGAGCACCGCAGCGCCCAAGCCAAGCAAGCCGACTGCGCGAGCCGTCTGGCCCAGCAAAAAACCGATGCTCCTACGCTTGACGGCACGCTCGCCCGCCTGCTGCCCGGCGGCTTGCCGCAAGTGACCTGCGAGCAGATCGACGCACAAGAACGAACCACCGCGGATGCCTTGCGCGATAAACTCGACAAGCACCAGCGCCAGCTGGCCGAGCTGCACAAAGACCTCATCCGCCAGATGGCCCGCGCGCTGAAAGAAGACCGCGGCGCGCTGGCCGACCAGGCCGAAGAACTGGCCGCGCTGCCACACTTTCTGGAGCGCCTGCGTATGCTGGAAGAAGAAGCGCTGCCCGAAAAGCGCCAGCGTTTTCAGGAGTACCTGAACACCGCGTCCGAGCAGGGCGTGAGCACCTTGCTCAGCGGTATCGAGGCGCAGGTGGCCGACATCACCGAGCGCATTGACGATCTCAACCGCACGCTGCAGCGGGTGGACTTTCAGCCCGGCCGCACGCTGCAATTAGCCCCCCAGCCGGTGCTGCACCCCAGCTTGCAAAGCCTCAACAAAACCTTGGCCCAGCTGCGCACCGCGCGGCTTCAGGGCGACGACGGACAAAGCCACTATCAAGCGCTGCGCGCCATGGTGGAACTGCTGCGCGAACACGCCACCAACCGCCGCACCAAAGCTGCCCAAGCGCTGCTGGATGCGCGCTACCGCCTGCAGTTTGCGGTGCATGTGATCGACCGCGCCACCGGCCAAATTCTGGAGCGCCGCACCGGCTCACAAGGCGGCAGCGGCGGCGAGAAAGAAATCATCGCCAGCTATGTACTGACGGCCTCGCTCAGCTACGCCCTGTGCCCACCGGGGCGCAGCCGCCCGCTGTTTGGCAGCATCGTGCTCGACGAGGCTTTCTCCAAAAGCTCCGCTGCAGTGGCCGCCCGCATCATCCAGGCACTGCGCGAATTCGGCCTGCACGCGCTGTTCGTCACCCCCAACAAAGAGCTGCGCCTGCTGCGCAACCACACCCGTTCGGCCGTGTTGGTGCACCGGCGCGGGCGCCAAGCCAGCCTGGCGTGCCTGAGCTGGGAAGAATGGGGTGAGAAACTGAACGAGAAGCGAATCGTGCAACGGGAAGAAAGCGATCAGCAAGCGCGAAATTTGGGTCATATTGGCCTCTAGCGCTTATCCAGCAAGCGTAAGCAGCTCCTGTTTTTATAGTATTTACCCCCATGAAATCCCCCCGGCAATTAGCCGACCATCTCGCCCGCCAATGGCAGCGCAGCGACTGGCGTGAGGCGCACTTGCTGCCGGGCAACGCCGCATGGCCGTTGCAGCTCGCCATTGGCGCACCGGGTGCTCAAAGCTTTTTAGATGCCGCCCCGGCGCTGCGCCAGCACCTGCAAACCTGGAGAGCCATCGCCGACACCGGCCCCGGCACCGTGCAGTGGGCACCGCGCAATTACCGGGGCAGCGCCGCAGCGGTAGAGGTGCCGCTGCACTGGTGCTTGCCGCGCCCGTCGGATGCCATCGCAGCCATTGGCCGCTTTGCCGGGCGCGATCACGCGGGCAAAGCAGTCGTTACGGGCGTTACGGGTGACTACCAAGCGCTGGCCGCAGTGCTCAGCCAGGTCGATGCCGCCTTTCACCGCCTGCTGCTGCGCAAACTCAGCCTGTGGCGGCACCTGCCCACGGTCAACGTCATCACCGCCACCCAAGTGGCGCTGCAATTGGCACCCGGTTGTGCCGAAGGCAAGCCGCTGCGCGCACTGTCCGTAGCGGGCAATGACAGCAAGTTTTTCGAGCGCCACGACAGGCTGCTCAAAGCATTGCTGGACGAGCGCTTCGATGGCGAGGCAACGCGCCAAGGGCTCACCGCGTTTCTGGGTGCCAGCCCGGAAGGCGAGCACTGGGTGCTGGTCGCGACGCTCGCCGATGGCCTGCTGCCGTTTCGCCGCCAGCGCGTGACCACCACCGAGCTGTTCACCACGCCCCTGCCCGCGCGTCGCATCTTGCTGGTCGAGAACGAACGCAGCCTGCACCAGCTGCCCACGCCGCTACCGAACGCCATCGCCATACTGGGCAGCGGCTTGAACCTGGCATGGCTCGCCGCGCCGTGGCTGCAAGAGCGCGATGTTGCGTATTGGGGCGATCTGGACACCTGGGGCCTGGCCATGCTGGCCACCGCGCGCCGCCACCTGCCACACCTGCACGCGCTGCTGATGGACCAGGCGACTTTCGAGGCACACGCCCATCTGGCGATCACTGAGCCGGTGCATTGCACCGACTTATCCGTCAACACGCTGCATCCGCAGGAAGCTGCGCTCACGCAGCGCCTGCGCAGCCTGCCGCTCGGGCGGCTGGAGCAGGAGTTTGTGCATGGGGAAGCGGTGCGTGCTGCGGTGGCGCTCTGGGGCGAAGCGGGCGTCATGCCCAGTTAAGCCCGCTGGGCAGCGGTCAGCCGAATGCGCTGGAAAAACCAAGGCTGCGATGCGTACGGCGCGCTCGGCGCGTACTGAGCAAGCTTCGTTTGTTTGCGGAGCCACGCGTAATGGCTGGCTTATGAATGGGCAGGCGCAGCGGTTTTCCCAGCCCTTTTTTATACAAATGTCTGTTTTTATCTTGGAAAAGATAAATTATCTTTTCGAAGACATTTCTGGATATGTGCCAAGACTGCAATTGCGCGTACCGCGCTCGCACAGGAACCCGTGGCCCCTGTCCAATACCGAGCCCGCCGGGCGCTTTGAGCCCGCCTTGCTGGAGGCTGCGCGCAGGCAGCAAGCCCAAGACGAGGCGCAAATGGAATCTGACTACCTCGGCATCAAACCGACAGAGCAAGCGGTGTTGTGGCGCATGCTGGAACAAGGCCCACGCTACCGGCCCTACGACGCTGAAGCGCGGCAGTTCTACCGGCGTCAAACAGGCCACCCCGTGAGCGTGGCGCAAGTCCAAAAAGCGCTGGAGTCGCTGCGCCAGCGGATGCCGGCGCTGGTCTGGAAGTCAGCGCGCGGGGAATACGCACTGGAAGATGTTGCGACGCACCGCTGGTCCGAAGCCTTGACGCAAGCAGGTGGCTGGCCACCGCATTCAGCGCAAGGGCAGCTGCGGTTAGAGCGTGATGGATGACGCACGACGCGATGCGTGACACCTAACGCCATACGCTCATACGGCAGTGGCATTAGCAGCAGTGAAATCCAGTGGGCTTGGTGCTCGCATCAAATTTTGTTGATCACGAGCAGACGCGTTGCGCGTTCCCAACCGGTCTGTCGCCCGCACCTGCGGGTCACCACTTGCAAAGTTCACCCGCTCGGGCTTAAAACACTCTGTCGTCAGCGTGCCGCAAAGACGGTGAGCAGAAGTTTGGGCTAGCGGCGGATACGCCGGTGGTGTGGTTCAAGGCTGCAGAAAAGGCCCGTACCGACACGATGCCGGTGTCCGATGCGCAAGTGCTGGTGCTGGTGCTCTACCACCTGCAATACGGTAAGCCCACCGCACTGCAGGTGAATCCAGAGCGTAACGGGTTTACACCGCTGATGATGTGCATGCGGTTCGCCTTGGAACTAGCGGAAATTATTTGGTGCCAAATAAGGCTCCAGAGCATACCGCACAAGCGCCAGCAGCTACTCATTTGATAGCCTTTTACACGAGGCTTAAGCCCTACTAAGAAGCCCGGGCTGCGGTTGTCGTTGGTACAGTCGCGGTTTGCGCACAACTTGCGCACCGCGCTGCCCAAGTGCCAAGCAGGTTTCTCTGTTGGTGACGCCGCACATTTTCGTGCGACGCGGCCGATGTCTGCTCTCTCCCATCCACGAACCCACCATGCACGCCGCCACCCTCTTGCTTCTCGTTCTTGCGGCCGGCCTTTCCAGCCAGTGGGTGTCCTGGCGCATCGGTATTCCGGCCATCGTGGTGTTGATCGCCACGGGTCTGGTGCTGGGGCCTGTCACCGGCTTGGTGGAAATTGGGCTTCCCCGAGAAGACATTGCCGAGCTGATTGGCCTGGGTGTGTCGATCATCCTTTTTGAAGGGGGTATGAACCTGAAGCTGGGCGAGTTGCGCGGTACCAAGCAGGGCATTCGCCGGCTGACGGTGATCGGGCCGCCGCTGGCTTGGGGCTTCGGTACGTTGGCGGGGCACTATGTGGCGGGGCTGAGCTGGCCGGTGTCAATGGTGCTAGGCGCTATTTTGGTGGTGACGGGGCCGACGGTGATCGGGCCGTTGCTTCGGCAGGCAAGGCTCGACAAAGAAGCTTCATCGCTGCTTAAGTGGGAGGGCATTGTCAACGACCCGGTGGGCGTGCTGCTGGCGGTGCTTACCTTTCAATACCTCACCCTGCCCGATGGCGGGCTCGCCAGCACGGCGTGGGCCCTGGCATCGGCGATCGGTGTGGCGGCGGTGCTGGGCGGGCTGGGCGGTTACGCCACGGGGTGGCTGTACCGGCGCGGTGCAGTGCCCGAACATTTGAAGGCCCCGGTGTTGATCGTGCTGGTGCCTGTGGTGTTCTGGGCCAGCAACCTGGTGCAGCATGAGGCGGGGCTGCTCAGCGTCACCGTGATGGGCATGGTGGTGGGCAACATGAAGCTGGTGGAGCGTGAAGCGCTGCAAGAGTCGCTGGAGAACCTCACGGTGCTGCTGCTGTCGGTGCTGTTCATCGTGATTCCGGCGCAGTTGCAGGCCAGCCAGCTGGACCTGCTGGACTGGCGCATGGTGGCCTTCGTGCTGGTCATTTTGTTCGCGGTGCGTCCTTTGACCATAGCGCTGGCCACGCTAGGCGCGCCCATGCGGCGCAACGACAAATTGCTGCTGGGCTGGATCGCGCCGCGCGGCATTGTGGCGGCGGCCACGGCAGGTTTGTTCGGCCCAGCGCTGGAGGCGGCGGGTTACCCGGATGCCGCCAAGCTGCTGCCGCTGGTGTTTTTGGTGATCATGGTGACGGTGCTGGCCCATGGTTTTTCCATTGGCGCAGTGGCGCGCTGGCTGGGTCTGGCAGCCAAGGACGATAACGGCATGCTGATTGTGGGCGCGTCCACGTTCACGATAGCGCTGGCAGTCACGCTAAAAAAGCTGGGCCAGGATGTGATGCTGGTCGACGGGGCCTACCCACGGCTGAAAGAGGCGCGTATGCAGGGCGTGGATGTGTACTACGGCGAAATTCTGTCGGAGCATGCCGAACACCACCTGGAAGCTCAGCATCTAAACCACCTGCTGGCCGCCACCGACAACGATTTCTATAACGCGCTGGTCTGCAAAGCCAAAGGCAAAAGGTTTGGCCACCATCGCAGCTTTCAGCTGGGCACCAGCCGCATACACGAACCTGAGCTCAAACGCCTGACGCTGCAGCAGCGGGGTTACTTTGCGTTTGATCCCGGTGCCAGCTTCGAGCTGCTGGAGTTGTATTTGGCCGAGGGCTGGAGCATCGGGACACGCAAGCTGACGGCGTCGCACGGCTGGGACGCGTTTGCTGAAGGCCGGGGAGCGCGCGGTGAAAGCTGGTTTCTGCTGGGTGCCGTGACGCCCGATGGGTGGCTGCGACTGTATTCGACGGAGCAGAGCTTCAAACTGGAAGCGGGCTGGACGGCGCTGTACTTTGCTCCGCCCACCACGAACGCGCCCCCCGCCCCGAACGTACCGAGCACAGAGGAAAAACAGCAAGCAGCGTCCGGCAGCTGAGCCGGCACCAGCGCCCCCTTGCCGGCCTACTGGACCAGTCGTTTTTTGCTCTCTGGCACGGCGAACACCCAAGTTCGCCGTGCTTTACAAGCGGCTACGCTAGGCCCTGCTGCTCCGCACCTGTAGCTGGGTAATCAGTCGATCCGAAACGTCGCGACGTTGACTTCCAAACTTTCCGCCATTTGTTTGAGGGCACCAGCGGCGGCAGACATTTGCTCCAGCCCGGCGGCGTTTTGCTGGGTGTCGTGGTCCAGGGATTGCACCGCACGGCCGACTTCTTCCACACCGCGGGCCTGCTCTTTTGCCGCAATGGCGATTTCGCCCAGCAGTTCATTTATGGAGCGGGCGTTGGCTTGAATGCGCCCAATCGCTTCTCCTGCTCCTTGCACCACGCGCGTGCCGGTGTGTACGCGTTCGGCGCTGGCGGTAATGAGGGTTTTGATTTCGCGCGCGGCGTCCGCCGACCGCTTTGCCAGGCTGCGCACCTCGCTGGCCACCACTGCGAAGCCACGGCCTTGCTCTCCGGCGCGCGCGGCTTCTACGGCTGCGTTGAGCGCCAGGATGTTGGTTTGGAATGCGATGCCATCGATGACCCCAATGATGTCGCCGATCTTGGAAGAAGACGCCTGGATGTCGTGCATGGTGTCCACCACCGATCCGATGACGCCCGCACCCTCGTCGGCGGCCGAACGGTTTTGTTCGGCGATGCGCGCCACATCTTGAGTGCGCGCAGCCGCCGTGGCGCCGGTCGTGCTGATTTCTTCCATGGCGGAAGCTTGCTGCGCCAAGTTGGAGGCACCGGACTCGGTACGCTGCGCCATGTTGGAGCTGGCTGTGTAGATTTCCTGGCTCGCAACCCTCAGGTCGGCGGCGGAGTGGTACAGCTCTTCAACCAAGCCGCGCAATGAAAAATACGTTTTGCGCAGGTCGTGGATAACGTCGGCAGGCTCGTCATGTCCCCACGGCGGCGGCGGCTCGGTTCGCAAGTCGCGCTGCGTAAGCAGGGCCAGGTGGTGGCTGATAGCTTGCAAGCCGCCGCGCGTCACCAGCATAAAGCTGTAAAACGCATACGCGGCCAGCAACAAAAACAGCGCCAACACGGCCAAGCCCGTGTTGCGCTCACGCTCCATGGCCTGCACGCGAATCTGAAGCAGGCCATCCAGCACGTCCAGTGCAACCGCTGCAAACCGAAACTGTTCGTCTACTGCGCTATTTGCAGCGGCGAGGTAGGTGGCGGCGTCTCCTGAGACGGTCGCATCGTTGCTGACAAAATTGGTTTGCGCCATCTTGAAATAGGCATCCGAGGACGACATCATCGTTTCAGCAGACAGCTTGCCGTAAGCCTCTGGATTGGCCTTTTGCACCTTGGCGAGCGATTTTTCCATCGCCTTGAATTGCGCATAGACGACAGGCACTGCGCTTTGAAGGGCCATGCCTTGAGCCGCCGTCTTGGTGCCAGCCTTCAAAAACTGAACACCCATGCCTCGCATCTGCGCCGAAAGTTCCAGCACTTCAGGCATGCGCATCACCGTCGTTTCCATGACATAGAACGAATCGATGTCAGGGTCGAGACTGAGGTTGGAATTGTCTACCGCCGCTTCGATCAACGACTGGATGGCCACCACATGCGCGGTGTGCGCAGCAAAGCGCGCGTCTGCGCTGCCGGTCGCCTGCACAGCGGTCGTCAACGCCTGGCCCACAGCCGATGGCGCATCTCCGAGCTTGAGCACCGAGCCCCACTGCGCATTGTTGGCAGTGACCATTGCCCATGCCTTGTCGTACGAGGCCCGTGCGTCACTCATCTCGGCGGACGGTGCACCTGGCGCCATGTTCACGGCAGCGAGTCGCATTTGCTGCGCTGCATTGAGCAGCGGAAAAAGAGGGCGTATGTACTGCGCGCCTGCGATTTCACTGCGCGAGAAGTTAATGTTTGCCTGCTGCGTAGAGATCACCAACCACGTCATCCAACCCATGGGGACCAAGAACAGCAGCGAAATCACCAGTGCTTTGGTGGTGAAACGAATGCGCCGCATGAGCCTGACGCCAGGAGCCCACACGCCATGTGCGGCAAAAAATCCGCTGCGCTCCGACTGGGATGGTTGGTTCCTAGATGGAGCGGCTTGGTAGGTGACTTGTTTCAATTTCAACAACCTTGTGTAAATGGGGGCGCAGGACCAACCATAAGGTTTTAGCGGCTCGCAGAGAGAGTCGGCAGATGCGCTGGGTTTATTAAAACCTACCGCTGCATTAGGTAATACGCACGCACGTCTTGTCAACAAAAGTAACGAACTATTTGGGCTTCGCGGCCTTCGCAACAAGCGGGTTGAGTGCGGCAAGCCCGCGCTTTCTACACCTTGTGCGTAGGTAAAAGCCGAAAACGCCGCTGAACACGTGTTGGGGCCAGACGCAGTTGTGAAGGCATCGCCAAACGCGAACCATCCCCAACGAATGGAGGCTCGCCACCATGGGCTGAGCGGATTGAGCGCGTCACATCATTTGCGCGCGAGACTTGCCACGGCCTTGGGCGCGGCAAAAGCCCGTGAACCAGATGGCGAAAGCGGGCCACCACGCTAGGTGCGCGGTCGGTGGCGGCTCGACCCCTACTGTCAGAAAAAAGTGGCTTTCGATGACTTCGCTCGTTGCAGTGGGGCAAAAAAATTCGACGTTGCCAGTCGCGATGGAGCCAACCAAGGCGGAGCTACGCAACGGGCGGGCCGCGTGCCGGAAAGCGCCTTGTTTCCAGCAAATTTTCCCGCATGCAGTTCAAGGCATCACCAAATACGTTGAATCGTACGTTTTGCTTTTTGTAGTTTTTCCGTGCGCTGGTTGCCCACGAGCGGCATCACACTCGGCATTTCGCAAGCTTGCTGCACGCGTAAAGGCGCTTCGCCCTTCGCACCACTGCGCCTCCTCTGTTCACCTGACACACGAAAGCACCCATGTCCAAAGTTCTTGTTCTCTACTACTCCAGCTACGGTCACATTGAGACCATGGCAGATGCCGTCGCCGAAGGCGCTCGCGCTACCGGGGCCACTGTCGACATCAAGCGAGTGCCGGAAACCGCGCCCGAAGACGCTGCCAAGGCAGCCCACTTCAAGCTTGATCAGTCGGCACCGATTGCCAGCATTGGCGAGCTCGAGCACTACGACGCCATCATCATCGGCGCACCCACCCGCTTTGGCCGCATGCCATCGCAAATGGCGGCTTTCCTGGATCAAGCAGGCGGGCTCTGGGCGCGAGGCGCATTGAACGGGAAAGTGGGCGGAGCCTTCACCTCGACCGCATCGCAGCACGGCGGGCAGGAGGTGACGCTGTTTTCCATCATCACCAACTTGATGCACTTTGGCATGGTCGTCGTCGGCCTGCCGTACAGCCACCAAGGCCAGATGACGATGGATGAGATCGTGGGCGGCAGCCCCTACGGCGCAACGACGATTGCGGGCGGCAAGGGCGAGCGTCAGCCCAGCGAGATCGAGCTGGAAGGTGCAAGGCACCAAGGCAGGTTAGTGGCAGAGACGGCGAGCAAGCTGTTTGCCAGTTGAGCGCTTTGCGCTAAGCGGCCGTGCTGCCGGACTTCCGAAACGCGTGGGCCAGCGGCGGGGCCACAATCAGCCTCAAAATTTTTTGCCAAATGAGCGTCTAGCAATTATCCAGCAAGCGCTAGACGCTATTTTTTTTATAGCAAAACGCGTTATCGAGCGACCGGGGCGGACGTCACACTTGTCACGCGCTCTGAGGCCTGACCGACAAAGGCGAAATCCACCTCCGGCTCCAACCCGCTGACAATGCGCGCCAGGCTTTTGCCCGAGCCGCAGGCATGCGTCCAGCCCAGCGTGCCGTGGCCGGTGTTCATAAACAGGTTTTGCACGCGCGATTGGCCAATCAGTGGCAGGTTAGACGGCGTGGCCGGGCGCAGGCCGCTCCAGAACTGGGCTTGCGTCGCATCGCCCGCTCCCGGGAAAAGTTCTTCCACGCGGCGGACGATGGCTTGGCAGCGCACCGGGTTTAAGTCCCGGTCGTAGCCGTTGAATTCGGCGGTGCCGGCAATGCGCAAACGATCACCCTGCTCAGAGGTGTAGCGCGAGAAAACCAGTTTGAATTCATCGTCGGTAAGCGACACCTGGTGCGCCATGCTGGCGTCTTTCACGGGCATGGTGACCGAGTAGCCTTTGGCTGGGTAGATCGTCAAATTCAGCCCGAGCGGCTTGACCAACATGGGCGAGAAGCTGCCCAGCGCCAGCACATAAGCGTCGCCCGTGATGCGCCGGTAGCGGCCCTCGTCGTCGGTCACTTCCACATGGTCGATACGGCCGCCCGCTTGGCGCAGCGCGGTAATGTGGTGGCCCATGCGGAACTCCACACCATCTGCGGCGCAGCGCGCGGCCAGCGCGCAAGCGAACTGATTGGCATCGCCTGATTCGTCTTCGGCGGTGTAGGTGGCACCAGCCAGTTGCGGGCGAATGTGGCGCAGTGCGGGCTCAAGCCGCACCGCTTCATCAGCCGAGATGACGTGGCGCTCGCAGCCGAGATCGCGCATTTGCTTGGCCGGTGCATCAGCGGCATCAAACTCTTTTTGGCTGGTGTAGAAATGCAGGATGCCTTGCTTGCGCTGGCTGTAGTCGAGCCCCAGCTCATCACGCAAGGCTTGCAAGGTATCGCGGCTGTAAGTGCCCAAGCGCACGATGTGCTGAATGTTGTGGCGGGTGCGCGCTGGCGTGCATTCACGCAAAAACTGCAGGCCCCACATCCATTGGCGCATGTCGGCGCGCAGACGAAACAACAACGGCGCATCTTCGCGGCCTAGCCATTGCAGCAACTTGAGCGGCGCGCCCGGGTTGGCCCAAGGCTCTGCGTGACTGACGGAAATTTGCCCGCCATTGGCAAAGCTGGTTTCGGCTCCGGCAGTGGCTTGCCGGTCAATTACCGTAACGTCGTGACCCTGCTGGCGCAAGAAATAAGCCGAAGTGACGCCAAGCAGGCCGGCGCCCAAAACAATGACTCGCATGAGAAGACTCCAAGAGAACGGTAGACACCGACCCCACAAAAGTGGTCGGTGTGCCGCTCCCCCTGTCCTCGGTACCTGAGAGATTCAGCGCGCTGTGCAGCGAGCTTTGCTCCTTCGGCGCGCCACGGGTGGCGACTCTCCAGACGGCGTTTGAAACGCTTGAGCGTTTCACTTTTTGCAGTACGGGACCTGAGCGTTCATGGGAGTTTGCGCCTTCGGTGGCACGCTTGAAAACGGGTTTCTTCGCGTGCACTCTCCTGCGGTCGCGAGTGTAGCAGCGGCAATGAGCGTGTGGGCATACGCGTCGTGCACTAGCCCCAAAGGCCACCAAGTTCAGTCGTTGCCAGTTCCACCACCCGTGCCAGGCGTGTCGCTGGCCGGAGCATCGTCAGACGTAGCGGAAAGCCCGGTGGGAAGACTGCGTGGGCGCTGATTGCGCTCTTCGCGAATGCGGTACTCGGCGTCAAAACTTTGATGGTCGCTTTCCGCGCCGTGGTCACTGCTACCGTAACTTCCGTCCTTGAGGATTCCGATCGTCGAGCTTTCCTGGGCATTGCCCGGCGCAGCGCTTTGCATCCGCTCAGGGTCCACACCGGTTGTTTGATCGGCCGTGGGGCGCTTACCGTCCCGTACGGCATCAACGGAGCTTTGCGAATGCATGCCGTATTCGCCAAACTCGGACGGGTCGAGGCCGTGGAGCCCGCGCGGGGCCTTAGCGGCTGGGGCGCGCGGGCGCTGGGCGCTTCCGGGTTTGGCGCCTGCGTCGGCATCACGGGAGTGGTCAGAATTTCCGGGCATGCGTTTTCTCCTTTGTGAACACTGCCGGTGCGCTCAGCGAGCGCTGCGCGTCGGCGAATCTTATTGTTGAGGCGCGCAAGACCGACTGTGTGTGGGCACTTGTCTGGTGGGACTGTCAGATGCGTGCCGGCGCAGCCAGCCGCTCACGATCCCTGCGCGCCCCACGGCGTTCTGACACGCGAAGCTGCTCGCCTGCGTGCAGCCGTCAGCGTCAAGGCCATCGAATCGCTATCTCGGCGCCACCGCTATCCGAAAATAAATCGCCAGCGACGACATCGTCAAAGGCACAAAGACTGCCAGCGGCAAAAAAGTCATGCGGCCCAAACATGAGTCTCTGCATGCAGCTGCGCACCGGCAATGCACCAAGGAAAGACAACAACACCGCAACCGCCGCGCTGGGTGGCGCTGCGTAGCGCTGGGTAGCGCTGGGTAGCGCTGGGTAGCGTTGGGTGGGGTCTCATGCACGCACTGGCGTACGAAGCTTGAGGCGTCAAGCACCTGCCGCGCAAGCCACTGTCCGACGAACACGGTGTTGTGCCCATGCTTTGATGGACTTTTGAATTTGATTGGAGAAAAAACCATGACCGAGAAAACAGCCAACGTGCATTGGGAAGGTGGCGGCAAGTCAGGCCAAGGGCAAATCAGCACCGAAACCGGCGCATTGAACAAGCACCCCTACGGCTTTGGCAGCCGCTTTGAAGATGACCGCTCCGGCACCAACCCGGAAGAAATATTGGGTGCGGCGCATGCGGCCTGCTTTTCGATGGCGTTCTCCTTCTCTACCGCCGATGCCGGCTTTCAGGTGGAATCGCTCGACACCCAGGCCAAAGTGCGGTTGGTAAAGCAGGGCGAAGGGTTCCAGATTGACCGCATTGCGCTGACGCTAAACGCCAAGGTTCCTGGCCTGGATGAAGCTACCTTTCAGAAGCTAGCCGACGGTGCTAAAGCGCACTGCCCACTGTCCAAGGCCCTGCACGCGGTGCCTGAAATCACGCTGCAAGCGACCCTGCGCAAATAACCAAAAAAAGCGCGGAACACTTGCGTGGCCGCGCTGACTCTTGGAGGGTAAAAATATCAGTGAAAAAAGCCTCTAGCGCTTACGGATGCTGGCTTTCTAGCTATTAAATAAGGTTCAGTGGCCGTCGCACCCTCCGCGTGCATCACTTGTGGTCTGGCTCTAGGCTTCTCGCATGGTCTCCAGCCAGCCTTTATTGGTCGCACCCTCCGCGTGCATCACTTGTGGTCTGGCTCTATCGGCCCCGGCGTACCCGGCAGCGCAGGTTCATTCGGCGTTACCGGCTTGCCCACGCTGTGCGCCCTTTTGCCCTCGTCGGTATCGATCAAACCGCGCTCTAAATCCCTGAACGCTTGCTGCACCTGGGCGCTGGGGTTGCCGTCCGTCATTCCCACGGACTGGTCGCGCTCGTGGGGCAATCGCGGGATGTCGTCGCCGTCGCCGGGTTTCCGGACGGCGTCGCCTGGCTGGCGAACATCCTTTTGCGCTTTGTCCACTGGCACCGTGGTGTTGACGCTGCGCTGGGTGGGCTGGTCGTCAGGGAGTTCCTGGGTGGGGGTATCGATGTCAGTCATGGGGCGTTCCTTTTGCGGTGTGTCGGGCGCAGTGCGCGTTTGTCATGCTAGGCGGCAGGCTCTCGCGAGGTCTGTAGGCGAGCGGCGCAAAAGCAGCTGGAACGCTAAGGGCGTGTCCTGCACATCCCTAGATCAGACGGAAATCGACAGCCCACGCGGCAGTGACGCCGTTCCTGACGCAACGGATGGCACTTGTTTTAGCGAACTAGACCCGTCACGACTTCGCCATCGGCGACATTCACGGCGCTATTTCTGCTCTTCGTTACTCGCCTGTTACTTCGGATGAGTGAAGTCTGTAAAAGGACCCGCTATGACGCGGAGCCAAGGAATCTTCAATCCACGCCCGCCATTACTGGCGAGCGATTCTGGGCTGCATACGACGATAAGCGCATTGCAAAGATGTTTCAATCCACGCCCGCCATTACTGGCGAGCGATTCCCTTCTGTAGACCTTGCAAACCTTCCTGAGACATTGTTTCAATCCACGCCCGCCATTACTGGCGAGCGATTCTAGATTCGGCGGTGAGCGTAAAGCTGTTTTCGAGTTTCAATCCACGCCCGCCATTACTGGCGAGCGATTCCCCACGCGGGGGGGGTCCCATGAACAACCCAAAGTTTCAATCCACGCCCGCCATTACTGGCGAGCGATTCACCGCAGGCGGCCTCTTGGCAATCGACAGCCTGTTTCAATCCACGCCCGCCATTACTGGCGAGCGATTCAAGGTGATGTGGCTGAGAATGGCTACGACCAAGAGTTTCAATCCACGCCCGCCATTACTGGCGAGCGATTCCATGCACCGCACCGGCTGCAACAGGCGACCTCGCTGTTTCAATCCACGCCCGCCATTACTGGCGAGCGATTCGTAACAAACAACCCCAGCGATACGGGGCATAGTCAGTTTCAATCCACGCCCGCCATTACTGGCGAGCGATTCAGCAGCGCCCGCCCCTATCTGGCTCAGACATGCGCGTTTCAATCCACGCCCGCCATTACTGGCGAGCGATTCGCTATATGGCCAGCCAGATCGACAAGGCTCTGGAAGTTTCAATCCACGCCCGCCATTACTGGCGAGCGATTCGAGATGTAGGCATCAGATTGTGGTGGCTCAACCGTTTCAATCCACGCCCGCCATTACTGGCGAGCGATTCCCTGGACGTTCTCGCCGCAGGCGGGGTCCGGATAGTTTCAATCCACGCCCGCCATTACTGGCGAGCGATTCCTTGCCATTGGTCCCCTAGCCGGCTGCAGCGTTGTTTCAATCCACGCCCGCCATTACTGGCGAGCGATTCAGGATGTTTGTTGGCTCCCCGCCCAGGCGCTCAAGTTTCAATCCACGCCCGCCATTACTGGCGAGCGATTCGCTTTGACTGGGAGCGCTTCCCTGCAACGATGGTGGTTTCAATCCACGCCCGCCATTACCGGCGAGCGATTCCGTTTGCAACCACTGTGCACGCTGCTGTCCCTCCAGTTTCAATCCACGCCCGCCATTACTGGCGAGCGATTCTTGGGTCATGCTCAATCGTCCGCGCCGTCTCGATGTTTCAATCCACGCCCGCCATTACTGGCGAGCGATTCTCGATAGTGTTTTGAGCAATCCAAAGGGCTACCTCGTTTCAATCCACGCCCGCCATTACTGGCGAGAGATTCGTAACGGGATTGGTGTGCACGTATTTGCGCATCGCTGTTTCAATCCACGCCCGCCATTACTGGCGAGCGATTCGTAGGCTTCTCGCATGGTCTCCA
>JBBSUJ010000009.1:0-61685 GCA_038235025.1 Burkholderiales bacterium
CGCGCTTTCTTGTGCGTTTGGCGACGAGTTCAAAACCACTGGAGGATGCACTGGCGAGGCTTAGTTGCTTCATGTGAGTTTTAACGCTTCACACTGGGAGATGGTTGGCACTGGTGCAGGGGTTTTGCAGAGTTTCCCTAGGAGCTTGCTAGGCACTCGCTAGGCATTCGCTAGGAGGCTGGCGTGCATTTGCTGGGCATCTGCCAAACCTTCCCAAGCCGTTGCAAAGCACCTGCGAGTTGCGTGCGAGCGAAGTTCGAGCAAAGTTCGATCTATACGCCAGAAGTGGGTAAGGCTTCGCGAACTTCGAAGCGAAAAGAGGCGGCGCGATTATCTGGGCGCTGGTGCCCTCCGCATGTTCTACAGTGGACAGCCGCGCGCCGCCGCTTGGGCCCACAAATTCGCCATGCAGAACGTCCACCCCGAAACCGCCGCCGCCCTGAGCGGCTTGCGCTTGCGGCTCTACACCATCATTTTCGAGGCCGATACCCGCGCCGGGCGCTGGTTCGACTTGGGGCTGATCGCCTGCATTCTGGCCAGCATTGCGGCGGTAACGGCCGATAGCGTGCCCGCTATTCGTGCCCGCATGCACGGCCCGCTGCAGTGGCTGGAATGGGGGTTCACCGCCTTGTTCACGCTGGAATATCTTGCCCGCCTGGCGACGGTGCAGCGCCCCTGGCGTTATGCCACCAGCTTTTTCGGCGTGATCGACCTGCTGGCGCTGCTGCCTACCTACATTGCCCTGCTGGTGCCCGAGGCGCACACGCTGGTGGACGTGCGGGTGCTGCGCCTGCTGCGGGTGTTTCGGGTGCTCAAGCTGTCCGCTTACGTGGCCGAATACCGCAGCCTAGCCCATGCACTGCGCAGCAGCCGCCGAAAAATTACCGTTTTCATCATTGGCGTGATGATGATCGTGCTGATCATGGGCACGCTGATGTATGTGGTTGAAGGGCCGGAAAACGGCTTTACCAGCATTCCCACCTCGGTGTACTGGGCCATCACCACCATGACCACTGTGGGCTTTGGCGACATTGCCCCGCGCACCGAGCTGGGGCGGTTGATTTCGTCGGTCATGATGCTGCTCGGCTGGGGCACGCTGGCCGTACCCACGGGCATCGTCACGGCAGAGATGGCCTCGCAAATACGCAGCACGGCACGCATTCCCACCACCCGCACCTGCCACGAATGCCTGACCGAGGGGCATGTGCCCGAGGCGCTGTATTGCTTTCATTGCAGCGCGGCCCTGCCGAAGTACCAGCGCCAAGCGCCCACAAAGCCGCCGCAAGCCAGCGACAAGCAGGAACCCGGGGCCTAAGAGCCTGTTTACGATCTCCCAGGATTCGCGCAGTGGTGATTGCGGAAAGGGATGCTAGGCGCGCGGTATTTGATGTGCGGTCTGCGGGTCGTAGCTCGGCTACGGGCAAGCACCGCAACGCCGCAGACTGCCCGCAATCACCACTGCCCGAAGGGTTGGAGCGAAATCGGGCGATTGAACGATCCGGCTGCTTGCATGGGCACGGGCCCATGCGGCGCAGCCGAATCATCCATTCATCCATTCATCCCGATTGCGCTCCAACGCGACCCCTGCGAGATCGTGAACAGGCTCTGAGCCTGCCGGCCGCGGGGCGGTGAAGCGCGACAAAGCGCCGCCACTGGCACCAATGCTGCAGGGGCGACAAGTACACTCGGGCCTTTTCGCGCGCTGGCGGCCCCATTTCGACGGGTTGCAGACCGCACCCGGTGGTGTGCGAAGTCGCAGGTTATAGCGGCGCGTTTTGGAAATTTATGGCTGCAGATATGGCGGGCACGGCCCGCACCCGAATCGAATTCAGAAGCGCATCGCTGCCAGTGGTGGCTGTAGTGCTGCACGCGGCAGACCCGGCGCTGCTGGCGCAAGAGCTGGCCGAGCGCCTGCAAGACGACGCCGAATTTTTTGACAATGACGCCGTACTGATCGACCTTTCGGTCCTGCGCGAGCAGGATGAGCCGCTGGATTTTGCGGCGCTATGCGCCGCGTTGCGCGCGCATGCCACGCTGCCGCTGGCCGTGCGCGGAGGCTCAGCGGCGCAAATGGCGGCCGCGGCTCAAGCCGGCCTTGCCGCGGCGCCCGACGCGCCGCCCATGCGGGTACGCGTGGCAGCAGCCCCGGGCGCGAACGGTTCAAGCACCGGCGCTGTGGAGTTTGAAGAGCGCCGCGCTTCGCAGCGGAGCCCACAGCCGATCGCCATTGCTAAGGGTGGCGCGGCCCCAGAGGCGCACGGCGCGACGCAGGCCGCAAACGGTAGTTTGCCCACCGTTGTGATCGACAAACCACTGCGATCGGGTCAGCAGGTGTATGCACGCGGTGCCGATTTGGTGGTGCTGGCCGTGGTCAGCTTTGGCGCGGAGGTGATTGCCGACGGCAACATCCACGTCTACGCTCCGCTGCGCGGCCGCGCCATTGCGGGCGCGCGGGGCAATACGGACGCCCGCATCTTCACCACCTGCCTGGAGCCGCAGTTGGTGTCGATCGCCGGCATCTACCGCACCACCGAAACCGAGCTGCCCGCCGAGGTGCGCGGCAAACCGGCGCAGGTGCGGCTGGACGGCGAAAAAATCATCATTGAGTCGCTGTCCTGACCGGCCGGCAGCGTTCCCCTTTTTAACTTTCTGAAAACCAGCAACACATGGCCAAAATCGTCGTCGTGACTTCCGGCAAGGGTGGCGTGGGCAAGACCACCACCAGCGCCAGCTTTGCCTCCGGCCTCGCTTTGCGCGGCCACAAGACCGCCGTGATCGACTTTGACGTCGGCCTGCGCAACCTCGACCTCATCATGGGCTGCGAGCGGCGCGTGGTGTATGACTTGATCAACGTGATTCAGGGCGAAGCCAACCTGAACCAGGCGCTCATCAAAGACAAGCAGTGCGACAACCTGTTTGTGCTGGCCGCCAGCCAGACGCGCGACAAAGACGCGCTGACCTATGACGGCGTTGAAAAAATCCTGAAAGACCTCGGCGAGATGGGTTTCGAATACATCGTGTGCGACTCGCCCGCCGGCATCGAGAGTGGCGCGCTGATGGCGATGCACTTTGCCGACGAGGCGCTGCTGGTGACCAACCCCGAGGTGTCTTCGGTGCGCGATTCAGACCGCATTTTGGGCATGCTCAGCAGCAAGACCAAGCGCGCAGTGGAGGGCGGCGACCCGATCAAAGAGCACCTGCTGATCACCCGCTACAACCCGACGCGCGTGCAGGATGGGCAAATGCTCAGCCTGGAAGATATTCAGGACATCCTGCGCATCAAGCTGATTGGCGTGATTCCGGAATCTGAAGTGGTGCTGCAGGCGTCCAACCAAGGCTTGCCGGCCATTCACAACAAGGGCACGGATGTGTCCGAGGCTTACCAGGACGTGATTGCCCGCTTCCTGGGCGAAGAAAAACCCCTGCGCTTCATCGAAGCTGAAAAGCCTAGCCTTTTCAAGCGCCTTTTTGGGAGCAAATAAGCATGACGTCTTTTTTCTCTTTCCTGCTGGGCGAAAAGAAGAAGACTGCCAGCGTCGCCAAAGAGCGCCTGCAGATCATCCTGGCGCACGAGCGCAGCGGCCGCAACGTCGCCGAGCCTGACTATTTGCCAGCGCTGCAGCGCGAGTTGGTGGCGGTAATTTCCAAGTACTTCAAGATCAACCCGGATGACCTCAAAGTGAACCTTGAGCGCCAGGACAACCTGGAAGTGCTGGAAGTAAAGATAGAACTGCCCGACACCGCGCGCTGAGTACATACGTCCCGCACTGAGTGTCGACAGTGCGCGGGGCACGGTTCCGCGGGGCGTGCCGCACATAGGGCCATGCTGCGCATGGGCAAGCAGACGGATGGACTGGCCCATGGACAAGCGCACTGCGCAGAGCGCCCGCCCTCCACACATGCGCACGAATGCACCACAGGCGGCCCCTGTTGAAATTCTAGGTTAAATGGGCTTCTGGCGCTTGCTGCATAAGCGCCAGAAGCTATAAATAATGTAGCGTTCCGTGTGGTGGTAAGTCAGCGCGGCGCTTAGCGCGTGTGTTTGGCAAACTTGCCGGCGAAGGCCGCCGCAATGCTCAGGCCGCGCTGCCCCGGCTCCAGCCGCCCTTCCTGGCCCGCAGCCAGGCTTCCCGTCTCCACCACCGACAAGTAGTAGCCGCAGCACCCCGCCAGCGCCATGCTGTGCCCGGTCTGCGCAAAGCCCATCACCACATTCAATTTGTAGCAGGGCTCGCGCGGCGCGGCCACGCGCAGCACGCAATTGGGGAAATGCAGGCGGTCGCCCACGTACACCTCGTGCTCCAAAATGCCGCGTACGGTCAGGTTCTCGCCCATGAAGCCGGGCGGTAGGGTTTCATCAAACAGGCTGACGCCGCGTTCGCGCCGCTCGCCATGCCAAAAGGGGTAATGCTCGGCGGGGTAGGCGTAGACCGCTTTGTCCAGGCCGCCGTGAATGCTCAGGTCGGCTTGTTCGTCGCCCGCCAAGCCCAGCCGCGCGAGCGCTACCGGGCCTGTGACGGAGACCTTGCAAATGCCGGTGAGCACGGTGCGCCCGCCGATGCGAATAGGGCGGGCCCGCCCAACATTCAGGCTTTCGATTCGCAGTGAAATGCTCATCGCCCGCGGGCCATTTGCAGAGCCAACACGGCTATCGGGTCTGCCACGCCGACCAAGTCAGGCCTACCAGGTCTGTTCGCCCCGCAGGCGGTACCAGTGTTACCAGCCCCACACGAGCCTGCGCACGACCCAGCCGATCTTGCCGCCCTCTTGCTCGACCTTCACCCAGTTGCCCTTGCGGCCCTTGGTGGTCAGGATTTCGCCTTTCACGGCGGTGCTTACGATGCGTCCGCGCATGCTGGGCTCGCCGCGAATATGGAGGTTGTTGACCTTCACCACGTGGTAAGGCTTGCGCGTGCTGGTGAGCGATTTGTAGACCCAGCCTTTGTCATTTTCAAAATCCCTTACGTGCAGCCACTTGCCTTTGCGCTTGAGCACCTCCAGCGGGTAGCCACGGCTGAGCACCCACATGGCCTCGTGCTGCGTGCCCGCGCCGGAGCGCATGTTGACCTCGGGCCGGTCAATGGCCACCATGTCGCGCGCAATGGCGGCGCTGCCTGCGCCGAGCAAGGCCACAGCAGTGAGAAGAGAAGGCAAAAATTTCAGCCCGATCATGGAACTCCAATTCGAGAATGCGGCGCGTGGCACCGCAAGGGGGTTGAAAAGAAACAGGCGCAGCCGCAAGCCGGCTATGGCCTAGCTAGGGCCTGGCAGCGCTGGCGAGAGGTGCGGTCTTAAAAACGCGCACTCCACGCAGGTGCCCCGCAAAGCCGCATGCGCAATGCGCGCACGGAGCTTGAAACGAGGGGCGTTTTGGTGCAGGACGTTGGCGACGATCAGGCCCGCACAGGGCCCGTCACCATCGCCCAATGCCGGCGCAGCAGGGGCCTATTTTTCCATTCTTAGCGCGCTTGTCAAAATTTGCGCGAGCTCTTGCCGCCAACGGCGGGTTTTTCAGCGCCCTGAAAAGGCGGCCCCGCTCTGCGTTTACGAGCCGCCAACCGGTGGCGCAGGCAGCTCGGTTGCACCCGCTGGCGCTCCCTCTAGCCTGCCTAGTTGGTGCGCCAGTTCAATGGCCGACTGCACCCCCAGCTTGGTAAAAATATTGGCGCGGTGAAACTCCACCGTGCGTTGGGTGATGCCCAAGTGGTCGGCAATGGTCTTGTTGTAATGCCCCTGAATCAGTTCGGCCAGCACCTGGCGTTCGCGGTGGCTCAAGCTGCCCAGCGCCCCGCGCAGGCGCTGGGTGTGCTCTTGTGCAGAGTGCTGCGCGCGGGCGGCGGCCAGGGCTTGCTCCACGCGGTCCACCAGCAGGTTGTCCTGAAACGGTTTTTCCAGAAAGTCCCACGCGCCGTTTTTGACGGCGGCCACCGCCATGCTGACATCGCCATGTCCGGTCAGGAACAGCACCGGCCACTGGCATCCGAGCTGCTGCATGCGCTCGAAAGTGGCCAGGCCCGAAAGCGGCTCCATTCGAATATCCATCAATACCACCGCATGGCCCCAATCGGGCGCAAGGAGCGCCAGGGCGGTCAGAAAGGTATCGCCGCTCGGCCAGGTGGCCGCGTGGTATCCGCGCGAATCGAACAGCCAGGCCAGGCCTTCACGAACATCAGCGTCGTCGTCCACGATATGAATGGCTACGCGGTTCATCATGGTGCGGTTCTCCAAATTTGGCGCGCATGGGTGGTCAAAGGAATGCAAGCGGTAAAGCACGCGCCGCCCAATTGCTCGTCGGTGCCCACCTCGATGCGCCCGTGGTGCGCCTCGACGATAGAGCGGCAAATGGCCAGGCCCATGCCCATGCCGCCCTCGTGCGTGCTGTAGAACGCGTTGAAGATGTGTTCGCGCGCGTCCGGGGCCACGCCGGGCCCGTTGTCGCCCACCGCCAGGCACGCCATTTGTGTTGTGTCGTCTATAAAAATGCAGGCTTGCACCCGCGCTGCGCCGCCGCCCTGGCGCGCCCAATCGAGCGCGTTGCTCAGCAGGTTGTTCACCACATGTTCCAGCAGCAATTCGTCTGCCTGGATCCAGACGCTGTCGTGGCCTTCTGCCCAGGCCACATCGGCGCTAGAAGCGCGAGGGTGCGCTGCAATGCAGCGCTGCACAAAGCGCTGCATTTCCACGGGGGCAAGCACCAGCTCGCGCCGGCGGGCAAAAGCATTGACGCGTTGAATAATTCCGCCCGCTTTGTCGGACAAGCCTGCCATGCGCTGCACTACGCGTTCGATTTCTTCTGAAGAAATGCTGCCTCGCTCCAACCGGTTGAGCAAGCCGTGAGCGAAGCTGCTTAAAGCCCCCAGCGGCTGATTCAGCTCGTGGGCCAGCGTGGAGGCGGCCTCACCCACGGCCACCAAGCGGCCCGAGGCTTCCAGGCGTTCTTGCTGCTGAAGCGCAAGCCGTTCGGCGCGTTTTTTCTCGCTGATGTCCATGACGGAGCTCATCCAGCCTACGCGCTCGCCTTGCGGCGAGGTCAGGGGCGCTTCGTGGATCAGCACGTCCACCAAGTGGCCATCCCGGTGTTCGAACTGCACCTCGATCCCCTCGCCGCCAGTGCCTTGGGCGATGATGTCGCGGTGCAGAACGTTGATCTCGTCGGCTCGGTTGGCGGGCCAATAAGGCATGGGTGCTTTTCGTCCGATCAGTTCATGCGCGCTGTAGCCGACCATGCGGCAAAAGGCTTCGTTCACATACAGGATTTCGCCGCTTTGCGCCCAAGCCCGCATGCCAATGGTTACCGAGTCTTCCATGGCGGTGCGCAGCACCATTTGCGCCTGCAGCAGCGCCTGAACGCGCTGGCGTTTGGCGATGTCCCGCCGGAGCGCAAACAGGCTTACCACCATGCCGGTCAAAAACACCAAAGCCACCAGCAGAAAAATGCGCGGAACCGTGGCCGGCTGCGCACGCAGGGGCGCTACCTCCATGAACATGTCGATTCCGGGCAGGTTCATCGCGGCTAGGTAGGGCGGCTGCCCGCGGGCCGGCTCTGAGGTGCTGAGCCCGGCGGGGTCGTCGGCCAGTCGCACTTCATGCGTCTGGTGAAACCACGCAGGCACCAAGCCATCGACGGCCGCTTTCATGGACAACGCAGCAAGGTAGTTGCCTAGAAATTCACCGCGCTCAAAATACGGAACTGCTAGCCACACCGTGTCGGTAACGGCTCCTTGTGCGTCGCGCAGCGGTCCGGCATAGCTCGATCGGTGCAGCCCCACGGAGATGCGCAACATGCTGGCGAGTCCTTCTTCGTTCCACGGATTGGCCGCCCGCGCTTGCTGAAGTTGACTGGGCCCTGTGGTGGATGGGCTCGCGCCTGCGCGTGCGTTTGAGTTTGAGCCGGCCGAAGCGTCTTCTCGCGGTTGCCAGCCATGCCAGATCACGGCACCGGGCTGGCTCCACAACAGGCCGCCTTGCGCGGGTGGCAACGTTGCCGCCGGGGCGTCGCCGTCGCGCAGCGTCTGGCGCGCCAGTACGCGCAGGTCTTCTTCCAGCCGCACAAAATGAAAGCGCAGGCTTTGCTCCAGCCACTGACCGTCGGAGACGCGCCGTCGCTCCTCTTCGTCGCGCTCGAAAGCGTTCAGGTACAACACCAGCGCCACCACGGACGCGACGACCAACAGCAGCAAGCCAAGCAACCACCACAGCGTGCGCCAACTGCGCAGCGGCTGGCGGGGCGGCGTTTGCTGCAGCAAGGCAAAGTCGAGCGGGGGGGGGCGTGCGGGTTTCATGGGAGTGCGCTGGCGCGCGGCGCCCTTTAGCATAGCGAGCATGCCTGAAAACAGCCCGCCTGCATTGTTAAAACGCCGCCGCATATTGCTTGCCGGCGGGGCGCTGACCATGGGCGCAGCGGTCGCGCGCAGCGCCAGGGCCGACGCACCGGCCTTCACCATTCGGTTCTCGCACGTGGTGGCCGAAGACACGCCCAAGGGGCTGGCGGCGCAGCGCTTTCGCGCGCTGGTGGAGCAGCGCTCTGGTGGCCGCATTAACGCCGCGGTTTACCCGGAGGGCCAGCTCTACGGCGACCACGATGAAATGCAAGCCTTGCAGCTTGGTGCGGTGGAAATTCTGGCTCCTTCGCTCTCCAAGTTTGGCCGCATCGGATTTCCGGAGTTCGAGCTTTTCGATCTGCCTTTCCTGTTCCCGGACCTGCCCAGCGTGCGCCGGGTTACGCAAGGCGCACTGGGCCAGCGAATGCTGGAGCGCCTGCAGCGTCAGCGGCTGGTGGGGTTGGGATACATGGACAACGGCTTCAAGCAGATGAGCGCCAACCGGCCCTTGCTTGAGCCCAAGGATTTCGCCGGGCAGCGCATGCGCATCCAGGCGTCACGCGTACTTGCCGCGCAGATGCGGGCACTGCACGCCCAGCCGGTGACCCTTGCCTTTAGCGAGACCCGCAGGGCGCTGGCGCTGGGGGTGGTTCACGGCACAGAAAACCCGGTGTCCAACTTCTGGACGCAGAGCATGCAGGAAGTTCAGTCGCACCTGAGCCTGACGCAGCACGGCTATTTGGGTTACGCCATGGTGGCCAGCCAGCGCTTCTGGACGGCGCTGGCTCCTGCCGACCGGGTTTTGATTGATGAGGCCATGCGCGAAGCCATGGCCTTCGGCAATCAAATTGCGGACACCCAAAACGACAATGCCCTGGCGTCCTTGCGGGCGCATGGAGGCACGCGAATTCACCCGGTATCGGACGAACAAAAAAGCCATTTGCGCGGTGCGGTTCAAAGCGTGCACGAGGGCTTGTCTGCACGCATTGGTACGCAGTGGTTGAGCGAGGCCCAAGCCGTATTGGCCAGCAGCCGTGGGTAGCGAAAGTGCTGCGCACCGGGCGTGGTGTTTGACACATCGAAACGGCGTCGCCACCGCTTCGCTCGCTCGGGTTTCCCCTAGGTAACAAACTGTTGAACTCCACAGTTGTTGCGCAGCTTGCGCGGACTTATCGTTGCCCTACTGCTTTTTCACACGGAGATTACCCATGACACTCACCTTGAAACTTCTTGCCGCCAGCGTGGCACTTTCGCTTGGCTTTGCGGCACATGCGGCGCCCATCGTCATCAAGTACAGCCACGTCGTGGCCGATGTCACGCCAAAGGGCAAGGCTGCGCTCAAGTTCAAGGAGCTGGTCGAGAAGAAGATGGCGGGCAAGGTTGAAGTGCAAGTGTTCCCCAACAGCCAACTGTTTGGCGACGGTAAGGAACTGGAAGCACTGCTGCTGGGGGACGTGCAAATCATTGCACCGTCCCTGGCAAAGTTCGGCAAGTACACCACCCAGCTTCAAATTTTCGACCTGCCTTTCCTGTTCGACGACATCGCAGCGGTGGACCGCTTCCAGGCCAGCCCACAAGGCCAGGCGATGTTGAACTCGATGAACAAAAAAGGCATTACCGGTCTGGGTTATTTGCACAACGGCATGAAGCAGCTGTCGGCCAACACCAAGCTGACCACGCCTGCTGACGCAAAGGGCCTGAAGTTCCGCATTCAAGCGTCTGACGTGCTGGAAGAGCAGTTCAAGGCCGTAGGTGCAAACCCACAAAAAATCTCGTTTGCAGAGGTGTACCAGGCCCTGCAAACCGGCGTGGTGGACGGCACCGAGAACCCATGGTCCAACACCTACAGCAAGAAGTTCCATGAAGTGCAAAAGTACATCATGGACAGTGACCACGGCGTGCTCGATTACATGGTCATCACCAACACCAAGTGGTGGGAAGGCCTGCCAGCTGACGTTCGCACGGGCCTGAAGTCGGCCATGGACGAGTCCATTGCATACGGCAACACGGTAGCGAACGACGAAGCGCAGGAATTCCGCAAAAAAGTCATTGCCGACAAAAAGGCAGAAGTGGTGTCCATGACCAAAGAGCAAAAGGCCGCATGGCGCACTGCGATGCTGCCGGTGTGGAAAAAGTTTGAATCCGAGATCGGCAAAGACCTGATCGACGCTGCTCAGAAGTCCAACCAGTAACCGGTCAGCTCACAACACAGCAATCAGCCCCGGCCATGTCCGGGGCTTTTTTTGGAGCTACTTATGAAATTTTTTGATTACCTAGAAGAGTGGATCATTTCGCTCATGCTGCTGGCCATGACCGGCCTGACTTTCTACCAGGTGGTGCTGCGTTACGTGTTCAACGGCGGTCTGAGCTGGGCGCTGGAGCTGACCGGGGTGTTCTTCGCAATCATGATCTTCATAGGCGTGTCTTACGGCGTGCGCGTGAGCTCGCACATTGGCGTGGATGCGCTGGTCAAGTTGCTGCCTTCGCGCCAAATGCGCATGGTGGGTGTTCTGGCAACTTTGATGTGCTTGCTGTATGTAGGCTTTGTATTTACCGGCTCGATGGAATATGTGCTGAAGATGAAGCAGGTTGCCATCGAGTTTGAAGACATGCCCATCGAGCGCTGGATGGTGCTCGCTGTCATGCCAATTGGCATGGCGCTCACGGCGCTGCGTTTGTTGCAGGTTTTGTACGCCCTGGCCACTGGACGCAGCGATGGTTTGCGACTGGCCGATGAAGCTGCCGAGGCCATGAGCCTGAAGGCCAAGGAGCCCATGTAATGAATACGCTTGTCCTTTTCTCGCTGCTTTTCTTCTGCATGGCAATCGGTATGCCAATTGCCATCAGCCTGGGGCTCTCCAGCATCATTACCATCGTCTTTTTCGCGCAGGACTCGATTGCGAGCATGACGATCAAGATGTACGAGACCAGCGAGCACTACACCTTGATGGCGATCCCGTTCTTCGTGCTGGCGGGTGTGCTGATGTCCACGGGTGGCGTAGCCCGGCGCATGGTGAACTTCGCCATTGCCGCCGTGGGTCACTTGCGCGGTGGCTTGGCTATTGCGTCGGTGCTGGCCTGCATGCTGTTCGCGGCGGTCTCGGGCTCCAGCCCTGCCACCGTGGTGGCGATCGGCTCCATCGTGATCGCTGGCATGGTGAAAAACGGCTATCCCATGGCGTTTGGCGCAGGCGTGATCTGTAACGCCGGTACCTTGGGCATCTTGATTCCCCCGTCCATCGTGATGGTTGTGTACGCGGCTATTACCGAAGTGTCGGTCGGCCGCATGTTCTTGGCCGGTGTGATTCCTGGGCTGGTACTGGGCTTGATGTTGATGGTGGCGGTGTGGTATCGCGCCGGCAAGCTGACAACGTCACGTCCACCCAAGGCCAGCACGGGCGAGCTGCTTCGCACGCTGCGCGAGTCGCTGTGGGGCTTGGCGTTGCTGGTCATCATCATGGGCGGCATCTATGGCGGCATCTTCACACCGACCGAAGCGGCAGCTGTATCTGCGGTGTACGCGCTTGGCGTAGCGGTGTTCATTTACCGTGACCTCAAGTTCAAGGACTTGCCGCACGTGTTTTTGGAAGCTGCGCGCACCACCGGGATGTTGATGTTCATCGTGGCCAACGCGCTGTTGTTCGCGCACGTGCTGACAACCGAGCGCATTCCGCAAATGATTGCTGCACAAATCGTCGGCATGGGCATGGAGCCGTGGATGTTTCTGGTCGTGGTGAACGTGATTTTGCTGATCGCCGGCAACTTCATGGAGCCCACCGGCATCATCTTGATCCTGGCACCCATCTTCTTCCCGATTGCGACGGAACTGGGCATCGATCCTATTCACCTGGGCATCATCATGGTGGTGAACATGGAGATTGGAATGGTGACGCCGCCGGTGGGACTCAACCTGTTCGTGACGTCTGGGGTGACTGGGATGAACCTGGTGCAAGTGAGCAAAGCGGCTCTGCCATGGTTGTCCGTGCTGCTGGTGTTCCTGGTGATGGTGACCTACATCCCGCAAATCAGCCTGTTCTTGCCGAATTTGCTGATGGGCAAATAACGCACGCGCAAAGCGGAATAAAAAATGGGGCCGCGGCCCCATTTTTTATTCACTACAAAGGATGTTCGGTATAGAAACGCCCGCCGTGGTACAGCAGCGGGGCCGCGCCGGGCCGGAAGCTGCAGCGCTCCACCTGACCGACAAAGATAACGTGATCGCCCTCGGCATAGCGGCTGCGGTTAAAGCACTCGAAGCACGCCACCGCTCCCGCCAGTACCGGCGCACCGGCCACGCCCGGTGTGTGCGCCACGCCGGCCCAGCGGTCCGCGCCGCGGCCAGCAAAGCGTTCAGCCAGCGCCTGCTGATCAGCGGCCAAAACATTGATGGCGTAGTGCGAGCCGGCCGACAACGCGGGCATGGACGACGCCGCGCCTGCAAGACTCCACAGCACCAGCGGCGGGTCGAGCGACACCGAGTTGAATGAGCTGGCGGTCAAGCCGACCAGCTCGCCTTGCGCAGTGCGAGCGGTCACTATCGTCACGCCGGTGGCGAACATGCCCAGAGCACCCCGAAACTCGGAGGTCGAAAATTCAGGCAGGCGGGGTTGAAGAGGGAGGGTCACAGGTGGCCTGGAAAAGGAAGCCAGCTATTATTACCGTCGCCCTGCTGTCTGGCGGTGCATGTCCTTTAATGCCCCTGCGACTGGCGGACGCAACGTTCCTGATTCCTGCAAACCACGGCTGCTGCGCGATGCGCGGCGCGCGCTGATTGATGTCCCCTCTTCCCACATTCACCACCTTGGGTTCCGGCCCCACGGTACTGATGCTCCACGACGTTGATGGTGGCCACCTGAGCTTTGCGCCGCAGGTGGAAACACTGGCAAGCGCCGGGTACCGTGCCGTCGCTTGGGACATGCCCGGCTATGGCCGCAGTGCGCCGGTGGAGCCCTGTGGATTGCTGGGTATCACCCGCCGCTGCATGCTGCTGATTGAGGCGTTGCAGGTGGATCGCCTGGCGCTGGTAGGTCACGGGCTGGGGGCCATGCTGGCGCTTGAGCTGGCCCTGCGCATTCCCCAGCGGGTTGACCATGTGCTGTTGTGTGCCGGTGGGCCAGCGCTGGACGATCAAGCGCTGGCGCGCTGGCAGGCCCCGCGTGAGCAAGCGCTGGCCAATGACGAGTCGATGGACCTTGTCGCCAGTCGCCTTGTGCCGCAGCAAATAGGTTCTGGCGCATTGCCAGAGGGCGTTCGTTTGGCCGAGCATGCAATGGCCCAGGTTCACCGCGTGAGCTATGCGCGCGCGCTGCGAATGTTGGCCGAATTTGCCCGCAGCCCGGCGCAATTGGCAGGTATTGCTGCACCGATGCTGCTGCTTGGAGGCGCGCAAGACCGCAGCGCACCGGCGCACTGGCTCGATGCGTGGGCAGACCGGGTGGCGGGGGTGCAGCGCCAGACCATCAGTGGCGTGGGCCACTGGCCGCAGCTGGAGGCGCCGGAGGCGTTCGACGCTGCGCTTTTGCAATTTCTCGCAGCACCCAGGGTGCTGCATTGATGGACTGTTGTTGGATTCGCATGTTTTCTTCTGTTTCGATCTGCGTGCCTCGAATGGCGCGCCCCAGCCAAGCACGGCAGGTGCGCCAAGCAAGCCAAAAGGGCAAAGCAAGCTGGGTGGCTGGCCTGCCCTCACGGATGCCCGTGATGGCCGCGATGGCGGCAGTGGCGGTGCTGATGGGCCTCGCACTTGCGACGTCGGCCAACGCCGAGCCGCGTTTGCCGTCCGTCGCGCTGTCGAGCCCCACTGCATGTGCGCTGTTAACGCCGCGGCTGCCGGGCATCAACCGTGCCACCTGCGAGGCGGCACGCCTGCAGGAAAGCGGCGTGCTGTCGAGCAATGGCTTGCCGTTGTACTGGCGCGATATTTACGGCGAAGACGCGTCGAACCGTGCGGAGCCGCTGCGCGTACTGGTCATCGGGGCGATACACGGAGACGAGCTGACCTCTGGCGCATTGGCCATGCGCTGGATCGGGCAGGCTGCAAAAACGCCGCGCAATGTGCATTGGCGCTTTATTCCAGTGGCCAACCCGGACGGGCTTTTGGCCAGGAAGCCGCAGCGAACGAACGCCCGCGGCGTGGACCTAAACCGCAATTTCCGCACGCCGGGCTGGGACCACGATGCGCCCCTGCATTGGCAGAAACGCGCCCGAAAGGACCCGCGCCGCTGGCCGGGTCCGACCTCGTTGTCCGAGCCCGAATCGCAGTTTCTGAACAACCAGATCGACCAGTTTCGTCCCAACCTGGTGGTCAGCATTCACGCGCCCTACGGTGTCCTCGACTTCGACGGGCCTATGACACCCCCGCGCCAGCTGGGCGCGTTGCGGCTGGAGCAGGTGGGGGTATATCCAGGTTCGCTCGGGAACTACGGCGGTTTGCACCGGGGCCTGCCGGTGGTCACCATTGAGCTGCCCCATGCGCTTCGAATGCCCAAGGCCGCTGAGGAAAAAGCCATGTGGCGAGACCTGCTGCGCTGGATGGATGCGCACTTGGTACGTGAAGTGCGCGAGGCTGGGAAGAAGCCAGGCCCTGCGTCCTGAACTGGGTTTTTTGCACCACGTCGAATGGCGGTTCGTGGCGCACACGCGAACGGGCCCTTTGAATAAAGCAAAGCCGTTATCTGCCGCCTGATGTGCGAGGAGCGTCGCCCTGCGGTGCGGTGCGGTGCGGTCTGGACTGTGCGACCAGAGCACCTGCTCGCATGCCAAGCTCGCTGAGCCAATGAGCCGATGAGCGCGTCGGATGGTGGCGGTTTACTTGTCGCCGCTGAACACAAAATCCATCGCTGGGCGTTCGCCGTTGATCAACTCGGCCAGGGCGCGTCCGGAGCCGGCACCGTGCGTCCAGCCCAAAGTGCCATGCCCGGCGTTCACCCATAGGCCTTGTACGCGCGTGCGGCCAATAAACGGAATGTTGGTGGGCGTGGCGGGACGCAGGCCGGTCCAGTAGTTCGGCTCACCGCCGTCCTCAGAAGTGCGGGTGTCGCAAGCACCGGGAAACAGTTCCTCCACCCGGCGCGAAAGCATATGGCAGCGTGCCTTGGCCAGCGGAGTATCGAGCGCCAGATCAAAACCGCCGAGTTCGATGGTGCCGGCCACGCGCAGCTGGTCGCCCAGGCGGCTGATGGCAACCTTGCGTCCATCGTCCAGCAGCGACACGCTGGGCGCCAGCTCAGGGCGCAGCACCCGGAAGGTGGCGCTGTAACCCTTGCCTGGGTAAATAGGCAAGTCCACCCCCACGCTGCGCAGCAACGGCGCGCTGTATGAGCCGCAGGCCACGACCACCGCGTCGGCCCGCATTAGTTGGTAATTTTGGCCTACAGCGCTTGATTTCACTGGGCATACAGCTACGGAATAAATAGCATTTTTGCTGTGGTTCAAGGCGCGGATGTCGTGCCCGTACAGGAACTCCACGCCGCGTTCGGCACAGCGGTCGGCCAGCTGCTGAGTGAAGGCGCGCGCGTCCCCGCTTTCGTCGGATGCGGTAAAGGTGCCGCCTACGATCTGCTCGCCGTAGGCTTTGAATGCGGGTTCGATTTGCAGCAGCTCGTCGCGCGATACCAGCCTGCGCTCAACGCCGTGTTTGCGCATCAAGGCAGCCGCTACTGCGGCATCTTCGAAAGCTTTTTCGTCGGAATAGAAATGGGCAATGCCGCGTTCGAGCCGCTCGTACTCAATGCCGGTGCTGCGCACTATGTCCTTTAAAGCGGCATGGCTGTAAGCCCCTAGCGCCACCAGTTGCTGCACGTTGCGGGCAAAGGCGGCATCGTTGCACTGCGCCAGGAACTTGAGGCCCCAGCGCCACTGATCCCAATCGAGCTGGGGGCGAAACAGCAGCGGCGCTTCCTTGTCGAACATCCACTTGAGCGCCTTCCAAGGCGCGGCGCGGTTGGCCCATGGCTCGCAGTAGCTGACCGAAATCTGCCCTGCGTTAGCAAAGCTGGTTTCCAGCGCGGGGCCGGGCTGGCGGTCCACCACCGTCACTTCGTGTCCGCGTTCCTGCAAATGCCACGCGGTGCTGATGCCGATAATGCCGGCGCCAAGGACAAGGGTTTTCATGGCTGCAGTGTGCTCGACACCCGCATGAATAAAAAGCAGAATTAACGTTATTGCCCGAGCATCAGGTGGGCTGATTCAATATTTCGCATGATGAAATCCCGGAGACCCCATGAGTACGTTTGACCCAGTGGCCCTGGAATGCCTGGCGGCCATCGTTGAAGAGGGTGGCTTTGAGCGTGCCGCGCAGCGCCTGCATGTCACTCAATCAGCGGTTTCCCAGCGCTTGCGCGCGCTTGAGGCACAAGTCGGCTCGGTGTTGATCGTGCGCAGTCGGCCGCTCAAGCCCACCAGTTCCGGTCAACTGCTCCTCAAGCACACCAAGCAAATGCGTTTGCTGCGGGCCGATCTTGAGCGTGATCTGCAGGAGCTTGCGCCCAGCGCGCAGGGCGGGGGCCGCGAGGAAGAGCGCATCGCCATTGCCGTGAACGCAGACAGTATTGCCACTTGGGCGCTGCCCGCACTCAGCCCGCTGGCACACGAGCGCCTGCCGCTGGAAATCATCACCGACGACCAGGACTTCACGCAGGAATGGCTGCGTTCGGGGCAGGTGCTGGGCTGCGTCACCAGCATGAAGCAGGCTCTGCGCGGCTGCCGCATGGTGCGGCTCGGTTCCATGCGCTATGTAGCCGTTGCGTCGGCCGATTTTTTTGAGCGCAGTTTGCCAAGGGGCTTTACGCAGCACACCTTTCGGGATGTGCCCTTTGTGTCCTTCAACCGCAAAGACGACATGGCGGCCGAGTTTGTGGCTTTGGCCTTTGGCCTTAAAAGTGTGTCGCTGCAACAGTTTTTTGTGCCCAGCACGGAAGGGCAAATGCGCGCGGTGGAAGCGGGGTGGGCGGCTGCAGTGTTGCCCGAGCTGCTGGTCAAGGAGGCGCTTGCCGAGGGTCGGCTGGTGAATCTCGCGCCCGCTTCCGTGCTGATGATCGAGCTGTACTGGCATTGCTGGAACTTGGAGTCTGCAGTGCTGGATGCGCTTACGCTGGCGTTGACGGACTGCGCCGCCCAAACCTTGGCCTGACGGGCGCCCAGGTAAAGCCCCGGGCAAGGAGCCTGGTTGATCGACCCGACGAAGGGGGTGAAAACCCCGTAGTTTTTCTACGACCCATGTATTTAATTATCGACCGGTCTGCATAAGATAGGGGGTATGCCTCAAGCGCCCGCCAAACTATCGTTCAAAGAGCAAATGCACCAAGCGCGTGAGCAGGCCATCCTGCAAGCGGCCTGCGATTTTTTGAGCACTAAGTCTTTTGACTCCATGACCATGGACGACGTAGCGGGCAAAGTCGGCATTGCCAAAGCCAGCTTGTACAAGCACTTCGGGAGCAAGGAAGAGCTTTGCGGGGCCGCCATGGTGGAGGTGCTGAGCAGCGTACAGGCCTACCTGTCCACCCTGGTCATCGATATGCCCCCCATCGACAAGCTGCGCGCCGTGGTGCGCTGGTCGCTGGAGCGCCTGCTGGCGCACGAAATGCCATTGCTGCCCAGTCGCAACTCCGCGCTGCGCGGGGTGCTGATGGCGGACAAAGCGTATGTCGGCGGCGTCGTGCAGGTCAGCGACACCATGGGCGAGTGGATTACGGAGGCGCAATCAGCCGCGCTGATTGACCCCACGCTGCCACCCATCGTGGTGCTTTACACGCTGTATGCGCGCGCCTGTGATCCGGTGGTGAGTTTCCTTAAGGACAGTGGCCTCTACAAAGACCCGGAAATCATTGAGCTGGTGCTGCGCACTTGCTTCGACGGTTTGCGGGCCCGAGCCGCCTGAAGCCGGGTGGCAGCATCTCTCGGGTGCGCGAGGCAACGCAGGGTCGCCCCGCCAAAAAAAAGCCCTCGATGCGGGCTTTTTTTGTCAGTCGGTCAGAACGCGTTTAAGCGGCTGGCGTCAATATCGGTGGCGATGATGTTCGTCACGCGGTTGCGTCCGTCGGTCACCTTCAAGCCACCCATGGACCCAATCTTGAAGAAGCCGCCGCCAACAGGCGCAATCGCCTTGCCCAGCGCAATCTCGTCGCGCTCAATCTCTTGGCCCAGCACGTGGTACATCTGCACCGCAGTCAGCAGAGACTTGTTGGTCAGCAACTCGGCCTCGGAAACGCCCAGCTCCTTCAGCAATGCGGCGAGCGCTGCATTGCTGGGGGCAAACACCGTGAGCGACCCGCTGCTTAGCGTGCTCACCAAGCCCGCAGCAACCATTGCCTCGACAAGAATGCTCAGGTCCGGCGTTTCCTGGGCGATTTCAACAACGTTCTTCTCTGGCTCTTCGCTGCCTCCTCCGCAAGCTTTGCAGCATGGTGGCGCTGGCGGCCATTGCTGCGGCGAGCAGCAAGGTACGGCGATTGAGGCGGCTGAAGGGCTGGGTTATGGGTCGTCTCCCAAAAGGAAAAGGTTGGTAGTGCATCGCCCAACAAGACGGTGGGCAAACGCTTCACGCCGGCAAAGGGCGCGTTATGCGCGCTGCACAAAAACCTCTCTCGTGGTTTCGCAGCCGTGCGCGGGTGGGTCGGCAATGTGCTACCAAACAGTCCCCTTCTAAACCAAGTGGTTTCAAATAAAACTGCTGACTCGTAACCAGAAGCAAAAAACCCTGAGCAGGTCTTGGGGTTTTGTTTGGTTGACAGGCGTTCGCTACTGCCGTGAACCCCAATAAGTTGCTCAGCGCACGATCAATACCGGCACTTCGCTGTGCGCCAACACCTGAGTGGTAACCGAGCCCATCACAAGCGTAGCCAAAGCACCGTGGCCGTGGGAACCCATAACCAGCAGGTCATATTTGCCCACGTCGGCCGCGTGGCCGATGGTCTCACCAGCGGCGCCCACTTTGGCGATGCGCTTGATGGTGACGCCTTTGCGCTGCAAGAACTTGTCCACGGGCCCCAGAACTTTTTCGGACTGCTCAGCGAAATAATGGTCTACCGCGTCTTTTCCCAGTGCCGCTCGGGCGCGCGGTGGCAGAGCAGGGTGCACTGTGATGGCGCTGTACTGGTGCTGGGTGCCCAGCAGTTCGTCGTGCGCAGCCAAATAAGCCAACATTTTTTTGGTGTACGCGCTGCCATCGACAGCAAGCAGGATATTCATTGCATTTCTCCATGGAAAAGAACTGGGGCGCCAGCTTGCATGTTAGCGCTGTCATGAAAGGCGAAGCAGCGCAGCAGCGTCGTCGCCGGGGCCAGGCCGTGCTCCAAGCAGTCAAAAAGCAGTACGCTAAGAAATTTCATAAGAAATTGGCCTCTAGCGCTTATGCAGTATAGGTATGTAGCTATGAAAGTAATAATAAATCGAGCGAGATTAAGGGACGGCAACTGTGAGAAGCGGGTCGAACTTGGCCTGCTCGCCCTTGCGTGCATAGCCCAAGGGGTTGGCGAGCACCCGGCAGTGCCAGGTGGAGCTGTCTGTGTTGACGCCCTGCGTTTCATAGTCGGTCGCGTTGTGCAAATGGCCGTGTAGCCACAGCTGCGCACCAAGCAACAAGGCGTCCAGTGCGCTGCAAAAGCCGCAAGTGCCGGGCACCAACCCATAACGCGGGTCGGCACTGCGAAGGCTGGGCGCGAAGTGAGTGACCGCTACCGTAGAACCATCAAACGGCTGGCGCAAAGCGCTTGACAGCCACGCTTGGCATTGCAGCGACTGGTCCCGCACTTGGGATGCCAAGAACGGGCTGCCCTGGCGAGTGGTGCCGGTTTTGGACAAGTAGAAGTTGGCCGCGCGAAACGCTTTCTCACGCATGCGCAGGCGCTGCGTCAGGTCCGTTATCTTGGCGTCATCGGCCAGCGCGTCGAAATCGCTCCACAGCGTGGTGCCGACAAAGCGCACGTTGTCCAGCACCACGGTTTCTTGCTCTAGCCACGAAATGCCGAGGGCCTCGCAACTTGCGCGCAAACGGGCATGGGCCACATCAAAATCCTGCGCGTCGTATTCGTGGTTGCCCGGTACAAGGAGCACCGGCGTGGGCCAGCCCGCAAACTGCGGCAGAGGCGAGAAACGCTCCAAGCCGAAATGCGGCCCGTTGAGCTGTGAGCCGGTTTGGTAGGAGCCAATGTCGCCAGCCAGAACCAGCACGTTTGCCGTAGGCGCGGGTTCTGGCACAAAGTGCGGGTGTACCTCCAGGTGCAGATCAGACAGTAACTGGATGCGCATGGTCGTGGAGCAAATGTTCAGCGTGCGCGGCGCGCGATACGGCACTGCGCAGCCACCGCCGCGCCGCGCCCTCGGCCGGGCCGAGGTGCCACAGCGCATCGACATGGACGGTAGGGAGCTGTAGCGGAAGTGGCTGCCAGATGAGGGTGTCACGCAGCCCGGTTACGCCGAAAAAGTGCAGCGGCAGCACGGTGAGCAGGTCTGACTGGGCCACGACACGGCCCGCGGTGAAAAACTGGTTCACGGTCAGCACGATACGCCGCGAGCGGCCTTGCGCTGCCAAAGCCTCGTCCGTAAAGCCATAAGGCCGCCCTGAATAGCTAACCAACAAATGGCGTGCTTCGCAGTATTGGTCCAGCGTCAAAGGGCTGGCCGCCAGCGGGTGGTTCTTGCGCATCAGGCACACATATTGGCTGTCGTACACCCGCTCGTGGGCAAAACGGACCGTGTCGCCGCTTTGGTTGCGCGCCGTGAGGTCGGCCAGCACCGCCGGGAAGTAGCCAATCGCCACATCCGCGGTTTCGTCTTCCAGCAAGCGGCGCGGGTCGCGCGTGGCGAGAGGCAATACGCGCAGCGACACGCCGGGGGCCTCCTCGCCCAAAATTCGCACCACCTGCGGCAACAGCGCTGCGGCGGTGGCGTCGGCCATGGCGAGCACAAAAGTGTTTGACGCACTGGCGGGGTCAAACCGCTCCGGAGTCAGCGCCTCTTCCAGTTGGGCCAACGCCGTTTGTACGATTGGCCACAGCGCCTGAGCGCGCGCGGTAGGTTCCACACCCGCGCCAGAGCGGCGCACCAGCTCGTCACCCAGGGATTCGCGCAGGCGTCGCATGGCGTTGCTGACCGCGGGCTGCGTAAGAGACAGGCGGTGGGCGGCCCGCGTCAGGCTGCGCTCGGCCATAACCGCGTCGAAAACCCGCAACAGGTTCAAGTCGAGACGGCGAAAAGTGTCGGCATCGGACATCAGGAATACAGGCGCTTAGCGGTGGAAACATTCACGATGGTAATGAGCATCATCACAAACATAAAGTTGAGTGTAGCTGGGGTAAACCCTAGTATCTGCCTATCGCGCTATTTCACGCGGTTGTTTCTAGGAGTTTTCATGTCTACGCTTGCCTCTTCAGCCTTCACGCGTTTCTCTTCAGCGCCTGCGGTGCGCGAGACGCCCGTTACCAAACTGATGCTTGCGGTTGCCCGCTGGCGCTCAGAGCGCCGCAAAGCGCAAGAACTTCAGGATCTGTGGGCGATCGCTCAGCAAGACCCACGCGTGATGACCGACTTGGTCTGCGCCCTTCGCCGCGCTGACTAGAGCCGCTCAGCCACTAAAGGTGGTGGTCGCCGCTCAGCCACCTAATGGTGGCGGTTGCCTCCAACAAGCCGCGCCCGAGAGCGCGGCTTTTGTTCTGGAGCGTCCGCCGGGGGTGTCAGGATGCGGTCGTTTGCCCTCGACTTGCCCAAGATACCCAGTGGCTGCCGTGGCGCTCTGAACGACGGGGTACTGGCCTACGCCGGGTAGCAACCGTGAAGCACCTGGAACGGCGCGTCGTACAAGGGCCGGCCGCGTGGGAAGGGCCTGGGCACGTGAGACTTACCAGTCGAATTGGCGGTGAGGTCGGTCGGGCCAACAATGAGCTATTGGCGCTCGAGAAGGGCTGTTCGACCTGCCGTGGGGCGCGCCGCATCCAGTGCTTGGGTTGCGAGGGGCCTTGCGGGAAGGCGGGTGGCTGTGATCAGCATTCGCCGCTTGAATGATGCTCATCACGAACATAAAGTAGACCAATGAAGGGGTAAACCCTAATATCACTTCGTCGCATCAACTTTTGTGCTTTGTTTAGGAAACACCATGACCACCTTGACCTACTCCCCGTCCCTGCGTTCGCCCTTTGTGCCCGCTGTGGCGGCGAAAGCGGTCCCCAGCCTGTCTAGCCGGCTGGCAGCTTGGCGCGAAGCGCGCCGTCTTGAGCGCGAAGACCGTGCTCTATGGGCCATTGCTCAGCAAGATCCTCTGATCATGACGGATCTGGTGTGCGCCCTGCGCCGCGCAGGATGATCTAGCAGCGTGCCAGTGGCGCCAGGTTCTGGCCACGAACCCACAAAAAAGCCGCGCCTTTGAAGCGCGGCTTTTTTGTTACCGGTCGTACCGGCGAAGGGGTGCCAACTTTGGTCTCGGTGAGCCGCCCTGGCATCCGTCCAGATGCCCGCCACCCGGTGGTTTAGGCAGACGCCAAGCGCGCTTCAATATCTGCGCGCGTCTCCAGTAGCGCTGCTGGCAGGTGGTAGGCCAGTTTAGCGAAGTGCTCGTCGTGCAGCTTGAGCTCATCCTTCCACGCCGCTTGGTCAATGGCCGAGACGGTGTTGAACTGCGCGGCGTTGAAGTCCAGGCCCGTCCAGTTGATTTCAGCGTATTGGGGTGCCGTACCAAACATCGTCTCCTGGCCAGGTGCCTGCCCTTCGATGCGGTCGATCATCCACTTCAGCACGCGCATGTTTTCACCGTAACCGGGCCAGACGAATTTGCCAGCCTCGTCTTTGCGGAACCAGTTGGTGGTGAAGATGCGCGGCACGGTAGCGCCGGCAGCCCTGAGCCTTGCGCCTACATCCAGCCAGTGCTGGAAATAGTCGCTCATGTTGTAGCCGCAAAACGGCAGCATGGCGAATGGGTCGCGGCGCACCACACCTTGCGCGCCGAAAGCAGCGGCCGTGGTTTCGCTGCCCATGGTGGCCGCCATGTAAACGCCGTCTTGCCAAGTGCGCGCTTCGGTCACCAGCGGTACCGTAGTGGAGCGGCGGCCGCCAAAAATGAAGGCGTCGATCACCACGCCAGCTGGGTCGTCCCATGCGGGGTCAAGGGCAGGGTTATTGGTAGCAGCCACGGTAAAGCGGGAGTTGGGGTGCGCCGCTTTTGCGCCGGTTTCCTTGGCGATCTGCGGGGTCCAGTCTTTGCCCTTCCAGTCCATCAAGTGCTCGGGCAAGCTACCCGTGTCTTTTTCCATACCTTCCCACCACACGTCGCCGTCGTCGGTCAGCGCCACGTTGGTGAAGATCACCCCGCTGCTGAGCGAACGCATGCAGTTCGGGTTGGTGTGCATGTTGGTGCCGGGTGCCACGCCAAAGTAGCCCGCCTCAGGGTTGATCGCGCGCAGTTGGCCAGTGGCGTCGGGCTTGATCCAGGCGATGTCGTCGCCAATGGTGGTCACCTTCCAGCCGTCAAATGCCGGCGGTGGTACCAGCATGGAAAAGTTGGTCTTGCCGCACGCGCTGGGGAAGGCTGCCGCCACGTGGTACTTCTTGCCATCAGGCTTGGTCACGCCCAGCACCAGCATGTGCTCGGCCAGCCAGCCTTCCTTGCGACCCATGGTGGAGGCAATGCGCAGTGCCAGGCACTTTTTGCCCAACAGCGCGTTTCCGCCGTAGCCTGAGCCATAGCTCCAAATTTCGCGCGTTTCAGGGAAATGCACGATGTATTTGGTGGCGGGGTTGCAAGGCCAGCTGGTTTGATCCTGCTCGCCCGCCGCCAATGGCGCGCCCACGGTGTGCATGCAAGGGACAAACGCGCCCTCGGCGCCCAGCACGTCGTAAACGGCTTTGCCCATGCGGGTCATCAGGCGCTGGTTCACGGCAACGTACGCGCTGTCGGTCAGCTCCACACCAATATGGGCAATCGGGCTGCCCAACGGTCCCATCGAAAACGGCACCACGTACATCGTGCGGCCCTGCATGCAGCCGTCAAACAGCGGCTGCAGCGTGGTGCGCATTTGCGCGGGGTCCATCCAGTTGTTGGTTGGACCGGCTTCTTCTTTGGTGTTGGCACAGATAAAAGTGCGGTCTTCAACGCGCGCCACGTCCGAAGGATCGGACCACGCGAGGTAGCTGTCGGGGCGTTTGGTCGGGTTGAGGCGTTTGAAGGTTCCGGCATCCACCAATTGCTGGCACAGCAAGTCGTATTCTTCTTTTGAGCCGTCGCACCAGTGAATGGACGCCGGCTTGCACAACAGCGCCATATCGGCCACCCATGAGAGCAGCCGGACGTTCTTCACGAAGGCAGGGGCGTTGATGGTCAGACCAGGCATGGTAGGTGCGTTCATGGAGCTTCCTGAAGTTGAAATCGGTTTTTCAAAAGAAGCGGGCGAACCGGATGACGCCCGCTCGGGGGAGCCGGTCGACAAGCTGCTTTTGAAAAGCCGGCTGAGCTGCGTTGGGTCTCGGGGCACCGCGCTACTCGGCGGACGTGCATCCACGGACTCCGTAGGCCGCCAAGCCAGCGGGAAGTAGATTTTAGGAAGCGAACGCCTGCTTGTCTGTCAGACAGGCGCAATATTCATGCAAACCAAGCATGGGGTTATGCTATATTTTTAGCGCGTTCCAGCGTTCAAAGCCACTTTTGCGCAAACTGCAAGCCGGGCATTGTCCGCAGCCGTAGCCCCAGGCGTGCCTGTCGCCACGCTCACCGTGATAGCAGGTGTGGGAGTGCTCCAGAACAATCTCCACCAATGTTTCGCCGCCCAGATCGTGGGCCAGAGCCCAGGTTTGCGCCTTGTCGAGCCACATCAGCGGTGTTTCGACCGTGAAGCGCCGCCCCATGCCAAGCGACAGCATGATCTGCACGGCCTTCAGCGTATCGTCTCGGCAGTCGGGATAGCCGGAATAGTCGGTTTCGCACATTCCGCCTACCAGAGTGTGTAGGCCGCGCCGGTACCCGAGCGCGGCGGCAAACTGAAAAAACAGCAGGTTGCGCCCAGGCACGAACGTATTGGGCAACCCTGCTTCATCTAGCGAAATGGCGGTCTCCCGCGTTAACGCACAGTCGCTGATTTGCCCCAGCACTGCGAGGTCAAGTAAATGGTCCTGGCCCAGCCTGGACCGCCATTCACTGAAGTTTTCCTGAAATGCCGCCAATACCTTGGTGCGCGCATCTAGCTCAATGCGGTGACGCTGGCCGTAGTCGAAACCAATGGTCTCGACGTGTCCAAAATGTTCCAGCGCCCACGCGAGGCAGGTGGTGGAATCCTGACCGCCAGAGAACAGCACCAAAGCGTGGCCGTTGCGCATAACCGTTTCCTTTTCGCAATAAAAAAGCCCCGCAAAGCGGGGCGACTGGGAGCGGGCAGGACCGCCTCGCTCAGGCCATGGTGACAGCGATCATGGCCAGCAGAAAAATCATGATAGCGCCCACCACAGGCAGCACCACTGGCACTTTGTGCGCTGCGGCCTCGACCGCGTCCACGGGGAAAGGATGCGCCGCGCCAGGTGCCGTTTGCTGAGGCGTTGCGGCGGTGGCAGTGGCGGCGTGTGGGTTGGGGCTGTGCGGGTCGGACATTGCGGCTCTCCGGGGGGGGCAGTCAGAAAGCAATGAGTTTAAGCGAGGCGGTTGCCGGCGGCCGTATTGCGGGCAAAGGGTCGTTGAGTGCGTACCAGGCGTCCCCGACTTGCCGGACCTGCTGCTTGCGCGATACCGGCACTTATTGGCGCAACACTGCTTCCATCCCTTGGGACCGCAGGCACGCCAGCACCTCCTCGACATGGACCTTGCCGCGTGCCTGCAAAACCAATTCAATTTCAACGTTTTGCGCCGCCAGCAGCGTAAAGGCGCGTTGGTGGTGTACCTCTTCAATGTTCGCGCCCGCGTCGGCCACGGTTTTGGTGATGGCCGCCAGCACGCCGGGCACGTCTCGCGCGCTGACCTTGATACGCGCCAGGCGGCCCGAGCGCACCATGCCGCGCTCGATGATGGCCGCCAGCAGTAGCGGGTCGATATTGCCGCCGCACAGCACCAGGCCGACGCGCTTGCCGGTAAAGCGCTCGGGGTAGCGCAGCATGGCGGCCAGGCCGGCTGCGCCAGCGCCCTCGACCAAAGTTTTCTCAATTTCCAGCAGCATCAATACCGCTTGCTCAATGTCGCCTTCGTCCACCAGCACCAGGTCGTCGACCAAGCGGCGCACCACATCAAGCGCCACCTCACCCGGCGTTCCCACGGCAATACCCTCGGCAATGCTGGAGGTCCCCTGCACATGGTGGGTGCCCTTGATGGCGTTGACCATGGCGGGAAAGCGCTCGGTTTGCACGCCGATGATCTCAATCTGCGGGCGCAGCGCTTTCGCCGCTGTGGCAATACCGGCGATCAAACCGCCCCCGCCGACAGCGATCACCAGCGTGTCCAAATCGGGCACCACAGCCAACATTTCAAGCGCTAGCGTGCCCTGACCCGCCGCCACGGCCTCGTCGTCATAGGGATGCACGAACACCAACCCCTGCTCACGCGCAAGTGCGTAGGCGTGGGTGCGGGCCTCGTCCAGCGTGCTGCCCTGGAGCAGCACCTCGGCCCCAAAGCCTCGCGTGCGCTCCACTTTGACACCCGGCGTGAAGCCGGGCATCACGATCAGGGCGCGAATGCCCAGGCGCTGCGCGTGGTACGCCACGCCCTGCGCGTGGTTGCCCGCACTCATGGCCACCACGCCGCGTGCACGTTCTTCAGGCGACAACTGCGCCAGCTTGTTGTACGCGCCGCGCTCCTTGAACGTAGCTGTGAACTGCAGGTTCTCAAACTTGAGAAAAATCTGCGCGCCCACGATGTTGGACAAGGTGCGTGATTCGACAAACGGTGTGTCGAGCACCTGGCCTTGCAGGCGTTCGGCGGCGGCTTGAATGTCTTGAAGGGTCAGCATGCGCAGCATTGTGGCGCTAACGAACTCGCATGCAACGACGATTCAACGAGCCAGATTCGATCGACCGGCATGCGGCTGAACGCGTGCGCAGCAGCCTCCATGTGAAAAGTTAAGCAAAAATGGCCTACAGCGCTTGTGTAAGCTGGCCAAGTAGCTTCTTTATCGATAGCAAAAGAGCCCAGCGGTAACGTTTCAGTTAGCGCGGCTTGCATCAGCAAAAAATCGCGCGTCCTCACTGGCACCGCGCTGCGGGTAACTCAGATGAAGTGTTATTGCCGCCAGCTCTGCGCCATTCAAAGGCCTGCGAGCGAGCCCGCCTGTCCGCGTGTACGTTCGCCCGTAGCCGACGGCTGTCTCCGCCGCTGACGGTCTCAGCCTTTGATACGCGGCGCAGCCTTGTTTTGTGTCAGGCCCTTGGGCCGAGCGGACGCCGCCACGGCAGCGCTGGTGACGCGCTCAGCCGCATAGGTGGGCATCGCCAGCGCGTGGTCGCCCAGTTCAAAGCGGCTGACCAGCGAGCCAAGTTGGCTCGCGCGCTGGCGCAGCGAGGAGGCCGCGGCCGCCGACTGCTCGGCAAGCGCGGCGTTCTGGTGCGCCATTTGGTCGAGCGTGCTGACATGGTGATTCACTTGCCCAATGGTGCTGGTCTGCTCGCTCACACCGCCAGCGATGCTGGCAATTTGGCCCGACACATCCTGCACCGAGCGTGTCACGGCCGATGTGGTTTCGCCAGCGCGGCCTACCTGTGCGGCGCCAGAAGCCACCTTGGCACGGGACGTACTGATCAACCCGGAAATATCTTTGGCAGCCGCTGCGCTGCGCCCGGCCAATGCGCGCACCTCGCTCGCCACCACCGCAAAACCGCGGCCCTGTTCGCCGGCGCGCGCCGCCTCTACCGCTGCGTTCAGCGCCAGGATATTGGTCTGGAACGCAATGCCGTCAATGATGGAAATGATGTCCGATATCTTGTGCGATGCCGCGTCGATCTCGCCCATGGTTGCCACCACCTGCGCCATTTCGGTGCCGCTACGCGCGGCCACGTCGCTGGTCTGCACCGACAATTTTTGTGTCGCCAGCGCCGTACTGCTGGTGTTCTGAACCGAGGTGGTCAGTTCTGATAGCGACGACAGTGCGGTCTGCAGTGTGCTGGCGGCCAGCTCGGTCCGTGCGCTTAAGTCCTGGCTGCCTTGGGCAATCTCGCTGCTGGCACTGGTGATGTCGTCGGACGCCTCGCGCACGCCCGTCGCCAGCTCCAGCAAATTCAGCCGCATCGTTTCCAGTGCTGTCAAAAGCCCGCCTATCTCGTCTTGTCGCGAGGTGTCGATCGGTATCGACAAATCATGGCGTGCCATGCGCTCGGTGGCGCTCACCGCTGCGCGCACGGCCGCTTTGGTATCGCGCACCAGCCACCATGCAAGCGCACCGCCAAACGCCAGTGCCAGCAGGGCTCCGCCGACGATCAACATTTGCGCGCTCTTGGCGTCGGCACGGGCGACTGCTGACTGGTCTGCGTTGGCGGTGTCCTGCCAGTCGCTGAGCGCATTGACCGCCTTGGCCCAGGCTTGCTGGTGCTGGCTCCAGAGTGCCGGGTCTTTGGCGTATTCATTGCGTATTTGAAACGCCAATGCCGGGTCGCCGCGCCCGGCAGTTTGCTTTTCGCTCACCGCCAACAGCTCGCGCGCCGCGGCGCTCTGGGTTTTGACCTGCTGCATCAAGGCAACCGCCTCTGCGTTACCGGTTAGCGTGGGTTCCAGCTTGGCGGCAGCAGCGTCGTAACCGGCCAGCGCAGTGCGCACGCGTGCCAAGACTGCCGGCCCCCCTTCCAGATCGGTGCTGCCCAAGTCGGCTAGCGCCTGCACGTACTGCGACAGGCTGCGCTCCAGGGTGTTGACGATTTGCGCGCGCTGCGCGCTGTGCACGGTAATGCCCTCCAGCGTGGACGCCAGTGCTTGCATGCGCACCAGCGACAAAACTGCCATGCCCAGTAAAAGCACCAGAATGACCCCGAACCCGAGCGACAACCGCGCTGAGAGGCTGTGTACCGAAAAGCGTTTCATGCAAGTCCCCTTTGTCTTTGTGATGCCCAGCTTGCCCTGTAAAAAGATGTTACGTCAGGACGTGGTCGAGGCTACGCTATTTTTTAAATAGCCAACGACTGTGGGCTTCCGCAGGCACCACAGCAGCGCGCATTGCCTGGCTCAACAATTTTTTCCCGCTATAGATAACGCTGACCCATACCAGTTTTATCTATTCATAAAACACGGTTTTGTGTGAGATAACCGTAGAAGTATCTATTCAAAAACTCGATGCCCACTGCCAATCTCTCGCTTGATCCGCGCACGCCTCAGCTGTTGCAAATTTTGCGCAACCAGCGCGGTGTGGCCACCAGCGCCGAGCTGGCGGCGGGTCTGGGCGTTAGCCAGCCCACCGTCTCGCGCGCGCTTGCACCGCTAATCGCCGCCGGCCAGGTACGCAAGACGGGCGCGGCGCGTTCGCAGCGCTACTTGCTGCTGCGCACGGTGCGCGATTTGGGGGCCGAGGTGCTTATTCACCGCGTCAGTGGCCGAGGCGTACCGCAGTCCTTTGCGCGCATGGCGCCGTTGGCGGGCGGCGGGTTTTGGGTGGATGAAGAAGACGGTGTGAGCGAACTGCACGACGGCCTGCCTTGGTTCCTGGCCGACATGCGGCCCCAGGGCTTTATGGGCCGTAATTTTGCACACACCCATCCCGAGCTGCAATTGCCCACCGACCCGCGCCACTGGTCCGATGACGACGCCCTGCGCGCGCTGGCCTTGGCCGGCGAAGACCTGCCCGGCAATCTGTTGGTGGGTGACGCCTCGCGCCAGCGCTTTGATAGCTTGGCTACGCGGTTGGTGCGCGCTGAGTCCGCTGCCGACTACCCGGCACTGGCCCAAGGCGCGCTGCAAGGAACGCTACCCGGCTCCTCCGCCGGCGGTGAGCAACCCAAGTTCTGCTGCATCACGCAGGGCCGCAGCGTCATCGTCAAATTTTCAAACGCTGGAAGCAGCCCGGCTGACCAGCGCACGCGGGATTTGCTGGTGTGCGAGCACCTCGCGCTACAAGTGCTGGCGCAGGCAGGCCTACCCGCTGCGCCTAGCCAAGTCTTTGTGCAGGACGGACGGGTGTTTTTGGAATCCGAACGCTTCGACCGCCATTCGCCCTGGAGCGCTGACAAACTTGGTAACGCAATCGGTGAAGCAAGCGGTGAGGCCTACGCAAGCGGTGAAGCCTACGCAAGCGGTGAAGCCAACGCCAACCGAGCAACGTCGCCACCCGGCCGGCTGGGCATGGTCTCGCTGCTCGTCTACGACGCTCAGTACATCGGCGAAATGGACAACTGGGCGGCCACGGCCCAGCGCATGCGCACCCACGAACCACCGCTGCTTACCGACGATGACACCCGCACCCTGCGCCTGCTCGAAGCCTATGGCCGGCTGATTGGCAACACCGACCGGCACTACGGCAACATCTCGCTGGTGCTGGTGGACGACGACTGGCGCCTGTCACCCACCTACGACATGCTGCCCATGCTGTACATGCCAATTGCGGGGGAGGTGGTGGCGCAGGTGCTGGACGTGGTGGCCATGGTGCCAACGCCCGCCACGCAGGACGTATGGCACGAGGCGGGCGCGCTGGCGCTGGCGTTTTGGCGGGCGGCCGAAGGGGACGGGCAGGTGTCAAACGGTTTTCGCGAGATTGCGCAAAGAAATGCCCAAGTGCTCGCCGGCCTTTGACGCGGTGCCTCGCGCTGCGTCACTTCGCACGGTCATGCTTTGCACACCCAGCGCTGCGAAAGTCCGATTTCCTGATCGCCGTGCGCTGGCTTGTGCAATTGGGGTTTCGATTTCGCAAACCGTTACCAAATAAGTGTCTGGCCGATAGGACGCGGCACGGGTACGCGGAACGGCGCGCATGCTGAGCGGGGACCGTGGTCCAAAACAAGGGAACGGGAGACGACCCCAAAATCTGATAGAAATGGAACTCCAGCGATTATCCAGCAAGCGCTAGCAGCTATTAAATCTGTAGTGAATTATTTTGCCGCTCGTTCTCGCCAGTTGGCAATCGCCGGTACAAGGACCTCGCCGTGCGCATCCAAAGCCAGGTTTTCACAGCCCTGCAGTTCCCGGCACGCGACCGCCGGCCGCTGACGGCTTCGGGGCTCAAGAGGTGGGCCCGGTACGCACAGGCCCTCGGCATGCGATGGCTTTGAAGAAGCCGGGTCCTGCGGTCGACATACCCATCCCGGTGTTCCCGCATCAGGCTGTGCCAAAAATAGTGTTCCAGCAGGGCGGCAAAGCGCCTGTAGAGCCAAGCTGGCCAGCGTAACGCGCATTGCCTAAATGGCGCAGATGTCGGGCAATCGCACTGCAGTGCTTCCTGAAGCAGTGTCCCACTCATCCCGATTGAGGCTCCAACGCGACCCCTGCGAGTCGTGAACAGGCTCTAAGGGCCCCCATAGGCTGAAACCAAGGGGTGATGACAGCGCTCACGCCTGGCACCGGGGCAGTGTGCCCGCACCGGGTGTGCAAAAGACCCACACAACTGCTACTCAAAAACCTGCGTACGCAAGCGCACAGACCCGCCACATGCCAATGCTTAGCGTATGGCGTGCCCAGTCTGACCTCCACCCTCCAAAGCCCGCAAGACCTTCGCCAGCCCGAGCCGGAACAGCCGTGCGCGTGTATGCCGGTGACGCGCAGTGGCGTGGGAGGTGTGAAGCGCTTAGCGCCGAGCGTGGAGAGCCCCCTTGCGACGTCACGGGCCCACCGCGCGGACGCGGCCCAGGAGTCTGATTTGGCAGTGGCCATCTGGCAGCGCATCGACGCCTGTTTGTCGTCCGTTTTTGGGCCCCAAGGAGTGGCGGCGTTGTTGGTGCGCAGCCTGCACCTAGCGCAGCCCGAGCACCCGTGGCTGCTGGAGGCACAGCCAAAAGATGCTGGCACAAACGATTTCGAATGGTTGCGCCAGGCCTTGGCACAGCGCGAGCCCGCCATGGCGGTGGCGGCCAACAGTTGTTTGCTCGAAACCTTTTGTGCATTGTTGGCCAAACTCATCGGAGCGCCACTCGCGGAGCAGCTACTGGAGCCGGTCTGGCTGGCTTCTATCCATGGTATTTCCGCATAGGACGCACCTTTATGACCCACGGGCGCGCGCTCATCCAGCAACTCAACACGGGCGTGCCGGGCCTTGACCAAGTGCTCGGCGGCGGGCTGCCTGAGTGGTCGTTCAACCTGATTGCCGGGCAGCCAGGCAGTGGCAAGACCACACTGGCGCACCAAATCATGTTTGTGCTCGCCACGCCTGAGCAACCTGCGCTGTACTTCACGGTGCTGGGCGAGCCCCCCATAAAAATGCTGCGTTACCAACAGCAGTTCCCGTTCTTTGACGTGGACAAACTCACGCAGTGTGTTCGTTTCGTCAACCTGGCGGATGAGGCGGCATCCGGCGCTCTTGACGCGGTGCTGGAGCGCGTTTTGAAGGAAGTGCAGGCCAGCGGTCCGAGCTTTGTGTTCATCGACTCGTTTCGCTCCGTGCTGCAGGCGGGGCAGGGCGGGGCAGGGCGGCGGCGCCTCGCACGAGGTCGTACAGCGATTTATCCAGAACCTGGGCGTGATGATGACCAGCTGGCAGGCCACCTGCCTTCTTGCTGGGTGAATACCACTCAAACGCCGAAGCCAACCCGATTTTTACCGTCGCCGATGGCCTCATCTGGTTGCGCCAGAGCGTGTCGGGCAACTCCATCGTGCGCAAGATGGAAATTATGAAAATGCGCGGCCAGCCCACGCTGCCGGGCTTGCACACCTTCCGCATCAGTAGCCGAGGTATTCAGGTGTTCGCGCCGCCGGCCCTTGAAACGGGCCCAGCGGCCGACGCGCCTGCGCCAGCAACTCCGCGCACACGGGTGGGATTGGGCGTGCCAGGGCTGGACGCCATGATGGGCGGCGGCTTGCCGCGCGGGCACTCCTTGCTGGTGTCGGGGCCCTCGGGTTCCGGCAAAAGCCTGCTGGCCTCGGCGTTCCTGCTCGAAGGCGCGCGGCTGGGTGAAGCTGGCGTTATTGCCGCGTTTGAGCAGCGTGCGGCCGATGCACGAGGCCCGGCGGTGGCCAAGCTCATCGCCAGCGATCGCATCAGCATGGTGGACACCAGCTCCGCAGATCTTTCGGTGGATGAAATTGCCACGCTGCTGATTGGCGAGATTCACCGGGGCAAGGCCAGCCGGGTGGTGATTGATTCGCTATCGGGCTTTGAGCTGGCGCTGGCACCGACGTTTCGCTCCAACTTTCGCGAATCGTTATCGCGCATGTTGTGGGCGCTGGCCAGTACCGGCGTCACGGTGCTGATGATTTCAGAGCTGGAAGACCGGTTTAACGAGTTCAGCTTCAGCCCCTACGACACCGCTTTTCTGACCGACACCATCATCGTGCAGCGCTATGTGGAGATAGACAGCCGCTTGCAACGGGTAATGGCAGTCGTCAAGGCGCGCGCCAACGACCTGCGCCTGTTCACCATCGACGATGAGGGCATCCACATCGGCAATAGGCTCTGCAGAGAGGAAGGCCTGCTCTCGGGTAGCCCGGCGCGGCGTCAGCGAGCGGATGACCTATCGGGCGGAGCACCCCATGGCTAGAAAAGGCACGCTGCCATCAGTCGCCACGGTGCGGCTGCTGAAAACCCTACTTACGGAAAATGAACAACTGCGGGTAGAACTGACAGCGCAAAAGAAAGCGGTTGCCGACCCGGCGCACGGGGGAGACAGGGCCCGCTCCAAGCTGCTGCTGGCAGCCAACGAGCGTTTGTTGATTGCCGCACTGGACGCCGACGCACGCTGCGATGACGCCGCCGTGCAAATGGCGTTGCTGACCCGGTCCAGCCAGTTTGATGCACTGACAGATACTCCCACCCGGACCGTCATGGCCGACCGGCTAGACAACGCCATCAGCCTGGCGCGGCGTCACTCGCGGCGCACAGCCTTACTTTTTGTGGACCTGGACCATTTCAAGGCTATCAATGACGACCTGGGGCACATGGCCGGTGACACCGTGCTGCAACTGGTAGCACGCCGCCTGGAAGCCGGCGTGCGTGAGTCCGATACCGTCAGCCGCCATGGGGGCGATGAGTTCCTTGTGCTGCTCGGAGACCTGTCGAGCGCTACAGACGCAGCCGCCATCGCCACCAAAATGATCGCTACCGTGGCTCAGCCTGTCTTTGTGGCCGGGCGCGTGCTGATGATTTCGGCCAGTGTCGGCATTGCCGTCTATCCCGAGGACGGGGAAGACGCCGTTACGCTGATCGCCAGGGCGGATGAAGCCATGTACTGCGCCAAGAAAAGCAGGCACGGCAGTTTCGTTTTTTATCAAGAACTGCCGGTGAATTGAGGCTGCTTGCGGCAGGCTGGCTAATGGAAGTGGTTTCGGTGTAGGGGGCACGCAGTGCGCCAGGGAAGGGCAACGGCAGCGGGCGTGAGAGCCCGGCTGCCGCCCGACTGCAGGCCTCTACAGCAATGCCTGATTTCTGGCCATGACGGCGATGGGTTCGCTGGCAGGAGAGATGTCGCCGCGCCCGTCGCGCAGCGGCGAATCGGCGCGTGCTTGGAAGGTGCCAGTGTCCAGCCCCAGGGCCCTCTGCTCGTCCAATAGCGCGGTCTTGAGCCCCGAGAGCCGGCTGCTCCGTTGAATGGAAGATGTTGTACTAGGCATAGAGACTCTCCTTTGTGAACGACTCGGCGCGCGGCGAACGTGTGCGGCAGACGCTAGGGCAGCAGGCCGTTTGCCCCAGGAAACAGGCTTTTGTATCCAAGTCTGCCGCAGCATGGCGCCGGCATACGTTTTCGTCCGTGCGCTAGCGAACGAACGGGTTTTCAGAAAAACACGCACCGAGGCACTCCTGGATGTAGGCCAAGCGTTTGAGGTTGCGTCATTTAAGGCGGCCACATCAAAGTGTGCCCCACCGTTATCGCGTCCAAATCGTCCCATGATCGCCGCCGTTTCGGTCCGGCAGCACCGGACCGAGCGGACATTCGGCCTTTGTCCACTTGTTCCGCTAAAAGTAACGGAGTGAAAAAATAGGGCCATGGTGTCCTTGGTTTGTGCGCTACCGCACGGATGTTGCATCCGCTGAAGCCTATGCTGAACGAGGCTGTGCTTATTTTTGAGCCGCTACCTTGTCTGGAGAAATAGAACGATGGGCAGTAACCCCGACCAATCGGCCAACCAGTTGCTGGCGGCAATGCCTGCTGCTGAATGGGAGCGCGTTGCACCACTTCTGGAGATGGTGGATCTGCCGCTGGGCTTGGTGTTGCATGAGTCCGGCGGCAAGATGAGCCACGTTTACTTTCCTATCAACGCCATCGTGTCGCTGCTGTACGTCATGGAAAACGGCGCTTCGGCAGAAATTGCAGTGGTAGGCAACGAGGGCGTGGTGGGCACCGCGCTTTTCCTGGGCGGCGAGACCGCACCGCGCCGCGCGGTGGTGCAAAGCGCAGGCAAGGGTTACCGGCTGCGCGCGGGAGACATTCAAGACGAATTTGCCCGATCCGGCCCGGTGCTGCAGCTGTTGCTGCGCTACACCTCGGCGCTCATGACCCAAATGTCGCAAACCGCCGTGTGCAACCGCCACCATTCGCTGGACCAGCAGCTGTGCCGCTGGCTGCTGCTCAGCTTGGACCGTTTGACGGGCAACGAGCTGGTCATGACGCAGGAACTGATTGCGAACATGCTCGGCGTGCGCCGTGAAGGCGTGACGGAAGCGGCGCTAAAACTGCAAAAGCTCGGCTTGATCCAGTACGCCCGCGGCCGCATTAACGTGCTTGACCGCCCAGGGCTGGAAGGCCGCACTTGCGAGTGCTATGCCGTAGTCAAAAACGAGTACGACCGGCTGCTGCCCCAATGCGTGGTGCAGCAAGAATTGGATAGCGTGCTCTGACGCACAGACTTTGCCCGGCGCGGAACCCTACAAAGGCTAGAGGACTGCGCATTTTGCGCGGCCCCCCAACCAGGGCCTCCCCATGATCACAGTGGCCAATCCCGCCACGCCACGATGCTTCACGTTTGAGTAGCAGAAAAATGCCGTGGTGAGCGGGGCCGATCCGGTCTTGGTGCCGGTGGAAAGTTTGGCACAGCGGGCACTAGACCAGGCTGAGGGCGCTGCCTGGCCGGTCATGAGCTTGCCTATTTGAAGCGGACAAACGAGCCCGAATGCTGATGGGCGCATAGCGTCACAAACTCTGCACTGCTCTTGAAGCTTGACAAGCCCCTTTCGCCGGGCTGCAGTGGCGTTGGCGCACTCACCCATCGGAAACGCAGCGTTCGTGTTTGTTTTCTTTTCCATATTTCCTTTCGCCCTTTGTGTGCGCTAACACACAGTCAGTCTTTGCCGCGCGCACCACACTCTTGAAGCGGTTGCCATGCATGCGTGGTCGCTTCCAGAAGCAGTCCCGTTTTGGACGTTTCTGAATGAACCTTGGAAACATTTAATGGCCCCCCCTGAGAACCTGCTGATTCAACAGCTGCCCAAAGCCGCGCGCAAACGCCTGCTGGACCAGTGCGAGCCGTTTGAGCTGGTGCTCTCTGCCGAGCTCAGCGTGCGCGATATGCCGCTGAGCCACGCCTACTTTCCGCAGTCGGGCTTCATCTCTCTCGTAATTGACGTGGACACTTACCCCTCGCTAGAAGTAGGCATGGTGGGGCGCGAAGCCATGCTCGGTTCTGAGCTGGTGCTGGGCATGGCCAAAACGCCATGGCGCGCGCTGGTGCAAGGGCCGGGCCACAGCCTGCGGATCAAAGCCAAAGCCTTGGCGTTGGAATGCGTCGCAACCCCGGCGCTGCAAAAAGTGTTGCAAACCAGCCTGCTCGTGCGTTTGCACCAGCAAACGCTGGCCTCCGCATGCGAGCGTTTTCACGAAATTGGTCCGCGCCTGGCGCGGTGGCTGCTCATGAGCCAAGACCGCGCGCAGGCCGATACCTTCCACGTCACCCAGGAATTCATGGCGCTCATGTTGGGTGTGCGTCGCGTAGGCGTGACGGTGGCCGCCAACGAATTTCAAAAAAGCGGCCTGATTCACTACCACCGCGGTGAACTCACGGTGCAGGACCGTGCAGGGCTGGAGGCGCGCTCTTGCAGTTGTTACGCCGCGGATCGGCGGTTGTATGCTGAACTGACCAAAGGCCAGCGCTAGAGCAGGGGCCGGACGGGCAACATATCCCGTGAATGGTCACCGCATGGCGCGTAAGACGCTCCATATTTTGGGTGGGGGTCCGCTTTCAGGGCGTCAGGATTCCATCGAGTGTTTGATTGAAGAAGTCGCCTGTTAGCCGCCTGTGTAATCACCGCTCCGAGTACGAAGCAAACTTCTCTACCTTCTTGGTCGCCCCCGAAACGATCAGCAAGTCCCCAGGCAAGATCAGCGTGTCCGCCTTGGCGTGCTGAAAATCCTCGTGGGCCCGTTTGACGCCCACTACGGTAACGCCAAAGCGCTGGCGTATTTGGCTTTCTGCCAACGCCTTATTGTGAGCCGGCTGGGGGGCGCGAATTTTGGCGATAGCGAACCCATCGTCGAACTCTATGAAATCCATCATGCGGCCCGTAATCAGGTGCGCCACCCGCTCGCCCACATCCGCTTCGGGGTACACCACGTGGTGGGCACCAACGCGCTCTGCAATCTGCCCATGCTCGGGCGTCATGGCCTTGACCCAAATGTCCTTGACGCCCAGTTCTGCCAGGGCAACAACCGTCATCAGGCTGGAGGCTAGGTCGGTGCCGATTCCTACGATGGCGTGGCTGAAGTCGGCTCCCCCGAGCTGCCTGAGCACCTGCACATTGGTTGCATCGGCCTGGATGGCATGGGTGAGCCGGTCGGCCCATGCTTGCACCGGTTCGGCATCCCGGTCGATGCCCATCACATCGTGGCCCAGCTGCATAAGGGAATTGGCAACCGCGCCGCCAAACCGGCCAAGGCCAATCACCAAAACGCTGTCACTTTGCGCGAACGCATAGTGCTCAGTGAATAATTTACCCAACAATGGGATGCTCCTCAGGATATCGATAAGCGGCGCGAATCTGCCCCATGGCCAGCGACGCCGCCAACGTAATGGTTCCAACTCGGCCAACGTACATCAGCACGGTCAACATGATTTGACCCGAGGGCGGCAGCCGCGCGGTGATGCCTGTCGAAAGCCCCACCGTTCCAAACGCCGAGATCACCTCAAAAATCACCTGGTCGGTTGGCAAGTCAGTACCTCGCAATAGGACCATGGTGCCCAACACCACCATGCTGCTGCCTAGCACCAACACCGTGATTGCCTGGCGCTGTGCTGAAGTGGAGATGCGGCGTCCGAACGCTTCGCTATCGCTGCGGCCCCTGATTTCTGCGTACACCAGCAGCGCCAGCACGGCAAACGTACCTACTTTGACGCCGCCCGCCGTTCCCGCACTGCCGCCGCCAACAAACATCAAAAAGTAATGCAGCGCCCAGCTTTCCTGGGTCAGCACAGCGGTATCGAGGCTGTTGAATCCGGCCGTGCGGGACGAGACCGACGCAAACGTTGCCGATAGCAGTTTGTCGCCCACCCCCATAGCGCCCAAGGTAAGCGGGTTGGACCATTCAAAAAGCAGCAGGAACGCCGTGCCGCCCACCAGCAAGGCTGCGGTGCCGGTCAATGTCAGCTTGGTGTGCAGGGACCAATGGCGCGGGTCGCGCAGGCGCGCACGGATGTCGTGGAAGACGGGGAAACCAATGCCCCCCACCACAATGGCCAGTGCAATGGGCATTAGCACCCAGGCGTCGCTGGCATAGCGAATCAGGCTGTCAGCATGCAGTGAAAAGCCCGCGTTGTTAAAAGCAGATACCGAATGAAAAACGCCGTACCACAGGGCTTGGAGCCAGCCCATGTCGTACGCGCGGGCAAAGCGAACCGTAAGCGTGGCGGCCAGTAGCAACTCGACCACCAAAGTCACCAGCAGCACGACTTTGGCCACACCCGAGACATCTCCCAAGCCGATGGAATGCGTCTCGACCTGCGTGATGAGCTTGGTGCGCAGGCGCAGCGACCGGTTGACCATCAAGCCCAGCAAGGTGGCGGCCGTCATCATGCCAAAGCCCCCCAGCTGAATCAGCACCAAGATGACCACTTGGCCAAAAAACGACCAGTGCGTGCCGGTGTCCACCACCGCCAGGCCCGTCACGCACACCGCCGAGACCGCGGTAAAAAATGCGGCAAGCCACGGAGTGGGCGCAATGCCAGCGCTGGCCATAGGCGTCATGAGCAGGCTGGTGCCGACCAGTATCGCCAGCAGAAAAGCCAAGGCGACGGTGCGGGTGGGGTGAAGCAACTTACCCATAACCGCCTCGCCGCCTGAAAAGGAATGAAAGCAGAACGACTTTCAATGTGAGGAAGGCGCGCATTATGGCGTTAACGGCCAGTGACGCCCTGCACAACACTCTGCGGTCTGTGAAAGCACGGTCTCGGGCGGTCCACTTCGTTGCTTTTCTTGTCAATAACTCGGCCATTGACAAGAAAAGGTGCCTTGCAGCCCATCCCGATCCGCACGGTCACATCCTCGCGAGGGTTATGCAGGACATCCCTAGCGCTGCCCGGCAGGATGTGGCCCGAACGCCCAGCCGTCTTCATGCCGCCATGAGCGGGTTTCCAAGCCGCCCCATCGCACCCATCTGCAGCCCGCACGCAATTGCCTGCAACCGCCTGCAATTACCCGCGTCTTTTGGAGTGCACTGTGTTTCACGCCCCGCATACGCGCAGCACTTCGGCCCCATACGCCTCCAGCTTTTTAGCCCCCATGCCGCTGATGCCTTGCAAATCGTTCAGGGTCGCCGGGCAACGCTCGGCAATGGCCGCCAGCGTGGCGTCGTGAAAAATCACGTAGGCAGGCAGGCCGTGCTCGCGCGCCACTTCGGCGCGCCAGGCTTTGAGGTTGATGAAGCGCACCTGGGCGGCTTGGTCCAGGCTGGCTGCAGCGGGGGGCAGCGTGCCGGCCGGGCTGCGGCGGCGCTTGCGTTCGCCGGGGTCTGCGGCAGCCGTTTCGCGCAGCCGCACCGGCACTTCGCCGCGCAGCACTGAGCGTGATGCATCGGTCAGCGCCAGGGTTTCAAAGCTGTGGCCGCTCTCCAGTTGCACTTTTTCCAGCCCCACCGCACCGGTGGCAACCAGCTGGCGCAGCACGCCGCGCAGCTGGTGTTCTGACAGGTCAGAGCCAATGCCGTAGGTGCTGAGCTTGTCGTGGCCAAACTGGGTCACCTTGTCGGTGGTTTTGCCGCGCAGCACGTCCATCAAATGCCCCGCGCCAAAGCCGATGCGGCTGGCTTGCTGCATGCGGTAAATGGTGGAAAGCAGTTTGCGCGCGGCGTCGGTTGCGTCCCAAATCGCCGGCGGGCTCAAACAGTTGTCGCAATTGCCGCAAGGCTCGGATGCTTCATCAAAGTAATGCAGCAGCCGGACGCGGCGGCAATCGGTGGCTTCGGCGAGTGCCAGCAGCGCTTCGAGCTTGCCGCGCAGCGCGTCTTTGAACTCAGCGCCCGCCGGGCTCTCATCAATCATCCGGCGCTGGTTCACCACGTCGTTCAGCCCATATGCCATCCAGGCATCAGCGGGCAAACCATCGCGTCCCGCGCGGCCGGTTTCCTGGTAGTAGCCCTCAATGTTTTTAGGCATGTCCACGTGCGCCACAAAGCGCACATCGGGCTTGTCGATGCCCATGCCAAAGGCAATGGTCGCCACCATCACGATGCCTTCCTCGCGAAGAAAACGGTCTTGGTGGTTTCTGCGCACGGCGCCGTCCAGCCCTGCGTGATAGGGCAGGGCGTTGATGCCTTCACCCTGCAGTGTTTTGGCGAGTTCATCCACGCGCTTGCGCGACTGGCAATAGACCACGCCCGCCTCGCCCTCGTGCTCACGCTCGATAAAGCGCAGCAGTTGCGTGGTGACGTCTTTCTTCTCTTCAATGCGGTAGCGAATGTTGGGGCGGTCAAAGCTGCTAATGAACAGTTGCGCGTCTTGCAGCTGTAAGCGCTCGACGATGTCCGCACGCGTTAGCGCATCGGCCGTGGCGGTCAGTGCAATGCGCGGCACACCGGGAAAGCGCTCGTGCAGCACCGTCAGCGCACGATATTCGGGGCGGAAGTCGTGGCCCCATTGGCTTACACAATGCGCTTCGTCAATGGCGAACAGGCTCAACTTGCCCTGGCCATACAAGTCATCCAGCATGCCCAAAAAGCGCGGCGTGTTCAGGCGTTCTGGCGCGGCATACAGCAGGGTGATGGCCCCGGTCTGCATGCGCAGCTCGACGTCCTGCGCTTCGTCGTAGCTCAGGCTGGAGTTGAGAAACGCCGCCTCCACGCCCGCCTCGTGCAATGCGCCCACTTGGTCGTGCATCAGCGCAATCAGCGGTGAGATGACGATGGCCACGCCGTGCGCTTGTTGCTCGCGCACGATGGCGGGCACCTGGTAGCACAGGCTTTTGCCGCCGCCCGTAGGCATGAGCACCAGCGCATCGCCACCGCTAATGACGTGTTCAACGATGGCTTCCTGCGGGCCACGGAAGGCGTCGTAGCCAAAAACTTCATTCAGGACGGTATGCGCGGGGGACAATAAAATGCTCACGAATCAATAGCTGCTTGCGCTTTTGGGATAAGCGCTGGAGGCCGATTTGACCTAAAAAATGGGAGGCAAGGCGCGGGTCCGTATTGTGCGCTGCTAAGGCCGCCAGCCTTTTCCTAGAATCAGGCAGCCCCAGCGGGTGCCTCCCGCTTTTCTATTCAACATAGTCCTGTGCTTGATCGCCCCTTGTCCCGAACCGGTTCGTTGGAATTGTTCCCGGACGCGGTGGCTTCGCACACCAGCGCAGCGCTGCCGCCTGAACCAGTCGCACTCGCCGTGGGGGCAACGCTGCTGCACGGCTGGGCAGCGGCAGGCGGTGCGCGTTGGATCGACATGGTGCAGCACGTTACCGCCCAAGCGCCGTTTCGCAGCACGGTGAGACCGGGCGGCGCGCCCATGTCGGTCGGCATGACCAACTGCGGTACCTGGGGTTGGGTATCTGACGCACGGCGCTACCACTACAGCGAGGTCGATCCGGTCAGCGGGAGGCCTTGGCCCTCCATGCCCCAGTGGCTGGCGGAGCAGGCCAGTGCAGCGGCGGCAACAGCCGGTTACCCCGGCTTTGTGCCAGACGCCCGCCTGATGAACTGCTATCGACCCGGCAACAAACTCAGCCTGTACCGCGACGAAGACCAGGCCGATTGGGGTGCCCCATCGTCTCGGTCTCGCTCGGCTTGCCCGCCGTTTTTCTGTGGGGTGGGTTGCAGCGCAGCGATCCGGTTCAGCGCATCCGGCTGGCGCATGGCGACGTGGTGGTGTGGGGCGGCCCGGCCCGCATGCGCTACCACGGCGTCAATCCGCTGAAAGACGACGACCACGCACTGCTCGGCGCGCAGCGCTGGAACCTGACGTTTCGCATGGCTCGGGCGCGGTACCAAGCCTTGCCGGCAGCGGCTGCCTGAAGGACTCGCCTGGCCGATAGTGACCAACGGCACGGCAGCCGTGCTCGTGCGATAGCAAGGGTTACGGGGAACAAAGGTCCCAGAGGTCGCAAAAGTCTCAAAGCCGCAGTCACGGCACACCAACCAGCGGTTTACACGCCGCTGGCACAAAGCATGCTTCACAGGCCTTCATATGAATGAAAGCCGCATCCCCACCGCCCCTTTCGATAACGCCACCAACGCCACAAATGACACCAGCGCCGCATGGATACTGCAGCTGCACACCCCGCTAAGCACCGCGCAGGAAGGCCCATTGGCCGGCCTGCGCTTTGCTGTCAAAGACAACATCGACGTCGGGGGGCTCAGCACCACCGCCGCCTGTGCAGAGTTTTCCTACACAGCCAAAGTACACGCCACCGTGGTGCGTCGCTTGCTCGATGCTGGTGCGCAGCTGGTGGGAAAAACCAACCTTGATCAGTTTGCGTGCGGGCTGAACGGCACGCGCTCGCCTTATGGCGCAGTGCCCAACGCGTTTGACGCGCGCTACATCAGTGGCGGCTCCAGCTCGGGGTCGGCCTACGTCGTGGCCACCGGGCAGGTCGACTTTGCGCTGGGAACCGACACCGCCGGTTCTGGCCGTGTTCCTGCGGGGTTGAACAACATCGTCGGCCTTAAGCCCACGCGCGGGTTGATCAGTGCCGCCGGTGTGGTGCCGGCCGCGCAAAGCCTTGATTGCGTGTCCATTTTTGCGCGCACGGTGGACCTTGCTGCCCGTGTCTTGCAAGTGGCCATGGGCGCAGATGCCAGCGATCCGTATTCGCGCGATGCGCATACCCTGCCGATGGCCTGCGCGCCCTTGCCAGCGGCGTTCCGCTTTGGCGTGCCCGGTGTTTTGCATTTCGACGGCGACGCGCAGTCAGCGCAAAGTTTCGAAGCCGCCTGTGCGCAGCTAGAGGCCATGGGGGGCATGGCCGTGCCGATTGATTACACGCCGCTGGCCGCCGCTGCCGACCTGTTGTATGAGAGCGCGCTGGTGGCAGAACGATATGGCGCAGTGCGCGGCTTTTTCGATGCGCAGGCCACTGCCGTGATGGAGCCCGTGCGCTCTATTCTTGCCGCCGGCACCCGCTTCAGCGCGGCCGATGTGTTTGACGCGCAGCACCGTTTGCAAGCCTTCGCAGCGCAGGCCGCGCCGATGTGGCGCCACATCGATGTGCTGTGCGTACCCACGCTGCCCGCGCCGTGCACCATCGAAGCCATGCGCGCCGAGCCCGTGGCGCGCAACCGGACGCTCGGAACCTACACCAACTTCGTCAACCTGCTGGACCTGGCGGCGCTGGCAGTACCTGCCGGCATGCGCGGCGACGGGTTGCCCAGCGGTATCACGCTGATAGGCCCCGCCGGAAGTGACTGGCAGCTCGCCGACCTGGGCCAGCGCTTTCACCACGACACCGCGTTGACACAGGGTGGGACGGGCGCTCCCCTGCCGGCACTTGTGCCTATCGCCGCGCTGCAACCCGGCCCTGCCACGCATTTGGCTTTAGCGGTGGTGGGCGCGCACCTCAGTGGCATGCCGCTCAATGCCCAGCTCACCGGGCGCGGGGCCGTGCTGGCACGCGCGACCACCACCTCTGCGCACTACCGCTTGTTCGCGCTGGCCCACACGCAGCCCCCCAAGCCCGGCCTGCAGCGCGTGGCGAGTCGCGATGCACAGGTCGAAACACAAAGGGGAACACGGGGCGACGCTCAAGCCGACGCACCAGACACTGAATCAGACACCGCACCAGGCACCGCCATCGCCGTGGAGGTGTGGTGGCTTCCACTACCCGCCGTGGGTAGCTTTCTGGCGCTGGTGCCGCCCCCGCTGGCGCTTGGCAGCGTGGAGCTGGCCGGCGGCGACTGGGTGCATGGCTTTGTGTGCGAAGGCCATGCGCTGGTGGGCGCGCGTGACGTCACGGATCACGGCGGATGGCGTGCCTACATCCAAAGCCTGCGATCTGCGCCAGGGCCAACCGACATCTGAAACTTCTAAAGGCAAGGAGCAGGTGCCTTTCAATGAACAGCGCGCCCCTTTTTGCCGTCTTTGGGTTCAAAGACCCGCGTACGCCAGCAAAGGCTCAAGCAGCGTGCCCTTGGCATCTGCAAGCTGGTTCAAGATACTGAAATGGTTGGCGTCCTGCACCGCCAGCACGCTACCTGGAACGTGCTGACGGTGCGCCGCAAAAGCAGTGCTTTGGGCCTGCAGCTGCGGCAACTCGCCAGTGCCATAGGCGGTGAAAAAAGGCTTGTGTGCAGCCGGCAAGGCCAGCGGGCTGAGCCGCTCAACCTCATCGTTGGTGAGCTGTAGAGCGCGGTTGAGGTAGGTAAGCTGAATGGGGGCCAGGTCATAAATGCCGCTAATGCCCAAGCCCGCAACCACCCCGTCGCAGCCCAAGCACATGGCCGTTAAATGCCCGCCCGCCGACCAGCCGCACAGCAAGATATCACCGCTGCTGCCGGCCTGCAAAGCGTGCTGGCGAACCGCCGAAATGCCTTGCTGCACCTGCAGAACGATTTCGCTCAGGCTGGCCTGGGGTGCCAAAGAGTAGCCAATCAGCGCAGCATGCGCACCGCGTGATTGCGCTCCTTGCAGCACAAAGCGAAAGGTGTTCTTGTGGCGCATTTGCCAGTAGCCACCGTGGACAAACAGCAGTGTGGCGGTCGCCGGTCGACCGGGAAAATAGTCAAATAGTTGGCGTTCTGCCGGCCCATACCGCAGGTCTGGTTGACCCGGTGCGCTGGCCAGAAACGCATCGCTGCGCTGATCAAAATCTGCCAGTTGCTCGGCGCTGTCACGCACCGCAGCCGTGTTGTCGTAGGCGGCATCCCGTTCGCGGGCTGGCCATTGCCCAAAGTCGTGCGCAAGAGCGCTCATGCAGCCACCTTGCTGTGCCCCACATGGCTGGTCAGCATTTCGGTCAACTCCCTCCTAACGCTGTTGAATTCGGGCGCAGTGATGCAGCGCGGCCGATCCAGAGGAATCGTGTAATTGGTTTCCACGCGCCCTGGGCCTGCAGTCATCACCACCACGCGGTCGGCCAGCAAAACGGCTTCCTCCACAGCATGCGTCACAAAGACAACGGTGAGCTTGGTTTTGGCCCAAATGCTCAGCAACTCCTGCTGCAGCACCCCGCGCGTGAGCGCATCGAGCGCACCAAAGGGCTCGTCCATCAGCAGCACTTCGCAATCGTTGGCCAGCGCGCGCGCAATGGACACGCGCTGCTTCATGCCGCCAGACAACTGGCCCGGAAAATAGTCGGCGAACTTTCCAAGGCCCACCATGTTGATGAAGTGATCGGCCGTTTCCTTGAGCTTGACGGGGTGCAACCCGCGTTGCTTGGGGCCAAAGGCGATGTTTTGCCGTACCGTGAGCCAGGGGAACAGGCCATAGTCCTGAAACACCATGCCGCGCTCTGGCCCAGGCGCTTCAATGGGCGAGTGGTACATGCGTGCGGTGCCGGAGGAGACCGGTTCAAAGCCGCCCATGATGCGGAGCAAGGTGGATTTTCCGCAGCCCGATGCGCCAATCAGGCAGACGAATTCGCCCTTGCGAATCTCCAGGTTGATGTCTTTGAGCGCATGGATGGAGCGCCCATTGAGGTGGAACACCTTGTCGACGTTGGCGAGATGCAGGATGGGAGCGGCCCTACGAGCGGTGGCGATAGAGACCGCCGAAGCGGTGGCGGTGGAGATATCAGACATTGTGTTGTGGACTCCATTTGAGAAGGCGGTTGTTGAGCGCCACCAACAACCGGTCGGTGACAAAGCCAGTGAAGCCGATCACCACCATGCCGGCGATGACCACGTCGGTGCGCGAGAGCATGCGGCCGTCCATGATGGCGGCGCCCAGGCCTTCCTGCACGCCGGTCATCTCGCCCACAACAATCAAAAACCAGGCGATGCCGTGGGCCAGGCGCAGGCCGTTGAAGATGGACGGCATGGCCGCGGGCAGCACCACCTGGCGGAACATGGAAGCGCCCCTGCAGCCCAGCATGGCGGCGGCTTCAAACAAGCGCCCCTCCACCGATTTCACGCCGAAGGCGGTGTTGATGACGATGGGAAAGAAAGCACCCAGGAACACCAGAAAAACGGCGGCATTGGGTCCCACGCCGAAGAAAATCATGGACAACGGCAGCCATGCGGTGACGGGCACCGGGCGCAGCATTTGCAGCGTTGGGTCCACCACGCGGCGAAACATGGCGCTCTTACCTATCAGCAGCCCCAATGGAATGCCCACGGCCGCCGCCAACGCGAATGCGCCGTACACCCGCGACATGGATTTGAGCCAGTGCACGCTCAAGGTGGCGCTGAAGGCATCGTCGTACACGCCGCCCACCGCGAAATCCTTGAGCATGATGCCCACCTCTTTGGGCGGGGGAACCAGCATGGTTCCTGTCCATCGCACGGCCAAATCCCACGCAAGCAGCAGGGTGAGCGGCAGCAATGCAGGCACCAGCCACTTCACGGCCCAGGCTTTCAGCGGAGCAGACGACGGCGCGGCGGCCGCGGGGACTGGCTCGTTGCCACCAGCAGACGCTGCCGGAGTGGGCGAGGCGGTCGCCGGTGCAACCCCCTGCACATTCGTCGGCACGCCGCCCGCTTTTGCAGGCGGCGCATTTTGATGGCGATGGTTTTGAAGGACGGATGTAGACACGTGTGCGGCTCCTCGAAAAGACAGCGGACTCAGGCAGGGCGTGTTACGGCTGCGGGTTCAGGCTGGTCACGATAAAGCTGCTGTAATCCGGCAGCTTGCGAATTTGCTTGCGCTCTAGCATCAGCGAGCCGTAGTACTTGCTGCGCTGAATGAAGTCGTCGTCGATCTTCCATGTCAGTTGCACGTTGTCAGCGGCCAGGTTGCCCACATCCGCTGGAATGCCGAGCTTGGCGGCGGCCATATCGACCAGCGCCTTGCGGTTGCTGGTGGCGTATTCGGATGCCTTGCGGTGCACTTCCAGGAAAACTTTGACCAGTTCGGGATTGTCTTTGACGGTGTCGGCATGGGCGGTCATCACCATGTTGACCGAGCCGGTAGGCGTGCTGTACGGGTATTCGAGCACCCGGCCGACGCCCTTGATCACGCTGATCGAAGGCCCTGGCTCGGCACCGACAAACGCGTCAATGTCGCCGCGCTCCAGCGCGCCAGCCATTTCGCTGAATGAAACGCGTACCGATTGCACGTCTTTGATTCCCATGCCCTCGGCCTTGAGGCGGTCCAGGAAAACGGCTTCTTGTGTGGAGCCGGTCAGGATGCCAATACGCTTGCCCTTGAGCTCTTTAAACGAGGAAACGCCACCGTCTTTCTTCACCACAATGGCCATGCCGCCGCTGCACTGAGAGGCGACGATCAGTACCGGCTCGCCGGCGGCTGCGCCCAGCGTTGCCGCGGCCAAACCGTAGGTGCCAAAGTCGACTGACTTGGTGACCACTGCGTTCTTGCCGTCGGTGGGCGTTTCAAACGGAATCACCTCAATCTTGTACCCCTGCGGCAGGAACTTGTCGTAGAAGTAGGGGGTGATGCCGTGAATCAGCTTCAGGGTACCCACCTTGATGACTTTGTCGGCCGCATAGACCGGGAAGGCAGTGGACAGCGCCAAGGCGGAAGTGGTGAAGGCGGCGAGCAGATGTCGGCGGTTGAGCATGGCAATCCTTGGTGGGTTCGGTTAGGGCGAGAAAAGACGATGGCACTGGATGGCTTGCCGGTGCGAAAGCCCATGTACAACGGTTTACGCAAGCTGCGTGCCAGCTTGCTTTTCACTCCGGTGGCCCGTTCCTTCCCGGTGGTTGCTCTCCACTTTGGTGCACTGCCGCATGGGCTGCGGTATGTCGCGCGGCTCTGCCGGCTTTGGCACCTGTTTAGTGCATTCCCACGCGCAAAAACGCAATGGGTGCGCGCTGGCATGTTCGAAAGACTTGTAATTTCGCACGGGGTGAAGCTGTAAAGCTTCCTCGCGGTGTGTGTCGTGTCGTGTGGTGTGGCGATACGGCTCGCCTGCATGGTTTTGCAAGTGGCGTAGTACGCCAAGCCAAATGCATGCATCCGCTCCCGGCGGCCACAGACACTTGCGCGGCCAAGTCTTTTGTCGCACCCGCCTGCAGGGGCCATCGGGCTTTTTTACAATCGACGTTATGAAGACCCTCCACTGCCAGTACACCCGCGCCCAGCAACTCCCTGCCATCCTGGAGCAGCGCATCGCCATCCTCGACGGTGCCATGGGCACCATGATCCAGCGCTTCAAGCTGGGCGAGGGCCAGTACCGGGGTGAGGGGTATAGCGGCCCTGGCAACGTGGGCGATCGGTTCAAAGACTTTGCGCGCGATGTAAAAGGCAACAACGAGCTGCTCAGCATCACGCGGCCCGATGTCATTCGCGACATTCACGAGCGGTACCTGGCGGCCGGTGCCGACCTGATCGAGACCAACACCTTTGGGGCTACCACGGTGGCGCAGGAGGATTACAAAATGGCCGACCTGGCGCGTGAGATGAACCTGCGATCGGCCGAACTGGCGCGCGCGGCGTGCGACAAATTCAGTACGCCCGACAAACCGCGCTTTGTGGCCGGCACGCTCGGCCCAACGCCCAAAACCGCCAGCATCAGCCCCGATGTGAATGACCCGGGTGCCCGCAACATCACCTTCGAGCAGCTGCGTGCCTCGTACTTTGAGCAGACCGAAGCGTTGATTGAAGGCGGCTCGGACGTCATTTTGGTGGAGACGATTTTTGACACGCTCAACGCCAAAGCCGCGCTGTTCGCGGTGGAAGAAGTATTTGAAAAGATGGGCGAGCGGCTGCCGCTCATCATCAGCGGCACCGTGACCGATGCGTCGGGCCGCATCTTGTCCGGCCAGACCGTTACCGCCTTCTGGCACAGCGTGCGCCACGCCCAGCCGCTGGCCATTGGCCTTAACTGCGCGTTGGGTGCGGCGTTGATGCGCCCCTACATTCAGGAGCTGGCCAGGGCCGCGCCGGACACCTTTATCAGCTGCTACCCCAATGCCGGCTTGCCCAACCCCATGAGCGACACCGGCTTCGACGAGACGCCTGAAGTCACCAGCCGATTGGTGCACGAATTTGCGGCGGAAGGCTTGGTCAACATCGTGGGCGGCTGCTGCGGCACCACGCCCGAGCACATTGCTGCCATTGTTTCCGGCGTAGCGAGGGAGTCGCCGCGCGTGCGGCCGTTTTATCGCGAGCCTCAGGAGGCCTGAGCCAGCGCTCCTCGGGCCCGCCCGCGGGGCCTGTCAAAAGGCGTCGGCAGATGTCAAAAAGCCCGTGCCTGGCGTGGCGGGTTGTCCTGCTCCACTGTCCAAAAAGGCGTGCCAGCGCCGATGCTCAAGACCAGCATGGCACCAGCGTCGCTATGCTCGCCTGCGTGCTTCAAGTCGCCTCTCACTAGGTAGGTATGCGGCGTGTTCGCTGCATCCCGCGGGCAGCGCGATCTGCGCACCGGCTTGCACGCAACGCTGCGCCCAGCCGTCATCCAGCTCAGGGCAGCCGGCCAAATAGGCGCGTGCGCACCCAGGCTGTCGCGGTGGATGATTTCGCCGCTGAGCCGCTGGCTTACTGCGGCCACACCCATGTGTGGATGCGGGCCGCCACGTAAAAAGCGCCTGCGCTATTATAAAAATAGCTGCAGACGCTTGCTGTGATTGCGCTAGAGGCTTAAAAGACCTCAAGTTTATTGGCTTATGGGTACAGGCCGCGCATCTCGCGCGCCTTCAGTATGCGGTTGCAGGCCACGATGAAGGTGGCCGTGCGCAGGCTGACCTTGTGCTGCTGCGCGGTGTTCCAGACGCCAGCAAAGGCTTCTTTCATGATGCGCACCAGGCGGGCGTTGATTTCGTCTTCGGTCCAGAAGAAGCTGGAGAAATCCTGCACCCATTCGAAGTAGCTCACCGTCACGCCGCCGGCGTTGGCAATCACGTCGGGCAGGACCATCACGCCGTTGTCGTGCAAGATGTCGTCGGCCTCAGGGGTGGTGGGGCCGTTGGCGCCTTCAATCACCAGCTTGGCGGTGATCTTGTGCGCGTTTTCTGCGGTGATCTGGCTCTCCAGCGCAGCTGGAATCAAAATCTCGCAGGGCACGCTCCAGAAGTCCTCATTAGGCAACACAGAGGTGCCCGGGAAGCCTGCCACGCCGCCGGTATCGGCCACATGCGCTTGCAGGGCTTCGGCGTTGATGCCGCCTTCATTCACGATGGTGCCGGTGTGGTCTTGCACAGCGACCAGTCGCGCGCCCACTTCGCAGAACAATTTGGCTGCCGTGCCGCCCACGTTACCGAAGCCCTGCACCGACAGGCGAGCGCCTTCGATCTTGAGACCCGTGTGATTTGCGGCTTCCAGGCCGACGGTGAATACGCCGCGGCCCGTGGCTTCGCGACGACCGAGCGAGCCGCCCAGGTCCACCGGCTTGCCGGTGACAACGCCCGTGGCCGTGCCGCCGGTGTTCATGGAATACGTGTCCATCATCCAAGCCATGATTTGCTCGTTGGTGTTCACGTCGGGCGCAGGAATGTCTTTCGACGGGCCAATGATCAGGCCGATTTCGCTGGTGTAGCGGCGCGTCATGCGCTCCAGCTCGCCGCGCGACAGGTGCTTGGGGTTCACACGAATGCCGCCCTTGGCACCGCCGTAAGGCACGTTGACGGCAGCCGTTTTAACCGACATCCAGGCCGAAAGGGCCATGACTTCCGACAACGTGACATCTTGGTGAAAACGTACGCCGCCTTTGCCGGGGCCGCGCGACAGGTTGTGTTGCACGCGGTAGCCTTCGTAGTGGGCGATGGTGCCGTTGTCCAGCTCGATCGGTACGTCCACAATCAAAATTCGCTTTGGGCGCTTGAGCGTCTCTACCCAGCGCGAGAGGCTACCCAGATAAGGCGTGACTCGGTCGACCTGCTTGAGGTAGTTGCCCCAAGGGCCGAGATGGTCGGCTTGCAGATACGAAGGCACAGGGTGGCTGGGCACATTGCCAGAGCCGGCGGCGTTTTCCATGAAGATTTCCTTGCGGGGTTGGGACGAAACCCCAAGCATAGGCCGGCCGCCTGGCAAAGTCCAAGGCGAGGCTGTTACGGGGTTATGCGTTAAATGCATAAACCAAGAATGCGCCGCTCAGCTGGCACGCACCGCGGTTCATGCCAGGAGGTAAGCATCTCGGAATTGCCTGACAGTGCAGCTAGCTGCTCAGGCCGGTTTTCCCGCCGCCCTCCCGCTTGAGCGACCCGCATGCATTCGCCGTAAGCCCTGCAGTCCCCTCGTCTTCAAGCCGCCGGCCAACAGCGCTAAAAGGCCCCGTGCTCGGGACTGCCGAGCCAGGCCTTGGGGTCGGGCGACCACGATGAATCGGGTTCCAGTTCCAGCGCCGCGCAAACGGCCGCGCCCAGGTCAACGCCCAAATGCTTGGTGGCAGCGGCAGCCGCCGAATCGGCCAAATCAGCCTCCAGCGCGAAGGGACGAAACCGGTCCCAATCGGCTGCGAGGTGCCTAACCAGAATGCGTGCCAAATCGTAGGACAACGTGTTTCCCTCATCGCTTCGCAAGAACGATGCGCCTGACCAAAACTCTTGAATCTCTTTCGGCCCCCAAAACTTGCGGTGCCGGGCTTTGAGTTGCTGCAGGTTGACCGCTGTGGGCAGCGGCGGGCAAAGCAGCTGCTCCGTGTTCACCGCCAAACCTTCGTTTAGCCAGGCGGGAATCGGCAAATGGTCCAGGCAAGCGTGCGTCAGCTCATGCGCAATAACCGGCTCTACCGCGCGCAAGTCGGCTTTGACGGTGACAAAGTGGCCGCAGCCATGGTTGATGTACATGCCGCCACTGGCGGCGAACTCCCCTTCCTCGGGGTAGCAGTGCGACACGTAGCGGTAATACGAATTTTCGTCGTCAAACACGATCAGGATGTCGTATCCCCCCACCGCCACTTCTGCCACACCGTCCAGCGCCCGCACGATACGTGTGACGGTTTTGTTCACGAAAGCCAATGTCGCATCGGCCACATGACCGGGCAGCGACGAAAGCAAAAGCGCCGAGCCTTGGGTGCGTAAGTGAAAACCTGCGCCCAGGGCGACCTGCATGTGTTGCAGCCACGCCTGCTCACAGTCGCACCAGGCCTGCGCTCTGGCGTGTTCGTTGGGAATGCTGTCCACCCACCCCTGAACAGTGGGCCAGTCAGGTATGGGGAAGCCGGCCGCATCTTCCAGCACCGCGCCAAAGTCAAGTGGCGGCGTATCTGGCGCGGTGATTTGCGCGGGCGGCGGGGTGCGTTCGGCATCAGCGTTTACCGGGACATTTGCTGACGTAAAAAGCAGCGATTTCAGGAGTTTGAGCAAGAGGCAGTGGGCTTGAATATCTCGCTTTTTCACCTGCGCGTCTTCATGAAAAGCGCGAGCGAAAAAGGGGGAAGTTTGTAGAATAAAACTTGTTGTGGCGTGAAGGCATGGACCACGACGCGTTGCCGTAGGATTGCTTGGAACGCCGACCAGACGGCAAAGCGGCGTCCAAAAAAATGTATTTTCGCGCCGCGGTTTTGCGGATTTTGACTTTGAGGATGCCGACAGAAAAAATGACCGTCGATAGCAGCAGCTTCAAATTTTGTTGCCAGGTGGGTCGCGTCGCCATTCGGCACACCCGGGCCCCTCGAAATTCGAGCTTGGGGCGAACCACCCCATAAGTTTGGGAGCCCCAAATCTCAAGGCACGGATCATTCCCGTCACCACTGCGGCACCTGGGTTTATCGCCTATCGACAAGGTGCCTGACCCGCTGTGTGCCGAGTCGCCTGGCTCTCTAAGCGGTTTATGGCCTCCGCGAGCCCGAAAGATAGGCGCGTTAAGCGCCAAAACTGGCGGATATCTGCTCCGATCACACCGTCTTTCACCTCGGTCCTATCCAATTTTGGCGCATGTTTCTGCCCATTCTTTGACCTGCGAAGGAGCGCGAAGTGCCGACTCTGATCGCCGATCCCAAAGCCTTCTCGGCAGACCGCGGCGGCTGGCATGATGCGCGCGTCCCGCAAGTGGCTTGGAAATGCAGCCTCGCGCCTTTTAAGCGTGGAGCGGGTGATTGAGCAGCAAGTAAGTTTCGCCCGCAACAACGCTTCACGAATTTGAGCAACAACCGAGGCCAGGCGCGCTCACGCTCAACGGGCCCTGCGGACCGACCACCCGAACCCATCAGCCGGACCCAGTTGCCTGAGATTGACAAAAGTCTCAATTTTGCGAAACACAGCCTTTTGCCGATTCCCGGACAATCTCGCCATGTCTTTTAAACCCTTGATCGCCGGGCTGCATGGAATGCGTCGGCGGGTTCTCTACGTCTCCGTCTATGAAATCATTGCCATCGCCGTGGCCACCTGGGGCTTGTCAGGCCTTACCGGCCAAAGCGCCGAACACTCCAGCGTGATTGCGGTGACCGCGTCGGTCATTGCGGTGGTCTGGAACCTGGTGTTCAACTCACTGTTCGAGCGCTGGGAATCGCGCCAGCGCGTGCGGGGTCGCAGCATTGCGCGTCGCATCGCGCACGCCATCGGGTTCGAGGGCGGATTAGTGATCTTTCTGGTGCCACTGTTTGCCTGGTGGTTTGATGTCACCCTATGGCAGGCACTGGTGATGGACATCGGGCTGATGGTGTTTTTTCTCTGCTACACCTTTGTTTTCAACTGGGGATTTGACCAGGTGTTCGGGTTGCCTGCTTCTGCTGCTTGAGCGGAGGCCTCGGAACACCGCTTTGTGCGCTGACGGTGCTGGAGGTGCCCGGCATGGGCTTTTGCGGCTGGGTATCTCTCGGGCTGCGGTGCTCCCCGGCGCAGCCCGCCTCGCTAATGGTGAAGCTATTAGCTGCAAAGAACGTTTTACGGCCCGGTTAGATCTTCATCAGCGCGCCTTTGCGCGGGAGGTGCGTGTTGTGCAGAACATCCCTAATGAATGGGATGCGGGCGAGCGCGACGCGGCTGCATACCAACGGGTTGCTGCGTATTAGTGGTTGCAGACGTACGAAAGTCGCTTAATGCGTGCGGCATCAACGATTTACCCGCGCGCCGCGTTCGCGTACAACCCCTGTACTGATCGCTTGACCACACCAGCATGGCGGCTTTGCCGTGGCGCTACTTGACCCTCTCACCATGGCAGAGTTCAAACTGACTTCACCTTAAGCTTGGAGTTACCCATGGAAGAATTTGTCATTCCCTCGATGTCGTGTGGTGGTTGCGCAAGCCGCATCACCAAGGTGATCAGTAAGCTGGACGCAAGCGTGCGTGTTGAGGTGGACGTGCTTACGAAAAAGGTTCGTGTTGAAAGCAGCCAGAGCCGCGCGCTGATAGCTACTGCGCTAAAGGATGCCGGTTACGCGCCGAACGAGAGCCCGCCCGTCGCCCAACCCGTCCGTGTTGTCGCAGCTAGTGCGGCACCTGTGCGCGGTGGTTGTTGCTGCGGCTGAGCCTCGCAGTCGGTGCGCGTAAGTGCACTGACCTTTTTGATTGTTCGCTGCCGTACAGACGGCTACCGTCTCTGGCCCCACAACGAAGTTGCAGCGAGCCTGAACGTATTCGCGCGGTGATCGCGACGGGCGGCACGGCTGTGTGGTTTACGTCTAGGCGCGCATAACGGGCACAAAAGCCAAGTGAGCATGCGGGCGCGCCGCAGCGTGCAACCGCAGGTCTTAACGGTATCAACCGGTCTTTTTAGAAAGTTGAAACATGGACCAGTCCGCAGAACACCGTCACGGTGCGACCCCTGGCGCAGCAGACGCCCATCGCGATCATGCGCAGGGCATCGAACCGTTGAAAGACCCAGTCTGCGGAATGACCGTGACAGCCGATGCCCCAAACCATCTGGAGCACGAAGGCGAGCCCTATTACTTCTGCGGTGCCCGCTGCCAATCGAAGTTCGCGGCCGATCCGCCGGCTTATCTCAACAAAGCTCAAGCACCCGCCGGGGCTGCTTCAAAACCAGAGTCGGCAGGGACTATCTACACCTGCCCCATGCACCCCGAGATCCGGCAGGACCATCCCGGCGATTGTCCGAAGTGCGGCATGGCGCTCGAGCCCGTCATGCCCACATTGGATGAGGACGAAAACCCCGAGCTCGCTTCTTTCACGCGCCGCTTCTGGTGGACGCTGCCGCTGACCGTGGCCGTAGCCACGCTTTCCATGCTTGGCCATTTACTGGGCTGGTTTGATATGGCGGTGCAAAGTTGGGTGGAGATGGTGTTGTCTTTGCCGGTGGTGCTGTGGGCGGGCTGGCCGTTCTTTGTGCGCGGCGCCAAGTCGGTGGTGCAGCGCAGTCCCAACATGTGGACGCTGATCAGCTTGGGTACCGGCGCGGCCTTCCTCTACAGCGTGGTGGCAACGCTGGCGCCCGGCGTGTTTCCTGATTCGTTTATTTCAATGGGCCGCGTGGCGGTTTACTTCGAGGCGGCCGTGGTCATCATCTCGCTGACCTTGTTCGGTCAGTTGCTGGAGCTCAAAGCGCGCTCCAAGACTTCGGCCGCCATCAAATCACTGCTCGGCCTGTCGCCCAAAACCGCACGCCGCGTGCAAGCCGATGGCAGCGAAGAAGACATACCGCTGACCAACGTGCACGAGGGCGACACCCTGCGCGTGCGCCCAGGCGAGAAGGTGCCCGTCGATGGCGTGGTTCTTGAAGGAAGCAGTGCGATTGATGAATCCATGCTGACCGGCGAACCGCTTCCAGTGACCAAACGGACTGGCGACAAGCTCATTGGCGCCACCCTCAACACCAGCGGCGCTTTGCTGATGCGCTCTGAGCACGTTGGCTCTGCCACCGTGTTGTCGCAAATCGTTCAAATGGTGGCGCAGGCGCAGCGTTCAAAAGCACCCATGCAGCGCATGGCCGATGTGGTGGCTGCGTACTTCGTCTATGGCGTGGTGGGCATCGCCATACTTACGTTTTTTGTATGGGGCTTCTTCGGCCCCAATACGGGCACTGAATCCAGTTGGGTTTACGGCCTGATCACTGCCGTGACGGTGTTGATCATTGCCTGCCCATGCGCTCTGGGGTTGGCCACGCCCATGTCCATCATGGTGTCCACAGGCCGGGCCGCCACACAAGGCGTGCTGTTTCGTGATGCTGCCGCCATCGAAAACCTGTGCAAGGTCGACACCTTGATCGTCGACAAAACCGGCACGTTGACAGAAGGCAAACCGGCGTTCGAGCTGGCGGTAGGCGTCCATGGTTTTAATGAAGACGACGTGCTGCGCCTTGCCGCCAGCCTGGACCAAGGCAGCGAGCATCCACTTGCAGCGGCCATCGTCAACGCAGCGAAGGAGCGCAAGCTGCCGCTTGAAAAAGCCGAGCAATTCGACTCCGCATCTGGCATTGGTGTGAAGGGCGTGGTCGGTGGCAAATCGCTGGCCATTGGCAACACCACGCTGATGCAGCAACTCAACATCGATGTAGCGCCGCTGGCTGAGAAAGCTGAAGAACTGCGCAGCCAAGGCGCCAGCGTGATGCATCTGGCGGTGGACGGCAAACTGGCGGGACTGCTGTCCGTCTCTGATCCGATCAAAGCCAGCACAGAAGAAGCCCTGACCACGCTGCGCAAGTCTGGCCTGCGCATCATCATGGCCACTGGCGACGGCTTGACCACCGCAAAGGCGGTGGGCAAGCGCCTCGGAATCGACGAAGTGCACGGTGAAGTCAAGCCCGCCGACAAGTTGCAACTCGTCGAAAGCCTGCAAAAAGAAGGCCGAATCGTCGCCATGGCCGGCGACGGCATCAACGACGCGCCCGCCCTCGCCAAAGCCGATGTCGGCATTGCCATGGGCACAGGCACCGACGTCGCCATGAACAGCGCCCAGCTCACGCTCGTCAAAGGCGACCTGCGCGGCATCGCAACAGCGCGGGCTTTGTCCGTTGCCACGGTGGCCAACATGAAGCAAAACCTCGGGTTTGCGTTTGTCTACAACATGGTCGGCGTGCCGCTTGCCGCAGGGGTGTTGTTTCCGTTTACCGGCTGGCTCTTGTCACCCATGGTGGGTGCGGTGGCGATGAGCCTGAGCTCCGTTTCAGTGATCAGCAATGCGCTGCGGCTGAGGATTACGAAGATCAAAGAGGATTGATGGCGAGCGGTGAGATTCCAGAAAACGTGGGCTAAGGGAAATCTAGCTTCTGTCGCCGGGTTTCTGATGAGCACTGCGTGGCATTGGCCAGGGGTTCAGATTGATTGCGTCGTGAGCCGAAGTCACTCCTCCACGGTCTCTCCCAAATCTCCTGCAGTCAGCCTGAACTGCGCCAACGCAGCCTGCAGGTCTTCCACAATCTCCAAGGCAATCACGCCTGGTGCAGGCAGGTTGTCGCTGTCTGCCAGCGAATCGTCTTTGAGCCAGAAGATGTCCAGACTCGCTTTGTCGCGGGCGACCAGCTCCTCGTAGTTGTAGGCGCGCCAGCGACCGGTCGCATTCTCAGGCGTCCAAGTCGCTTGGCGTTGATTGCGGTTGCCCACGTTGTAGAGCTTTACGAACTCTTCCAAGTCGTCACGACGCAGCGGGTTGGTCTTGAGCGTGAAATGCTTGTTCGTGCGCAAGTCGTAAATCCACAGCTGCTTCGTCCACGGCGTTTCGCTGGCGGGTTTTTGTCGAAGAAGAGCACGTTCGCCTTCACGCCCTGCGCGTAAAACAAACCGGTGGGCAGGCGCAGCAGGGTGTGCACATTGCACTCGTGCAACAGCTTTTTTCGAATCGTCTCGCCCGCCCCGCCTTCAAACAAAACGTTGTCGGGCAGCACCACGGCGGCACGCCCGTGCGTTTGCAGCAGGGTCTTGATGTGCTGCACAAAGTTGAGCTGCTTGTTGCCAGTGGTAGCCCAAAAGTCGTCGCGCTCTATGGTGTCTTTTTCAGTGCTGGTGCGCCCGTCTTCACCCACGATGACGGTGCTGCTCTTCTTGCCAAACGGCGGGTTGGCCAGCACCACTTCAAAGCGCTGGCCCGGGTCTGCGGCCAGCGCATCGCCCACCACGACGGGTACCGACTTCTCGGAACCAATGCCGTGCAGCATCATGTTCATCGCGCACACGCGGGCCGTGGCCTGCACCAGCTCATAGCCGGTGAATGCGGTTTCCTTCAGGTGCTTGAGCTGTTCGCGCGTGAGGCTTTTGTTGTGGGCCGTGATGTAGTTGTGCGCGGTGAACAAAAAGCCGCCGGTGCCACAGGCCGGGTCGCAAATGCGCTCGGCGGGCGGGGGTGCCATGCACTCCACCATGGCCTGGATGAGCGCACGCGGCGTGAAGTATTGGCCGGCACCACTTTTTGTGTCTTGCGCGTTCTTTTCCAGCAGTCCCTCGTAGGCATCGCCTTTCACGTCTGCACCCAAAATAGTCCAGGTCTCAGCGTCGATCAAATCCACGATTACGCGGCGCAGCTTGGCCGGGTCTTGGAACTTGTTTTGCGCCTTGCCAAAGATCAGGCCCAGCGTGCCTTTTTCTTTGCCCAGTTCCTCCAGCACATGGCGATAGTGGTCAAACAGCGCATCGCCGTCCTTCGCCAAAAGCGTGGGCCAGGCGTAGGCGGTGGGCACGATGCTGGTTTGGTTGTAGGGTGGCGCACTGCGTTCGTCGGCCATTTTCAGGAACAGCAGGTACGTGAGCTGCTCCACATAGTCGCCATAGCTCATGCCGTCGTCGCGCAGCACGTTGCAGTAGTTCCACAGCTTCTGGACGAGGGTGTTGGTGGTGGTGTTCACTCGGCAGGGTTCCAAAAATCAGGTTTTTGCAATAGCTCAGTACAGAGCGCTTGGATGATTCGGCGTGCGCGCTCTGGCGCCACGCCTGACTGCTTGGCCAACAAAAGCGGGCCTTGTTTGTCCGATTCGGGCTGCAATATCGCCACGATGCGCCGGGTGGCAGGCGCGTCCATCAGTTGCAGCATGTCGCGGCCCAGCAGTCGTGCACTTATTTCTTCGTGGTCGAAATCTTCGGCTTCAAACAAATCAGCATGCTGGGCCGCTACGTAGTCGAAGCCAACGCAATCGAAGTAATGGCGCAGGTACAGCAACAAATCCGGCGCGTCACGCCCTGGATGGGTCAGTTTGCGGTCGTGCCAAGCGGTGGTCTTGAGCAACGCCAGCGCAGGAATGCTGGCTACGTTGACCGATACGTCGCCTGGCAAGCGCACCTGGTGGCTGGCTTGCATCGCTTCACGCATGCCAAAGCAGTCGAACACGATGTGCTCATCAGGCGGCCAGGCCAAGGTGCGGTCGGCCCGCTCCACGCCGCCAAAGGGCACGATGTCCAACGGGTACTTCGATTTTTTATGCCGTAGCTTGTGGGTGGCGTCGTTGGATTCCGCCTCAAACTCTCCGCTCGCAATGAGTGCGTGACGCAAAGTATCGAAAGTGCCCCAGTCGCGCACCATCACTCCGAAGTCCATGTCCTGGGTTTTGCGCAGGGTGTCAATGCCATGCACGTACAGCAGCATCACGTCGCGCGCAGCGGCTCCCATCAGAAAGAAATCGGCCCCAACGGCATGGCCACTGTCTGCAAAGGGTGCACCACCTGCGCCAGCGGCGTCAGATCAAACTTGGCGGACAAGTCGAGCAATATGGTCTTCATACAAGCGTTTGGCGGTTTCAATACAGCGTGCGTCGCCGGTGGCCAGCAGGTCGGCATACACCAGCACAGGCGGCACGCAAGGGCCTGCCGCCTCTTCTTCAGGGAAATGCCAGAACCGGCGGCGCACCTCCACCACGGCCTTGTGGCCCACGTCCGCCTCTTTGGCAAAGCGGTAGCGTGCCGCCAGTGGGCCTGGCAGTTTGTCGGCATAAATGGTCAGCTCACCCGGCGTCAGGTAATTGGTGAGCAGCGCTCCAGCGGGCTCGCCGCCCCATTGCGCGCCAACCTTTTCCAGTGGCCACTCCTGCCAGCCCGCTAGTGCCGGCGCGTAGTAGCGGCCTAGCAACGTGCGGGGACGCAGCTGGCGCGCATAAGCATCTGCCCATAAGGCCAGTAAGCGCTCCCCGTCAAACAGGCGGCGGGTGCCACGCTTGCCATTGAGGTCTGCCACAAAGCCCTGGCGCTGCAGGTCGGGCATGACCCAGCCCACGGTGCCATGCGCCACCCCCGCCCGCGCAGCCAGCTCGCGGTAAGGCAGGTTTACCCACTCGGGGTGGCACAACAGCGCAAACAGGACTTGCAAACCGGTGGTCTGAAAGGCCCGGCCTACCTGCGGCGCCACTGCCTTCCGTATCGGCTTGCGGCCTGTGGCCCACACCAGCACGTGGGGCTGCTCAATGTACGCATTGCCAGCGGCATCCAAAAACTCGCGCCCCTGCTGGCGCAAAGCATCTGCCATGTCCGCGTTGATGTAGTCGGCCACCAACAGCCCAGGCAGGGCATGCGCGGCCGCTTGCAGGTCCAGCTGGTGCAGAGTCGCCCCCAAATTGGCTGGCCGCAGCAGACGGCGTACTTCTGCCACGTACTGCTGGCCCTTGCCACCGCGTCCGATGCGCACCACGGCATCTGCGTGGGCTGCAACCTTCTTGGGCTTGAGAAGCTCTAGTTGCGCGTCCAGCCCTAAACCGAGCGCCGCTTGCAAAACAGCGTTTAGGAGTTCGGTTTCGAGCGGCGTAGGCAGTTTGTCCATTTTTCAGTATTGTCCATGATTGTTGGACAAATACAAATAATGGACAAAAGGGTAGATGATTTCCTGTACGTATTGCCCCAGATGTCCCGTCCACGTGGGCGCCTCAGGGAAAAGTTTGATAGAAATAGGCCTCTAGCGCTTATCTGCATTGTGCAAGCAGCTATCGAAACAGAAGCAAACGGCGGTTTCAACCCCAAGTGCAACATTAATTCAATGCACCAAGTCAGGCTGAACAGTCAGTCTGGCCAGATGCTCTGCGTAAACCTCAATCGGTTTGCGCCACCCCAGAGTCATCCTCGGACGCCCATTGAGCTGATCGGC
>JBBSUJ010000010.1:0-59108 GCA_038235025.1 Burkholderiales bacterium
CCGATCAGCTCAATGGGCGTCCGAGGATGACTCTGGGGTGGCGCAAACCGATTGAGGTTTACGCAGAGCATCTGGCCAGACTGACTGTTCAGCCTGACTTGGTGCATTGAATTAATGTTGCACTTGGGGTTGAAACCGCCCAGCTCTCGCAAAGCTCAGAAGCTATCTTAATAATAGCTAAAAACCCTTAATGAATAAGCGATAGAGGCCAATTGCACTATAACTTTTATTTCAGTGCATGACCACTGGCTGCCCCTCGAACATATGTTCGAACTGGGCCATCCAGGGTTCTGCCAAACAGCGGATCTGGGCGTCATTGCGCAAGATGCGTTGCATGATCACGGTCTTTTCCTTGCGGTGTTCCGGTAGCAGGTCGTGGTCCTGCGCCCTGAAGCGCAGCTCTTCGATCAGCACTGCGCAGGTGCCTTCGTAGCGCACCACTTGATCCCAGTCGCGGGCCTGAGCAGCCTCCAGCATTTTCTGGCTGCTGTCTTCGATGGCTTTGTAGTAATCGATGAGTTGGGACATCATTTCCGGCTCCTAAGCGGTGTAAAGCGACATGGCGCGCAGGCCTCTTCCCGACGGCGCGCCAGCTGCCGCGGGGGCCGCGACCGGGTGCAATGCCGCTGCAGCAACACCTGCAGAGGCACTTGGAGCGGTCCCAATCGCGGCACCTGCAGCAATCGCTGTATTGGGCGTGTTACCCATCTGACGCCAGGCCTGCGCCACCGGGGCGACCAAGTCGATTACCTCAGAAAGAATGGCGCGGTCGCCATGCAAGTTGGCGACCGTAAGCCGCCGAATGGCGTATTCGTACAAGGCGCGCAAGTTGGCCGCTAGATCCCCACCCTCCGCATCATTGAGGCCGGCTTTGAGACCCTCATCCAGCAAGCGAACAGCATGACCGATGTGCCGGCCCTTGCCTTGAACATCGCGGCAATCCACGCTGTCGATGGCGGCATGCAAGGTTTGCAGCAGCGCCTCGAAAAGCAAAGAGACGATTTGGTGAGGGCTGGCACCAGTGGCACTGGCTTGGCGGTATGAGGCTGCGGCTCGGGCGCTAACAGGAGTGAACATGGCGTCGGTTCCTTGTGTTGTTGTTTTATTTATCGACACACCACCTCCAAAATCAAGCGATATTTCCTGCAATTTATTTCTTTTTTCGAATCACAGTACGAAAAGCTCATAGCTATTAATTGTATAGCTGCAAACCCTTTGCTCTTGTTCGCTAAAGGCCGGATAAGACACGCAATGACCGGACACAAAACGCCTTGAAAATCAATTGGTATTGCGGTTCCACGCCGTCACTTGCTGCGACACGTAAGCACTGAGCGCCGTGAGGTTGCCCATCTGCACATCCAGCGCGGAATACTGGGCACGCAAACGCTTTTCAATCACCGCGGCCCGTGCGTTCACACGATCCTGCTCGCCCAGGTTGCGCTTGGATTCGCCCGCGAGTGCATCGCTCTTGTTGTTCATGGTGCCGTCGAACGACAGCAAAGAGCTGGTGAAGCTTTTGAACTTGACCGCTACCCCGCTGTCGGCTGCTGCACCTGTTGCGTTGGCGAATATTTTCTTGACGTTGTCGGGGTTCGTAAGTGCTTGGTCGAGCTTGGCATCGTTCACTACAAGTGCGCCGCCGCGCTTCATGTCCAGGCCCAAATCTGAAAGGCGGCCAAATGCACCAGACGAGCTGACCAAATTGCGCAGCTGGTTTTGCAAGCTCACCGTGGTGGCGTCGCCCTGCAAAACGCCTGCCGTCTTGGTGTCCGAGCTGTAGGCTACCGAGGTGCTGAGCAGCTCGTTCACGGCGTTGTAGGCATCCACAAAGGCCTGAATATTCTTCTTGACGCTGTCCTTATCGGTCTGCACCGCAATGTCGACGGGCGCCGTTGTCACTTGCGACGCCACGATACTCAGGCCAGGAATGGTGTCCGCAAAGGTGGTGCTGGTAGACGTCACCGCCACACCATTGATGGTGGCTTTGGTGTTCTGCCCCAGCTGGAAGGCATTGGCCGCCATGCCAGCGTTCGCTGGGGGAGCACCGGCAGCGCGCGTCAAATCGAAACCAAGCGAGGCCAGGCCGGGGCCTGTGCCGCCGGGGCTTTCGGTAGCCGACATTTTGAAGGCTGAGGTTTCGCCCGTCTCTTTGGAACGCAGCATGAGGCGCTCGCCCGACGCGTCGCGCAGGATGGTGGCCACTACGCCCGCGCCCGAATCGTTGATCTTGGCGGCAATGCCGCTCAGCGTGTTCTCGCCAGGATCGATGGTGATGTTGACCGCATCGCCTGGACCAGCGACAAAGTCGGTTTGCTCGGTGGGCCCCGTGCCGGTGGTGCTCCAGTTGCCCAATTGCAGCGTCAAGGTGCCGGATCCAATCACGCTGTCTCGGGCCACGGCTGTGGACGATGTGGACTGCGCACGCGCCACTTGCTGCACTTCCATACTGAACGAACTGGCCGCCGCAATCCCCGTCACGGTCGCCGAAACGGCGCCAGCGTTGGTAGATTTCACCGTCATACCGTTCCAAGCGCTGTCGCGCGTGAGCTTGGATGCCGCATCCGCCAGGGTTGAGGTGAGCGACTTGATCTGCGCAAAGGTCGACAGCTTGGCATCGATCGTGCCGGACTTGAGTTGCAAGGCCCTTATGGGGTTCTTTTCCAGTGCAACCAGCTTGGTGATGATGTCCTCGGCTTGTAGACCGCTACCGATACCAATGGAACTGATGGGCATGTGGTTCTCCTTGCTGTTCCCGGCCGTGCAGCCAGGCGTTTTGCCTGAATCACCTGGGTGCACGCCGCGCATGCGCCCAGGTCATTCCAGCGGATTTCATAAGCTGGAAAGGCGGCGGTGAAAACTTCACCGCCGCCTGTGCCGATGGGTTATCGGTTTCGTGTCACTTTACGCTTCTGATTGCATTTCAATCGCCTGATTAACGCAGCAGAGCCAGCACACCTTGTGGCAACTGGTTGGCTTGCGCCACCATGGCGGTGCCGGCCTGCTGCAGGATCTGCGAGCGCGAGAGGTTGGCCGTTTCCTTGGCAAAGTCGGCATCCACGACCCGGCCACGGGCAGCCGAGATGTTCTCGTTCTGCGTATCAATGTTGCCCACCGCGTTCTCAAACCGGCTTTGGATAGCACCCAGATCGGCCCGCGAGCTGTTGACTTTGTCGATGGCGCTGTCAATCTTCTTCAGTGCGACCCAAGCGTCGGCCTGGCTGGTCACACTGACGTTGTCGATGCCGGTTTTCTCGGTGCCCGCAGCGGCAACGATGGTGGGGTTGGCAAAGCCGGCGTTCGTAGCGGAGAAGCCAGCCAGTGTCACGGTTTGTGCCGTGCCGGCAGACGTCAGCGCTCCCGAGCGGAAGTTGATCGAGGTCGCGCCTGCGTCGTCTTTGGCCAGGAAGGCAACAACACCAGTGTCTGCCGACTTGGCGTTGACTGCGGCCACGATCTGACCCACGCGCTCGTCGGCCGACGAAGCAGCGGCCAGTTCGCCGATGTCCACGGCAGTCGAGCCACTGACGGTGATAGTGATGGTGCCCGATGCCAGCTTGGCATCGTAGTTGCCGGCAGCACCGCCTGACGTGATGCCCGAAGACGTCACGGTCCCGCTGACCTGGCCGTAGCTCACGTTGGCCAGGCCTTTGCCGGTAGCGTTAGCCAGAGCACCGACGGTGATGTTGTCGCCAGAGTTGGCGCCCACCTGGAACACGGCGCCTGAGAAGCTGCCGTCGATGACCTTGGTGCCGTTAAAGCTGGTGGTCTTGGCGACGCGGTCGATTTCCAAAGCCAACTGGCTCACTTCAGACTGCAGCGCGGCGCGGTCGCTCTTGCTGTTGGTGGCGTTGCCCGACTGCACAGCCAGTTCACGCATGCGCTGGAGCATGTCGCCGACCTTGCCCAGTGCGCCTTCTGCGGTTTGGGCCAGCGAGATACCGTCGTTGGCATTGCGCGCTGCCACGGTCAAGCCTCGCACCTGGGTGTTCATGCGCTCGGAGATGGCGAGGCCGGCGGCGTCGTCCTTGGCGCTGTTGACACGCAGGCCTGAGGACAGGCGCTGCATGGACGTAGCAAGCGAAGCCTGCGACATACCCAGGTTGCGCTGGGCGTTCATCGAAACAATGTTGGTATTGATGGTAGAGGCCATGATGAAAAGCTCCTGAAAAGTAAATCCGGCAACAACGCCGATCCGAATGCCAATGCACCGCACCGGCTGCTACGACCGGGGACTCCGGCCAATGCACCTGTCAGGTCCATTGCATATGTTTTCGGGTAGCTGGGGAGAAACTTGAGGCCTGCTCGCAAAAAAGTTTCCATCCGTAACGGCGGCGTTGAGTCGCGCTTGTGACTTTCCGAATGCGGCGTCTCTGTACCTATGCGGCCTGCTTGGCTTTCTCCGTACGCAACAGGCGCTACACAAGCCCAAAGACGCCGTTGTGGAGCACTTGAGATACGCGGTATTTCTGCCGCTTTTCCGGACGATAGTTTTTGACCACGTCCCCAGAATCAACCCACCTAAGCAAATCCGGCTCGCCATGTCGGTTTGCGTGTCCGGCGGCTCTGCCGGTTTTTTAAACAAGGAGATCCGTCATGGCATCCACCATCAATACCAACATTGTTTCGATGAACGCCCAGCGCAACCTGGGTATGTCGCAGGCTTCGCTTGCTACATCCATGCAGCGCCTGTCTTCAGGCCTGCGGGTTAACAGTGCCAAGGACGACGCCGCTGGCCTCGCCATTTCGGAGCGTATGAACACCCAGGTTCGCGGTCTGACAGTCGCAGCGCGCAATGCCAACGACGGCATCTCGCTCTCGCAAACGGCTGAAGGCGCACTGGGAAAAGTCGGCGACATGCTCCAGCGCATGCGTGAATTGGCCGTGCAATCAGGCAACGCCACCAATAGCAAGAGCGATCGCGCTGCCCTGCAATCGGAAGTGAGTCAACTAGCCTCTGAGATTGACCGCGTTGCCAAAACCACCTCATTCAACGGCACCAAAGTGATTGACGGAAGCTTCTCCGGCGCGGTGTTCCAAGTGGGCGCCAACTCAGGTGACAACATCACCGTGGGTGCGCTTGCCAACGCAACGGGAAAGGGCCTCGCCAATGTCAGCTACGGCCAAGCCAGCGCTGCGGTGGTGTCGTCTGGCATCACCTCCGGTGGCGCTGCCGGTAACTACGACGCAAAACTGGCATCGGGCACCATCAGCATTACGGTGAGTGGTTCGGCTGCAGTTGACATCGGTGAACTGGCTGCGGCTTCGTCGGCTGACGAACGCGTCGGTCAGATCGTGGCCGCTGTCAACGCCAAGTCTACCGATACTGGCGTGACCGCCTTCTTGGCGAAAGACGACGCTGGTGCCACAACCATCAGCTTCCGCTCTGGCACGTTGACGTCGGCTGGAACCGCCGCAAACGTAACCCTGACCGGCTTCTCGGCAACCAACTCGGGATTCGCAGCACCTACGGTGACTGCGGCAGCGGGCACTGAAAAAACCGGCATTGACAACGTAACCGTCAGCACCCAAGCCGACGCTTGGGTAGCCCTGAAGAAAATCGATAGCGCGATTGACAAGGTGAACAGCTCACGGGCCGACCTGGGAGCTATTCAGAGCCGTTTTGAGAATTCGATTGGCAACATTGAAAGCCAGAACGAGAACATCTCAGCCGCGCGCGGTCGTATCGTGGACGCCGACTTTGCCAAGGAAACGGCCAACCTCTCTCGCTCGCAGATCCTGCAGCAGGCCGGCACCGCCATGGTGGCGCAAGCCAACTCCCTGCCCCAGGGCGTGTTGCAGCTGCTTCAGGGCTAAAGCAGCACGGAACGTAAAAAAAACCCGCCTCGGCGGGTTTTTTTCTGCCTAACTGCAGCACTAAATACGCTCGATCAGCACAGCAAATACAACCAGCGGATTCAAATGGAGGTCGATGAGGCGGTGTATGTACTCAACCACCGGCCCCGCAAGTGCCTGACCGTACGCCTAAGAAGGTTTTTTATGAGGTGGGAGTAACACCTCTTGCACGAGGAAGTCGCGCACCTCTTACTTGAATCTGCGACCAAAAAAACGCTATAGCGCTTACTGACTGTGGAAATTATGCTACTAAAAAAATAGCAAAACCCCGCTTAATCTTTGTGCACCCGTAGACACCAAAACTCCAAGGCGGGATATTTAACCGCCAGTCCAAGCACTGCGCCAGTCGAGCAAATGCTCCCCCCGCAACATCCAGTCCCGCAGCACGGCTTCCCGCAGGGCGTCACCTCTGCGGCCAGCGGCGTCCAGATCGGTGGTGTGCGCGCGAATGGCGTCCACCCAATCTTTGTAGCGGTTCTTCACCCGCGTGACTGGTAGATCACCTTGGTAACAAACGATATCGCTGCAGATCACGGGAACGCCGCACGCGCCGTATTCGAGCAGGCGCAAGTTGCTCTTGCATTCGTTGAACAAGTTGCTCTCCAACGGTGCCAGCGCCACATCAAGGTTTAGCGAAGCCAACGCCCTCGGGTAGGCATCAATCGGCACACCGCCATGGATTTCGTGCGCAAATGGCCGCAGCTTGTCGGGGCACAAACCCATAAATACCCATTCCACTTCAGACGCCAGCGCGCGCACTACATCGGCGATCAGCTCCAGGTCGCCTGTATGCCCCACTCCGCCCGCCCAGCCGACACGCGGCTTACGGCCTGCGTTTCGGGCCACAGACAGTCCGCCCCACCATTCAGGCGGTAGCCGGTTTTTAACAACGCGAATGTCCGGGTGCAGTCCGGAAAAACTCTCTGCCAGCCGGTCGGTAGAGACGACGAAGCGATCCACACACGCCAGCCCGCGTCGTAGCAGCTTGATGACATCCTGCGCAATGTCTTGTTTGTGCACGCTCTTGACGGGTAAATTCGGTAAGTAATCGTCCAGCTCGTAGACCTTGAAGAGTCGCCCGAACTGGTGCACGCTGCGCATGTTCTCCAGCTGAGGCTCAGTCAACTGCCGCTGGAACACGATGGTGTCGGCGCCATAGCGCTCCAGCTCCGGTGGAGAGAAGAAGTCACCCGACAGCATGCCATCGAGCACTCCGCCGGCCTTCATGGCCTCGAACGGCTTGATCATTCGGTAATAACCGCAGCCACCGTGGTCTGCAGGCAACACCAGCGCTACGGGCAACGGACGCCAGGAAAGTGGCTTCCAGGTCAGGGAGGAGTTGGGTTCGAGCTCGAAACCCTCTCCGCCCAGCATGAGATTCTTGTTGTATGCGGGATCGCGCGCTAAGAGGGGCAGCCAGCGTTCATACATGGCATCTTGCTCCCGTCGAAAGCGGGCTCGCTTTGCCTCGGTTGCGGCAGTATCCATCTGCGTCTGGCTGACACTTTCCTCATGCATGACCAGCGCGTGCGGCGTCCAGACCACCAGGTAACCCGCCTGCCGAACACGCAGACAAAAATCCACATCGTTGTAAGACACCTGGAACGCCTGCTCGTCGAGCCCACCCAGTTCGTTGTACAGGTCTTTTCGCACCATTAAGCACGCCGCCGTCACTGCGCTGTAGTTCTGATCGACTTCTAAACGGTGCATGTAGCCCGCAGCATCCAGCGGGGCCCGCAAAAAAGCGTGATCGGCCGGGCCGCGCAGCCCAAGCACCACACCGGCGTGCTGCACCGAGCCGTCGGGATACAACAGTTTTGCACCGACGATACCCACCTCGGGCCGCTGCGCGTGGTTGAGAAGGCTGTCCAGCCAGTCGGTCTGGATGATGGCGGTGCCGTTGTTCAGGAGCACCAGGTATTCCCCGAGCGCTTGCGCCGCCGCCAAATTGTTGATGGCCGAATAATTGAACACATGCGGATAGCGCAGTACCCGAAGCTGCGGATTGCCCATGGCGGCTACCCCGTCCAGCCAGTGCACTGCGTCGGGCGCTGTGCTGTCGTTGTCAACGATAAGCACCTCGTATTGCGAGTAGCTGGTTTTCTCCAACAGGCTTTCAACACAGCGCTGCAGCATCGGCAGCTGGTCTTTGGTGGGAATGATGATGGAGACCAGAGGCTGGGCCGCGTGGCCATACCGCACGCGGTAGCGGCCAGGCTGCGTCGCCTCGACATTTGCGTCCGAGTAGCCCCGCCGCTCCAGATGGGACGCAATCGCCAGCCGGTCCTCTTTCGCGTCTTGCAATACGGGTGCGTCCGTGGTGAGCAGCGGCTCTGCGAGATGCTCCAGCCCCGACAGCCCACCAGCATCGAGCAGACGCAGGATCAAATCAAGCTCGGCTGCAGCTGCGAAGGCCGGATCCAGTCCGCCGGCCTGCACGTAGACGGTGCGCCTGAACAGCCAGTTGCGCGACAGGGTCGACGGGAAACTAAGCAGCATGTCGAGATTGAAATCTGGCCGGAACGCAGCACCCAGAGAAGCGTCGCTTGTCGCCGGCGAAAGACGCCTAAATTCATCCGCAAACACCGCGCGGCAGTCCGGCATATCCAGCAGGGATAGCCCCGCCTGCAGCAGCCCAGCGCGCGTGAACTCATCCCCAGAGCGAACGACCAGTAGCCAGTCAAAGTCCCCTTGCACAGCCATCAAATTGATGGCGTCAGTCTGCATATCAGGGGACACCGTAACCAGATGCACCTTATCGCCCGGATTCGTTCCCCCCACGGGGCCGGGGGTCAAAACGGTCACTTCGAGCGCGTCGTACAGGCAGTGCTCCGTGCGAACGCTTTGCAGCGTCAGGGCCAGCTTTTCTGCGTCGCCAGTTTCGTCGCGTACGAACACACCGATGCGCGGACCGCCGCTGTGGCTGGACAAGCGTTGGTCAATCAGTGCCCCTTCAGAACGACTGGGAACCCGCGCGTCTCGCCACATAACAAGGGGCGGCTGTGGCGCCTGAATGGCTGTCTGGTCAACTGGCTGCGCAGGGCCAAAGTAGTCCCCCATGTGAATGGCGGTGACCTCATGCAAGTGGGCATGCACCACGCCCATTGCCAGAAACCGCTCCCACAGATCCCAGTCACCTGCATAACAATAGCGCCAACAATTGATGTTGTAACGAAATCCTTTCAGCCCCGCGTGGTACATCGAAGAAATGCGGGAAATCGCGCCAAAGGCAGGCATCTCTGCACCGATAACGCCCAGATCGACACCGCTGTCAGAACGAAAAAGAACCTGCGCGTGTACCCACTCAGCACGCTTTTGGCAAGCCTGTGCGAGCAGTTTTTCCAAATGCCGCGGCATGAACAGGTCGTCGTCGTCCAAATGCGCGATCCACTGGCCTTGTGCGATGCGCAAACCAAAGTTGACTGGTTTGGTACCCGCCACATACCAGCGAGGCCCCTCTTGCTGCGGGTACTTTCCGCGGCTCTTGAGGTTGTGAAAACGTATGCGGGGGTCCTGCGCGGCCGCGCGGGTGAGAAGTTCTGCCTGCTCCGGCGCCATTTGGTCGCCAATGATGATGAGCTCCCAATTTAAGTGCGTTTGGGCCAATACCGAAGGAATCGTGCGCTCAACGACAAGCTGGGCACGGTTATAGGTAGGGATGATGATGCTGACAATCGCCTGCTGGCGAAACGCAGCCGAGTGGGAAGCGGCACTGCGCGCCCGTTCCAGCCGCGTGAAATCCAGGCTGCGCCAGCGGCCCTTCTCTTGATGCGCAATTTCAGCAAATATTTGCCGGTGCAACACCTCATTACGACGCAGAGCGGCGTTTTCCTCAGTAGGAGCTTGCAAAGGGGAAGAAGCTTGGGAGATAGTCATATGAACTTAAAAACGAAGCCGTCATTGAGCGCGTACCTAGCCATTTCAAGAAGCCTCAGTGGACATGAGCTCACACCCACCAAACGCAAACGCAAAGGCAAAGGCAAACGCAAACGCAAACGCAAAGGCAAAGGCAAAGGCAAAGGCAAAGGCAAAGGCAAAGGCAAAGGCAAAGGCAAAGGCAAAGGTCAGTACGTTTTAATTTTTCTCGGCGCGCAACTCACACTCAAGTCGCAAGATATTTTCGCAAGGACGCTCTTGGATTCGGCGTACCGGGCTGCCAAAGTAAACGCCCCAGTCAGCTAACGATTTGTTGACCAAGGAGTTAGCCCCGACCGCACATCCCTCACCGATAGACACTCCCGGCATGATCGTGGTGTTGGCCCCCACGATGGCATGGCGGCCAAGTGAGACAGGTGCCCGCTCGACTTTGCGATAACGAGCCGGAATGGTCGGGTTGGTGAGGCCGCCTCCGAGAAAATCTTCACTTCCAGCCAAAATTCGCACGCCCGACGACAGGCCAGAAAAATCACCCAACGACACCTCGCTGCCACCGCTTATGGAGACAAACGACGCGATGTGTACGTGGTCGCCGATGTACATCGGCGCAGTGGCATAGATCAGCACAAAGTCATCAATGATGACGTTGCTGCCAATGGTGATGTGCTCGCAGCCAAGAATGCGAGCGCCGGAATAAAGGCGGACGTTTTCCCCCACCTGTTTAAAGCCCATTGTTGTGGTGTCGTGAAGTGACAAAGCGCCTCCCAAAATAGTTATCGGGGTTTGAAACCTACGTACAGCACCGACTGCGCGTCCACGCCACACTGCTTGAAAAGTTCGGCTCCAAACTCTGGCTGCGCAAACTTTTTTACATGGAACCCGCCCACCTTCAGACGCTTTAAAAAGTCAGCCCTGCAAAACATGCGTACATGGTCGTCCTGACCAAAGCGAATCCAACGCTGCTCCACATCCGTCACGCTTGGGTCCTCGTCTGTAGTGGTGGCGGTGGTAAGAATAGGCACCATCAAAATGGCACAGCCGCCGGGGGCTAACACGCGATGCAGCTCGCGGATGGCAGCAGCATCGTCGGGCACATGCTCCAGCACATGCGAGCAAACAATGAAGTCAAACGACTGATCGGCATACAACGCCATATTGGTAATGTCGACTTGGTCATCCGCCATTGGTGACATCAGGTCCGCGGAGCGGTATTGCACATTGGCTTGGCTGCGCAGAAAGGCCGATAGAGCAGGCGCGGGCGCGATATCAAGTACCCGCCAGGGCCGCGTCTCGTCGCGCTTGAGCAGGCACCGCACGTAAAGCGCGTACAGGCGATCACGGTCCGCCGCCTGGCAGTGCGGGCACGAGTACTGGCCGAGATTCAGGGTTTCAAAATCTCCCAACGAATAAGGCACCGGCAGATTGTTGAAGAACGAGAAGAAATTTTCTGGTAGGGGCAGAAAATTCCGAATCCGCTGGGTACACACCGGGCATTGCCGCATAAACGTTCCTTCTGAAGGGACAGATCTTTTTCAGAGTCTTTTCAAATCTTGATGAGGTCCACCACCCGAGCCACATCTTCGTCGCGCAGCTCGGGATAAATAGGCAGGCAAAGCACCCTTTCTGCTGCCGCGCTTGCGACCGGTAAATTTTCACGTTGGGCAGATAGCAAGCCACGGTACATCGGGAAGTCGGAGACGAGCGGGAAAAAGTAGCGGCGCACAAAAATATCGCGTTCGCGAAAACGGGCATACAGCTCGTCGCGACTCAGCGGAAAATCAACCTCGACCAGCAGAGGAAAATACGACGCGTTGAACGTGCTTTGCAGCGGACGTATGCCCGCAACGCCCTGAAGCCGTTCGCGGTAGAGCAGGTCTATTTCACGGCGGCGGGCAATGGCCGCGTCCACGCCCTTGAGTTGCAGCAGGCCAAACGCCGCGTTGATTTCACTCATCTTTCCATTAATTCCCGGCGCGACTACGGTAACTTCATCGGCAAAACCGAAGTTCTTCAAATAGTCGATCCGTGCCTTGGTCTTGGCATCCGGACTAACAATGGCACCACCCTCGAAAGTGTTGAAAACCTTGGTCGCGTGAAAGCTCAAAACCGACAAATCGCCGTGGCGCAGCACGCTACCACCTGCATCCTGCACACCAAAAGCATGCGCGGCGTCGTAGATCACCTTTAAGCCGTAGTTGTCGGCAATGCGCTGAATACGATCCACGTCACAGGCGCGGCCATAACAATGCACCGGCATGATGGCCGAGGTCTGCGGCGTGATGGCTGCCTCGATTCGCGCGGGGTCAAGGTTAAGCGTCACCGGATCAATGTCGGCAAAGACCGGCTTGATGCCGTTCCACAGCAATGAATGCGCCGTAGCCACGAACGAGTACGGCGTGGTGATGACTTCTCCACTGATCCGCAGAGCTTGCAGGGCGGTGATAAGGCCAATAGTGCCGTTCGAAAAAAGCGAAATATGTCCGACACCAAGGTACTCGCACAGCGCTTGCTCGAGCTGCTGGTGATACGGCCCGTTGTTGGTCAGCACTCCGCTTTTCCAAATGCTCTCAAGGTACGGAATGAACTCTTCTAGCGGAGCAAGCTGCGGCCGGGTGACGAAGAGCGGAGCCTGCGGCTCAGGTACAGATTGATCCATCGAACTCCTCATGCCGGGTTATGCGCGGTGGAAGCTGAAAAGGCGTAACGCTCTTCTAGCTGAGTGGGTCCATCGTAGCGGGCAATTCCATGGCTAATACGCAGAAATACGGCACATGATCGCGCCAGTTCCCGAAGATGACTCAAGCGGCAAGATGGCGTACCTTTGCGGCGCTTTTCACCCTGCGCAGCGCTGCCGCGATGTATTAGCATGCTGCAAGGCGCCGTTGTATCGATCTGTCACTATGCAGTTACTCCTTCTCCCAAGACCTTCTGACTCCGTCTCTACATGATCATCATCCTGGGTTACATCATCACCTTTGGCTGCGTGTTTGGCGTGTACATCGCGCACGGAGGCAACATGGATGTGTTGTTGACGGCTTTGCCCTTCGAAATGATCACAATCGGAGGAGCGGCACTGGGCGCGTTTGTCATCAACAACCAACCCAAGGTGCTCAAGGCCACGCTTAAATCGATACCGAGCCTGATGAAGGGATCGAAGTACACCAAGGAGCGCTACATGGAGCTGATGGCCATGCTCTATGAAATTTTGCAGAAAGCGCGCAAGGACGGACTCATGGCCATCGAGCGTGACGTGGAGTCTCCGCACGAGTCGGAGATTTTCAAGAAATACCCGACCGTGGGTTCTGACCACCACGTGATCGAATTTTTGACCGACTACCTGCGCATGATGGTGTCGGGAAACCTCAACTCCTACGAAATTGAGGGATTGATGGAGAGTGAGATCGACACGCACCACGAAGAGGCCCATCAGCCGGTGGCAGCACTCACCCGTTTAGCAGGTGCGCTGCCGGCTTTCGGCATTGTGGCCGCGGTGCTGGGCGTGGTGAACACGATGGGCTCAGTGGGCCAACCCCCGGCTGTGCTGGGCGGCATGATTGCCTCCGCGTTGGTGGGTACGTTTCTGGGTATTTTTCTGGCGTACGGTGCGGTGGAGCCTATTGCTGGTTTGATGGAGCAACGGCTGGAGGATTCATCCAAAGAATTGCTGTGCATCAAGGCCACTCTGCTGGCGAGCATGCAGGGGTACAACCCAGCTACGGCGATTGAGTTTGGCCGCAAGGTGCTGTTTTCGACGGCTCGCCCCACCTTTTTGGAGCTTGAAAGCCACGTTAAAGGCAAAAAATAGCGCTCGCCATGGCAGAGAAGAAGCTCCAACCCATCATCATCAAGCGCGGCAAGAAGGCCAAGCATGCGCCGCACGGCGGTGCCTGGAAAATCGCTTACGCCGACTTTGTGACGGCCATGATGGCGTTCTTTCTGCTCATGTGGCTGCTGGGCTCGACTGCCAAGGGCGAGCTTGAAGGGATTGCAGAATATTTCAACTCACCTTTGAAGGTTGCAATGTCCGGAGGCGATGGTGCTGGCAACAGTTCCAGCATCATTTCGGGCGGGGGAAACGATTTAACGAAGGTGTTTGGCCAAGTACGCCGCAGCGATTCCGAGAAAAGTCAAAAACGAAAAATGTCAGCCGATGCCATGCAGGCGGAACAGGCCGAGAGCGACGCCAAGCGCATCAAGGCATTGCACGATCGCCTGGACACCATCATTGCGAGCAATCCGCGGTTAAGTGATTTCACTTCACAGATCCGCATTCAGGTCACGCCAGATGGCCTGCAGATTCAAATCGTCGACGACCGCAACCGCGCCATGTTTGACAGTGGAAGTGCGTTGGTCAAACCTTACATGAGGGACATCCTGCGTGAGATTGGCGCGGCCTTGGGCGGGGTCGAGAACCGCATCAGCTTGGCCGGCCACACCGACGGCACACCCTACGGAAACGGCGACCGGGGTTACAGCAACTGGGAACTGTCGGCCGACCGGGCAAACGCCTCACGTCGAGAGCTGGTGGCTGCCGGCATGCCCGATGCAAAGCTGTCTCGCGTTGTGGGGCTGGGTGCAAGCGACTTACTGGTACCTGCTACCCCGCGAGCCGCCGCCAATCGGCGTATCACCATCACCGTGCTTACCCGCGAAGCCGAAAGGCGTTTGCTGGGTGAGGAAGGCCCCGTGTCTACGGCACAATTGGGTACAACTGCGACGCAGCCCGAGGTGGCTGATGCGCTGACGGACACCAACGAACTATCGGCACCTGCTGTGGCTTCACCGGCACCAACCCCGGCACCGCCTACTTCCCGGTGAACCACTTTTTTTGTAATTTACCGACCGAAAGGGTCCCCAGTGGCCAGTCCTCTTCGCTTTCTGATCGTTGACGATTTCTCCACCATGCGGCGGATCGTGCGCAACTTGCTCAAAGAGAGCGGCTTCGCCGACGCCGATGAGGCGGAGGATGGCGTCGTCGCGCTGCACAAACTACGCAGCAGTAAATTTGATTTTGTCGTCTCCGACATCAACATGCCCAATATGAATGGATTTCAATTGCTTGGCGAGATCAAGGCCGATGAAAAGCTTAAACATTTGCCCGTACTGATGGTGACGGCTGAGGCACGCAAAGAGGACATCGTGGCTGCTGCGCAAGGCGGCGCTGCGGGCTACATCGTCAAGCCGTTTACCAAAGCAACGCTGGAAGAAAAGGTGACGTTGATCATCAAGAAAGCCGGGCTGTAGAGCGCCATGGAAAACAGCAGCCCCAGCGAAGCGTCTGACAATGACGACGCAGACGTTCACCAAAAAATTGGCTTGCTTACACGCCAGCTGCACGACTCCTTGAGCGAGCTCGGCTACGCCGATCAGCTGCGCAGCACGGTCGGAGAGCTTCCGGACGCGCAAAGCCGGCTGTCATACATCGCCCGTCTGACGGGCGAAGCTGCCGAAAAGGTGCTTACCCGCGTAGAGCAGGCGAAAACGCAGCACGACCGCTTAGCTGCCGAGGCCCTGCGGGTCAAGGCATTTATGGTTCGCGACCCGGTTGCGGCTGTCGCGACGGGTGAGATCATGAATTTTCTTGACGATGTCGGTCAGGTGACGCGCTCGACCGACGAGCACTTGACTGAAATCATGATGGCGCAGGATTTTCATGACCTTACGGGTCAGGTGATTGCCCGTGTTGTGGCTCTCGCCGCCACCATTGAGGTGCAGCTGGTACAGCTGGTCATTCAAACTGCCCCGCCCGGCGCGGCCATCGTTGCGACGGTATTGGCTCCTGTCGAACCGTCGACCCCGGCCCTCTCAGGTCCGGTGGTCAATCCAGAGGCGGCAGGCGACGTAGTGACCGATCAGTCGCAAGTGGACGATTTGCTGGCCAGCTTGGGGTTCTGAAGGGCGGGTTCTTGCCCGCTTATCGCGCTTTAGATTTTGGCGCTGATCCGGACAATGGCATGACCAACCAGTCATGCCATCATGGAATCGAGCCAAGACCGCAACCTTCCTGCTACAGAGCGCAAGCTACAAAAAGCCCGTACGGACGGGCAGGCAGCGCGCTCGCGCGATCTTTCGCACCTCGCTATTCTGGGTATGGGCGCTGTGGCCATGCTGATCTTGGCTCCCCGCCTGATGGATCAGCTGCGGCTCGACATAGCCACCCAGCTCTCGTTCGACGCTGCTACGGTGAAATCTCCGGGCACCATGCTTACCCGCCTTCAGGCCATGACCGGCACCGGACTGATTGCCAGCGTGATTTTTGCCTTGCTCACAGGCGGCGCGGCGCTTTTAAGCGCAGTCGGGGCCGGTGGTTGGGTGCTGAGTCTCAAGCCAATCACCCCAGAATTTAACCGCCTGAACCCGCTCAAGGGCGCTGCCAACGTTTTTTCCAAGCAGCAAATGACCAACGTTGCCAAGATGGTGTTGATGACCGCCATCTTGACGTTCGTGTCGTGGAAATACATGGGCAACAGCATCGAAGAGATGGCGACACTGGTGCTGCAGCCGTCGGCGTCATCCATCGCTCACGTCGCGCGATGGATGACGGTTGGCATGGGGCTACTGCTGCTGGTCGTGTTTATGGCCGCGCTGGTCGACGTGCCCCTACAAGCTATTTTCTTTCGCCAGCAGCTCAAGATGACGCACGAGGAAGTGAAGCAGGAGCACAAAGAGTCCGACGGCAACCCTGAGCTCAAAGGTCGCATGCGCCAGCGCGCACGCGACATCGCCGACCGAGCCAGCGTTGTCGCCGTGCCCAAGGCCGATTTCGTCGTAATGAACCCCACGCACTACGCCGTTGCACTCAAGTATGAAGATGGAATGAGCGCGCCGCAGGTGATTGCCAAGGGTACCGACTTGGTGGCCATGCGCATACGTGATTTGGCAAAAAGCCATGCCGTACCGGTGCTGCAATCGCCTCGTCTGGCCCGCGCTTTGTATGCCCACGCTGACCTGGATCAACCGATTCCCGCCACGCTTTACAGCGCTGTGGCACAGGTGCTTGCCTATGTGTATCGCCTGAAAGCAGCCATGCGCGGCGAAGGCCAAATGCCTGGCGAAGTACCCGAACCCCACGTGCCCGACGAACTTGATCCGCAGAGCCGCACCACGCGCCAAGAGGAACCCGTATGAATACCTCCATCACTTCGGCGCGTCAATGGGCGGGCGGGCGCTTAGCCGGCGCGTCGGGCCTGGCCGCCCCGCTGCTAGTCGTCGCCATCCTGGCACTGATGGTGCTACCGATTCCACCTTGGCTACTGGACGTCTTTTTCACGCTGAATATTGCCATCGCACTGATGGTGATGATGGTTGCGGCCTACATGTTGCGTCCGCTGGACTTTGCAGCGTTCCCCACAGTGCTGTTGCTAACCACGTTGATGCGCCTGTCGCTCAATGTGGCGTCCACGCGCGTTGTGCTGCTGGAGGGCCATACCGGCCCCGGTGCCGCCGGTGCAGTGATTGAGGCCTTCGGGCACTTTCTGATTGGCGGTAATTTTGCGGTGGGTTTGATCGTTTTTTCGATCTTGGTAGTTATCAACTTTGTCGTGATTACCAAAGGTGCCGAGCGCATCGCCGAAGTGTCGGCCCGCTTTACCCTGGACGCCATGCCCGGCAAACAAATGGCGGTGGATGCCGACCTCAACGCTGGGCTGATTGACGAAAAAGAAGCCAAACGCCGCCGTGCTGAAGTGGGCGAAGAAGCCAACTTTTTCGGCTCCATGGACGGTGCGTCCAAGTTTGTGCGCGGCGATGCGGTTGCTGGCATCTTGATTCTGCTGATCAACATCATTGGCGGCTTTGCCATTGGCATGCTGCAGCACGGCCTGAGCGCCGGAAAAGCCGCTGACATCTACGTGTTGATGGCCGTGGGTGACGCGCTGGTTGCACAGATTCCCGGCTTGCTGATCTCGGTTGCTGCCGCCATGGTGATTTCCCGGGTGGGTAGAGACACCGACATGGGTCAGCAAATTGTGATGCAGCTGTTTATGTCTCCGCGGGTCTTGGGAATCACTTCGGCAATTTTGATTGTGCTGGGCTTGATTCCTGAAATGCCGCATGTGGTGTTTCTGAGCATTGGTGCTGCGTTTGGCTATTTCGCATGGATGCTGCTGCAGAAAGCCAAAGTTCCGGCCGCCGTGGAAGCTGCGCCCGAGCCGACTGGCGACGGTGAAGCCACCTGGGACGATCTGCAGCCCGTGGACCTGCTTGGCTTGGAGTTGGGTTACCGCCTGATCGCCTTGGTCGATAAGACGCGCCAGGGCGACCTGCTCACCCGTATCAAAGGTGTACGGCGCAAGTTTGCACAAGAGGTCGGCTTCCTGCCACCGCCAGTCCACGTGCGTGACAACCTCGAACTTAAACCCAGCGGCTACCGCATCACGCTGCGCGGTGTGGTGGTGGGAGAGGGGGACGCGTTCCCCGGCATGTTTCTGGCCATCAACCCGGGCGGCATAACCGCCCCTCTAATTGGCACTGCCACAACCGACCCAGCCTTCGGTTTGCCCGCCCACTGGATTGATGAACCCCAAAAGGAAGCGGCACAAATGGCAGGTTTTACGGTCGTTGATTCGGAAACCGTAATGGCCACTCATTTGTCACACTTGATGCAAATGCAAGCCGCAAAACTTCTCAGCCGCACCGAAACGCAGCAACTCGTGGAGCACGTGGCCAAGCTCGCCCCCAAGCTGATTGAAGAGGTGGTTCCCAAAATGGTCTCCATCGCCACCTTCCAGAAAGTACTGCAGTTGCTGCTGGAAGAGTCTGTACATATTCGCGACATCCGCACCATCATTGAGACCCTGGCTGAGCACGCTGTGGCGTCCACCGATCCGGCGGAATTGGCGCGCCGCGTACGGATAGCGCTGTCACCCGCCATCGTGCAGCAGATCTACGGCTCCACCCGCGAGCTGAACGTGATTGCCATTGAACCCGGCCTGGAGCGACTGCTGGTGCAAGCACTGGGCAACGCGAGCGGCCCTGCGCTCGACCCCGGTGTGGCCGACATCCTGACCCAGAAAGCTGCCGAAGTGGCCATGCGGCAGGAAGAAATCGGCCTGCCGGCTTGTCTGTTGGTGCCTGACGCTATTCGAAACGCCGTCTCCCGCTTGGTACGCCGCGTGGCACCCCGCTTGCAAGTGCTGGCACACAGCGAAATTCCCGAAACCCACACGATCCGCATTGGGCCCATCCTTCAAGGAGCATCAGCATGAACATCCAACGCTTCCATGCAGCAACATCCCGCGAGGCCCTGGCCAAAGCGCGTATGGCCTTTGGTGATGGCACGCTGATTCTCTCGAACCGCCCCACGCCCAACGGTGTGGAAGTCGTGGCGACGGCTGAAGAAACCCTGGATGAGCTTGATATTGCTGCCGAGCCGCCGGCTCGTCCATCGGCCTTCATGCGCGACGAAGCGCCCACTACCCCCGCAGCGTCCACCCCCCGCGCGCAACTATCGGCAGCCGGCCGTAACCCAGTGCAGCAAGATACCGAGCAGCTGGCAATGAGCACGCTGTCGTTTCAGGATTACGTGCGCGAGCGTATGCTTCGCCGCCGCCACGCTGCGCTGAGCTCTGGAGCAGCCGCTGCACCTGGTGCGGCCGGTGCGGCCGGTGCGGCCGAAAGTACGGTACGCAATGGCGCGGCTGTCGGAAATCTGGCCGGGGCAGCACGCTCGCCAAGCCCGGCTGTCTCTCACCAGGTAGCACGTCACAACCCGCTTCAAGCTTCCCGCGAACGAGAGCCCGTGCGCGTGGCGCGCGAACATGTGCCGTCGGTCCAATTGTCGGAACCCGCGAACCAGCAAGGCGTGATGCACGAGCTGCAAGCCATGAAAGATCTGATTGAGGATCGCTTTAATACCTTGTCATGGCTTGGGCAAGCGAAGCAGAACCCTATTCATTCCAACTTGATGCTCAAGATGATTCGCGCAGGCTACTCGCCCGCTTTGGCGCGTACTGTGCTCGAACGGATGCCCGACGAGCTCGATGCAGCTGAATCCGTACGCTGGCTAATGGAAGTCCTGGAGCGCAACCTGAAAACCGATACTGCGCAGCCGCCCATTTATGAGCAAGGCGGCACCTATGCACTGGTGGGGTCCACGGGGGTGGGCAAAACGACTACAACGGCCAAACTCGCCGCGTTGTGCGCACGTATTCATGGACCTGGGAGCGTTGGCCTCATTACGCTGGACACCTACCGTGTCGGCGCGCATGAGCAATTGCGCAACTACGGCCGCATGCTGGGAATCGTCGCTCATCTGGCACACGACCAGGCTGCATTACAGGATCTGCTCGGCCTGCTGAGCGGCAAAAAAATGGTGCTGGTCGATACAACGGGTGTGGCTCCGCGCGATCCCCGCCGGCGCGATATGCTGGATGTACTCGACCTGCCTGGCGTACAGCGTCTGTTGGTACTGAACGCGGGAAGCCACGGCGACACGCTGGATGACACGTTGGCTGCGTTTAAAACGTCTGGGACTCAACAAGCCATCCTCACCAAAGTGGACGAGGCGGTAAAACTTGGCCCTTCGATCGATGCACTGATTCGCCATCAGGTGTTGCTGCGCGGCGTGACCAACGGCCAGCGAGTACCAGAGGACTGGGAGTCGGCCAACGCGCAGTCACTGGTGGCAACTTCCATGCGGTCTGCCTCGCGTTCTGCGTTTGATCCCAAGTCCACAGAACTCAACTTTTTCTTTTCTCACGGCACGGAAAGTCGCCGGGAGCCTGGAATGGCCCATGCTTGAATTCAACACCCACCAGGGCACCAGCCTGTGCGGTGCCATGAACCAAGACGGCTTGCGCGTAGTTACGGTGGCCGGCACATCCGGCGGAGCCGAGCGCCCCTTGGTCTGGGCCATTTGTGCACACTTGCAGCGCCTGGGCTATCCGTCACTGGTACTGGATGGCTGGGGCGACGAGTCAGAAGCGGCTCCGGGCCTGGTCGACCTGCTCGAACAACGCTGCTGGATCGACGCCACACTTGACACTGACGAGGAGGACGCTGCATCTTTGGGCGTCCTGCCTGCGGCGCGCGGTTTGGCCGAACTTGTCAACGCTGCGGACCAGGAAGGAAGCGCGCTGGCCTTGCAAACGCTCTATCCTTTGTTCAGACGCTACGCAGTATTGGTTATTTATGCACCTACCGAAACGCTGGCCTCTGCTCTTTTTGAGGGTTCTCACGCCACACCGCTGATCGTGATGTCTTGCGACGAACGGGCCGCCGTGGTGAATGCCTATGCGCAGCTCAAGCTGCTGGCGCTTCACGCTGATATTGGCGGTCTTGTCGCATGCCCGCTTTCCGCCAGATGTAACGCCGCGTTGGTGCGCCTCCAGCTTGACAAACTGTTTACGTGCGCGCAAGCCCATCTGGGCCGTGTGCCAGCAAGCTCGGCGCTGGATGTGTCGCGCCCTGCCGAGGTTCAGCGCTTGGCGCTTGCCTTACTCGAACGTGCGCTGCAACTGACGTCTCTTGAGGTCCAGCCTGCGATACCATGGAGACACAGCGCCAGACCGGTCGCTGCCCTAGCCACGAGCCATTGAAGTGACCTACACCGCCAAAGGCCAGCTCGACCGCGATGCGTTGATCCGCCAGCATGTGCCGTTGGTGCGCCGGCTAGCGCACCACATGATCGCAAAGCTGCCGGCCAATGTGGAGATAGACGATCTCATTCAGGTCGGCATGATCGGCTTGGCCGACGCGCTGACCCGTTTTGAAGCCGCGCAAGGCGTGCAGTTTGAGACATTCGCCACGCAGCGCATCCGTGGTGCCATGCTCGACGAACTGCGCGAGACCGACTGGATGTCACGAAGCTCCCGCAAGAGCCAGAAGGACATTGAGAAAGCGGTACGCCGCCTGGAACAAAAATTGGGGCGGGCACCTCTGGAATCAGAAATCGCGGATGAACTCAGCCTGCCGTTGGCCGAGTACCAGCACTTATTAGGTAAAGTCCGCGGCGCTCAGCTGGTGTACCTGGAAGACATGGCGCGCGGTAGTGATGGCGAAGAGGGGGAAGGGTTTCTGGAGCGGCACGAAACTGCCGACGCGGCGGGCGATCCGATGGCGATGCTGCGCGACCAACGGCTGCGCACCTCTCTGGTGAGTGCGATCGAATCACTTCCTGAGCGCGAGCAGCACATCATGGGCATGTACTACGAACAGGACATGAACCTCAAGGAAATTGCGGCGGTGCTCGGTGTCACTGAATCTCGGGTGTGTCAGCTGCACAGCCAATCTGTTGCACGTTTGCGCGCAAAGATGCGTAGCCACTAAAGCAAAAAGAGCGCCATGCGCTCTTTTTCGATCAGGAGGGGACCGCCTTCAGCCTTGTCCGGGGGTCAGTGGCCGGAGCCGTAGCGCCCACCAGCGCCCATTCCGCGCCCGGTTGATCCTCCGTACGTGGCCGCAGCCGGCTTTTGCGGCACCAATGTCGCGACTTGGCGGTCCACCAACGCAGACATGCGCGCAAGAGCGTCGCGCTGGCTCGCGAGACGCGCAGCGACAGAGCGCAACCGTACCACCACTGCCGGAGCGAGTTCTCTAGACCCCGCGTTCGCCAGCACACTTGAAAAATGCACGGATGCCTTTTTTAACTGGCCACTGGCGAGCTGTAACTCCTGCGCCTGCGACGCCTTCATGGCCTCGCCCACGTCTGCCAAAGCCTGCTCCACATCGGAAAGAGCGGCGTCTATGGTGACAGTGGATGTAGAAAGCAAAGGAGTGACCCGGTTGTGTTGGGAAGGTCTCGAGTTTAGCGGCGCGCAGAGCGGTCAACCGCGCAGACGCGAGATCACTTCCTCAGCGTTGGCCAGCATTTTGTCGGCAATAGCGCCAGCGTCCACCTTGAAGGTGCCGTTCTCGATGGCGCTGCGTACGGCCTGGACACGGCCTGCATCAAAATCGCCTTGAGCACGGCCGCTTGGCTCAATTTCTCTTGCGGTGCGCGACAAGGTGACGGGAACGCCCGAAGCTGCGGCCGACGCCACGCCTTTCGCAGTCGCACTGACGTTGGCAGTGTTTTCGGCGGTGGGCGTCGACGGTTTGGCCTGCTTGGAAGCGATAGCCTGCAGCGCAGCGCTTTGAATTTCTGGTGTCTGACCTATTTTCATAGTCCTCTCCATGTCCCCTGAAAGCCGAGGACCGGTAGGAATGTTTTCGACCGGTAGGCCGCAGACTTTAGGCCTAAATACAAATTAGGGCTCAAAGATTGACGGCAATGGTTCCGTTTTCATCGACTACGCCACTGATTATCTTTCCATTCTCCATGCGCACGCGCACTGTTTGACCGGCGCTGCCGGCGCTCAAAGCCTGGCCCGCTGAGCTAACCGAGTAGCCGGTGCCCTGCGCGGAGACGCGTACCTGGGCACCCGCCTGGAACAATTTGGGAGCCCGTACCATCGACTGGCGCAAGGCCTCGCCCGCACGCAGAGGCCGCGCGGCCACTTGCCCTACCCACAAAGAAGGGTCTGCCACGATGGAGGCGCGGTCCGACGCCCAATCGACCTCGGCCTGCGTGGCATCGGCCTCCGTCAGCAAGGCACCCGACTGCACGTTGCCGGTCAGCACCCAAGCGGGGCCGTAAGCCTTGACGGTGACCGGCAGAAACACGTTCCAACGCACGCTTCCCTGTTCACAGCGCAGACCTAGGCGGGTGCGACCCCACAGCCGCGAACCAGTCGGCAGATAAGGCTCCACGCGCGCGCAGGGGGCCAGGCGCAGGCGGGAATCCAGCTCGCCTACATCTACCTCCATACGCAGCGGGAAGTCAGCTGTAGCGCCCAATTGCAGACTGTTGTCGATCCAGCTTTGTGTAATTTGCGAGAGATCCCCGGCAGTTTGGGCGTCCGCGGCCATGGGCGCTGCCGCCGCCATCAGACCCATGGAAAGCGCTATAGCCGTCGCCAGTGCTGCCGGCTGGTCGGCCTGGCGCAAGCCGGAGCTGCGTTGGCAAAACCGGGCAAGTGAGGCGAAACGAGTGGAACTTGTCATGGCGATCTCCTAAATCAGGCCGCGTTCTGCATGCCTTTTCACACCTGTCACTGTAGGTATTCGGGCGCAACCCGAAGCTTGGAACTGCGCACCAATAGCCGGTTTCTTTCCACTTTAGAAAAGTCTGTGCATTTCCATAATCAATCCAGGCCGCAAACCCGCAGCGCTGTAGCGATTCATAAACTTCACGAGGCACTTCATGCTCGACAAGCTGACAGAAAGGCTGGACTTCCAAGGCAAATCGCTCGTTTTGCGCGCCGAGCGCCAGCGTCTGCTTGCCAGCAACATAGCCAACGCGGATACGCCGGGCTACGTGGCTCGCGACATGAAGTTTGCCGAAACGCTCAGCGCGGCAACACAAAACAAGGGTGGTATGTCCACCAGCAGCGAGACTCGCGGCGGACAGTACGGCACCAGCGCAGCCGGCCACATTCCGCTGCCCTCCATGATTGAACGCAGCACCGTAGGTTATGCCGCGCAAACCCAGCCCTCACTGGACAACAACACCGTGGACCTGGACCGCGAGCGGGCCGCCTTCATGGACAACGCGGTGCGCTACGAAGCCACGCTGCGCTTTATCAACGGCAACGCCAAAACCATGCTGAGCGCCATCCAGGGCCAGTAGGAAAGCGAGGTTCCCCATGTCGATGTTCTCGATATTCAACGTCTCTTCCAGCGCCGTCAGTGCGCAGGCGCAGCGCCTGAACGTGGTGGCCAGCAACCTGGCCAACGTGGACGCCGTGGCCGGGCCAGATGGCAAAGCCTACAAAGCGCGCCAGGTGGTTTTCCAGACGCAATCCATGGGTGCGGACGATGCAGCAGGTGTGCGCGTCAGTGCCATCAACGAGAGCAACACGCCGGGGCGCAAGGTGCACGACCCGAGCAACCCACTGGCGGATGAAACCGGTTACGTCACCCACTCCAACGTGAACGCGGTCGAGGAGATGGTCAACATGATTTCGGCCTCTCGCTCCTACCAGAACAACGTCGAAGTGATGAACACGGCCAAAACCCTGCTGCTCAAAACGCTGCAGATGGGTCAGTAAACCGCACGCCGCGCTGACGTACCCCACTCACGGTCATTCAGAACACCCAGGACACTCACCATGATCAACAACACCCTTGCCGCCCCCGCAGCTGCAGCCAGCGTCGGTACCAGCAAACTCAATGCCACCACCGCCAACGATTCGGCGGCCGCGCAAGACCGATTCCTCAAGTTACTGGTGGCACAGCTGAACAACCAGGACCCGATGAACCCGATGGACAACGCGCAAATGACCTCGCAAATTGCGCAGATCAACACCGTTACGGGTATTCAGCAACTCAACGAAACCGTCAAGGGCCTGTCCAGCCAGTTTGCTGCGCAGCAGCTCATGCAGGGCAGCGCGATGGTGGGCCGCAGCGTACTGGTGGCCGACGACACTCTGACCTATGACGCAGAAGCCTCCAAAGGCGGCGGCGCTTTTGATCTTTCAGGCTCCGCCTCTTCGGTGCAGGTGCAGGTGCTGGATGCACAGAACAAGCAAGTGGGCACAGTGGACCTGGGCTCACTGAAGCCCGGTCGCTACAACTTCGAATGGGACGGCGCGGCAGCAGGTGCAGCAGGGCCGCTGCACTTCCAAGTCGTGGCGACCAACGGCCAAGCTCCCGTGGACACGCAGCCGCTGGCTATCGACGAAGTGATGGCAGTGAGCCTAGACAACGGCGCACTGGCACTGCAGCTCTCGCGCGGCGGAACCGCCAGCTACAGCGACATCAAGGCCGTTCTTTAGGTTTTCTGGTCGCTATCAAGTTTTTGTATTTCAGTTCCCGCTACTCACGACATCCGAACCCCTCAAGGAGAACACCATGGGCTTTCAACAAGGACTCTCAGGTCTTAACGCCGCCAGCCGCAACCTGGACGTTATTGGCAACAACATCGCCAACTCCAACACCACGGGGTTCAAGGGGTCGCGCACCGAGTTCGCCGACATCGTCGCCACCTCCATCGGCTCCGGGGGCGGCAGCAACATCGGTATTGGTGTCGAAGTGCAAAACGTAGCGCAGCAGTTCTCGCAGGGCAACCTCACCATTACCGGCAACAACCTGGATGTGGCGATCAACGGCGGCGGTTTCTTCCGCCTCCAGCAGCCCGATGGCAGCTCGGCCTACACCCGAGCGGGTGACTTCAAGCTGAACAAGGTGGGCGACATGGTCAGCAATGGCGGTGCGCGCGTGATGGGGTTCAAGGTCGATCCACTGACCGGCACCAGCACCTCCGAGGCGACACCGCTGAGCTTTCCTACCGGTGCGCCGATTCCCGCCAGAAGCACCACCAGCGTGATGGCGTCGCTCAACCTCGACGCTCGCACGCCTGAGGCGGCCACGGCCGTTCCGCCCACGCCGCGCTCCACCTACGGCACATCTGTGAACGTGTACGACTCGCAGGGCGTGGCCGTTCCGGTCAATCTGTACTTTGTTAAAACGAGCACCGCCAACACTTGGGATGTTTACGACCAGCTCGACGACCCTGCTGCAGCTCCGCCCGTCACCGCTACTTCCATTGGCACCGTAGTTTTCGACGCCAACGGCAAATACGACACGGCCGCCAACACCACACCGATCACGGTCACGGTCGACCCATCTTCTGTCAACCCCAACAACCCGCCGGCTCCATTCCCAGTGACGATTGACCTGAAGGGTGCGACGCAATTTGGCAATAAATTTGCCGTCACCGATTTGCAGCAAGACGGCTATGCCTCGGGCCAGTTGACCAGCATCAACATTTCTAACGACGGCATGATTCTGGCCAGTTATTCCAACGGCGTGACACGCGCCGAGGCGCAAGTGGCGCTGGCTAGCTTTCGCAACCCACAAGGCCTAACCTCCGCCGGCGGCAACAACTGGGTCGAATCCAGCGATTCCGGCTCGCCGGTAATGGGCAAGCCCGGTGCGGGCAACCTGGGCATGCTGCGCGCCGGCGCGCTGGAAGACTCCAACGTCGACTTGACCGCCGAGCTGGTCAACATGATGACCGCGCAGCGCACTTACCAAGCCAACGCCCAAACGATCAAAACGCAAGACCAGGTCATGTCGACTTTGGTGAACCTGCGCTGATCACAACGTTTAAGACGAGGAGCACGCCATGGACCACATGATCTACACCGCCATGACAGGCGCCAACGCGGCTGCTCAGCGGCAGTCCGTGTTGTCCAACAACCTGGCCAATGCGTCCACCACCGGCTTTCGGGCCGAGCTGTCTACATTTCGCGCGGTGCCGCTGCAAGGCGAAGGTGCCAGCACCCGCGTGTTTGCGCTGGAGGCCACCTCCGGCTACCGCGACACCGCCGGCGCTGTGCAACGCACCGGCCGCAGCCTCGATGCCATGGCGACCGGCAACAGCTGGTTCGCGGTGCAAGGGCTGGACGGCACCGAGGCCTACTCGCGCAACGGCGCGTTTGAAGTGTCTTCCACCGGCCAGATGTTGACCGGCACCGGCCTGCCCGTGCTCTCTGACGGCGGCGCGCCGATTGATGTGCCACAAGGCGCAGAAGTCACCTTGGGTTCGGACGGCACCATTACCGCCAAAGTCGCAGGACAACCCCCTTCGGCAATCGGAAAACTTAAGCTCGCCACGCCCACGGCGGACGACCCGCTGGTGCGAGGCGACGACGGCCTGTTCCGCGCCCGCTCGGGCGAGCCGGTTGCGCAAGATCCCGCAGCCCGCTTGCTGCCGGGTGCACTGGAAGGATCCAACGTAAACCCGGTGGAAAGCATGGTCGGAATGATCGCCGCCTCGCGCCAGTTTGAGCAGCAGATGCGGCTCTTGACCACCGCAGAAACCAACGACAGAACCGCCAGCAAACTGCTGAGCCTTAACGGCTAAGCCTCGCGCAAGCCCCACCGCACGCCACTGAAGGAGCCTCTCATGATCAATTCCCTCTGGATCGCCAAGACTGGCATGGAAGCGCAGCAAACGCAGCTCGATGTCATCTCGCACAACCTGGCCAACGTGTCCACTACGGGCTACAAGCGCGCCAGCGCCGTGTTTCAAGATTTGATCTATCAAAACCAGCGCCAGGTCGGAAGCCAGACGACGGAAGAAAACCAGCTGCCCACCGGCTTGCACCTGGGCCTGGGCGTGCGCACCGTGGCCACCAGCCGCAACTTCATGCAAGGCGGCCTGCAGCAGTCCAACAGTAATCTGGACGTAGCCGTCAAAGGCAACGGTTTCTTTCAAGTCACCATGCCCGATGGCACTGCCGCCTACACCCGCGACGGCTCGTTTCAGGTCGATGCCCAGGGCCGGCTGGTAACGGCAGGCGGTCTGCCCGTGGCCAACGGCATCACGATTCCGCCCAGCGCTACGTCGGTCAGCATCGGTCAGGATGGATCGGTGTCGGCTTTGCTGCCGGGCAACACCGCGCCGCAGCCGCTGGGCAACTTGGCGATGGCCAGCTTTATCAACCCGCCGGGCCTTGAGCCTCGCGGCGAGAACCTGTACATCGAAACCGCGGCGTCCGGCCAGCCCACTCAGGGTACGCCCGGCACCAACGGGCTGGGCACCGTGGTGCAAGGCTATCTGGAAACATCCAACGTGAACGTGGTACAGGAACTGGTCAGCATGATTCAGACGCAGCGTGCGTATGAGATGAATTCCAAGGCGGTGCAAACCTCGGACCAGATGCTGGCCAAGCTGGCGCAGCTGTAAGTCGACCGATACCCGTACCTCTAGCTCCGACTTTGATTCTGGTTGTGACTCTTTTTTACAGGAACGCTGCCATGCGCCTCGCACACACCCCTGCTTTTTCCTCGCGGCTGCTTTGCATGGTGGGTGCGGGCATGGCCGCGCTGCTGACCGGTTGCGCCAGCCTGTCGCCCACCCCACCGGTCGACATCTTGCCAACCACGCCACCGGCGATTCCTATGCAGCCACAAGTGCAGGGGCCTCCTACCGGCAGCTTGTTTCACACGGCCAGCTACCGGCCTGCATTTGAAGACCGGCGCGCCCGCATGGTGGGCGATGCGGTCACGGTGGTGATCGTTGAGAAAGTCAGCGCCAGCCAGAAGTCCACCTCCACCATTGACCGCTCCTCGGGCATTGACGCGGGCATCTCTGCCCTGCCCTTTGTCGGCACCGCCTTTACCGACAAAACCAAGCTCGGTGCGTCCACCAGCAACACGTTTGCTGGCAAAGGCGGTACCGAAAGCGCCAACGCGTTTACCGGCTCCATTACCGCCACGGTGATGCAGGTACTGCCCAATGGCCACTTGATTGTTGCGGGCGAAAAGCAAATCGGCGTGAACGAGAACGTCGACGTGTTGCGCTTCTCCGGCACGGTAGACCCCCGCACACTGCAGCCCGGCAGCTTGGTGAATTCCACCCAAATTGCCAATGTGCGTATCCAGTCACGCGGGCGCGGCGCCCAAAGCGAGGCGCAAGTTACCGGCTGGTTGGGGCGCTTCTTCAATACGGTGACGCCTTTCTGACGACCGCCGTGCGGGAGGCGCGCAGGCAAGCGTGACGCCCGCCCACAAAAAGGTCTCGGAGGCTCCACAAGCCCCGCGCTTTTGAAACTCCTGACTTCATAGCTATCAACCGTCTTCCAGCATGCGCTGGAGGCAATTTTTTCTTGTAATTTAGAGTCCTGCGGCCGCACCAATTGGCAGGTGTTGCCCGGCTTTATCCCTGCTTCGCAACGCGCCCGAAATCTCACAATGAGGGCATGACCTTCCTGCGCACCCTTCTTCGTCGCATGCCCAGCGCATCCCTGTGCGCCGGGGTGCTGCTCGCGCTGGTTGCAGCGCTGCCGGCCCACGCCATGCGCATCAAGGAGCTGGCCGCGGTGCAAGGTGTGCGCAGTAACCAGCTGACCGGCTATGGTTTGGTGGTGGGGCTCGACGGTACAGGCGACCAGACCACGCAAATGCCCTACACCACGCAGGCCATGCAGAACTACCTGCAGCAAATGGGTATCACGCTGCCAGCTGGCGCTTCGTCGCAGTTGCAGCTCAAGAACGTGGCGGCGGTGGTGATCACGGCGCAACTGCCAGCCTTTGCGCAGCCCGGCCAGCAAATTGACGTGACGGTGTCGTCCATGGGCAACTCAAAATCACTTAAGGGCGGTCTGCTCATGATGACACCGCTGCGCGGCGCTGACGGCGAGATTTACGCCTTGGCACAGGGCAACGTGGTGGTCGGCGGCGCTGGCGCTTCGGCCGGCGGCAGCAAGGTGCAAATCAACCACTTGAGCGCCGGGCGCATTCCCGACAGCGCGCAGGTGGAGCGCTCGGTGCCCACGCCGCTCAATCAGGGCGACTCCATCACGCTGGACCTCAACAGCTCCGACTTTCAAACCGCGCGCAGCGTGGCTGATGTCATCAACAAACGCATGGGCGCGGGCCGCGCGGTGGCGCTTAGCGGCCGCACCGTGCAGGTCAGCGCGCCTACCGACCCCGGCGCACGGGTGGGCTTCATTGCCGAGCTGGAAGAGTTGCAAGTGGCCAGCACTGCGCCTGCGGCCAAGGTAGTCATCAATGCCCGCACCGGCTCGGTGGTGCTGAACCAGGCGGTCACGCTGGGGGCCTGCGCGATTGCGCACGGCAACCTGTCCATCACCATCAGTTCAACCCCCATCATCAGCCAGCCCGTGCCGCTGTCACAAGGCCAAACGGTGGTGGCGCAGCAAAGCAGCATTCAAATCAATCAGGAGCCGGGGGCCATTATTCAAGTGCCCGCGTCCACCCAACTGGCCGACGTGGTGCGCGCGCTGAACGCACTGGGCGCCACACCGGGCGACCTGCTCGCCATCCTGCAAGCCATCAAAGCCGCTGGCGCGCTCAACGCCGATCTGGAAGTTATCTGATGGCCTGCTTGGCCACGCTTTAAGGAGGATCGTCATGTCCCTGACCCCATCCAGCCTGTCCGCCACTACCTCGGCCAGCGTTTCCAACGCACTGGCGGTGGATGCGCGCTCGCTCAACAACCTTAAATTCCAGGCCGGCCAGAACAGCCCAGCGGCCGCCAAGGAAGCGGCCAAGCAATTCGAGTCGCTGTTCATGCGCGAAATGATCAAAAGCATGCGCGAGGCCACCATGAAATCAGGCCTGCTCGACAGCGCCCAGGGCGACCTAGGGGCCGACATGCTGGACCAGCAACTGTCGGTGCAAATGTCGGGGCGACCCGGTGGTTTGTCTGAGGCTATTTCCCGCCAGTTGTCGCAGCAATTGATGGGCGGCGACGTGAATTTGGTCTCGCCCAGCACGCTCAGCCTGGCGCGGCCCGCCGCTGGCAGGGCAGCCGCGCCGGCAGGCCCTGCGCCCAAGGGGCGTGACGATTTTGTGCAATACCACGTCAATGCCGCCGAGCGCGTGGCGCTCAATAGCGGCATCCCCGCCAGCTTCATGCTGGGGCAAGCCGGCCATGAAACCGGCTGGGGCAAAAGCGAGATTAAGAACGCTGATGGTTCCAGCTCACACAACCTGTTTGGCATCAAAGCCGGCAAGAGCTGGATGGGCAAAACCGCGCAGATCACCACCACCGAATATGAAAACGGTGTAGCCCACAAAGTGGTCGCCAAGTTCCGCGCGTACGACTCGTATGAAGATTCGTTCCGCGACTACGCCCGCCTGATCACGCAAAACCCGCGCTACGAAAAGGCCGCTGCCCAAACCGGCTCGGCCACGGCCTATGCCGCTGAGTTGCAAAAAGCCGGCTACGCCACCGACCCCGCTTACGCGAAAAAGCTGGGCGGTGCCATTGAAAGCGCGCTGCGCGCCCAGCGGTCGCAAGGCTAAGAAAGCACTGCCATGAGCCTGCTCAACGTCGGAGCCCGCGCCCTGCTGGCCAACCAGGTGGCCCTGCAAACTGTGGGCCACAACATTGCCAACGTGAACACGGCGGGCTATTCGCGCCAAAACACAGTGCAGCAAACCGTGCTGGGCCAGTACACCGGTGCCGGCTATATCGGCCAGGGTGTGGATGTGCAAAGCATTCTGCGCAACCAGAACGAGTTGCTCACTCGCCAGGCGTCGTCGGCCGCAGCCGTGGGCGCTGGCGATACGGTGCGCCTGTCACGCTTGCAGCAGCTGCAGGATGTGTTCTCAGGCGGTGCCTCAGGCTTGGGCGCAGCCATCAACGACATGATGAATGCGTTCTCCGATGTGGTGAACAGCCCCACCGACCTGACAGCGCGCAGCCTAGTGCTGGCGCGTATTGATGAGACCAGCACACGCATTTCGGGTGCCTCCACGCGACTGGATGAAATCTCCAGCACCGTCGCCGCGCAATTGGGCAGCAGCGTGCGCATGATTAACCAGCTGGCACAGAACATAGCAGGCCTGAACGAACAAATTACCCGCGCGGTAGGCAACGGCCAGCCACCCAACGACCTGCTGGACCGGCGCGACCAAATGATTCGCGACCTGAACCAGCATGTGCAAACCAGCCAGGTGGCAGCCGACGACGGCAGTGTCAGCATTTTTGTTGCGGGCAGCCAGCCGCTGGTGCTGGGCAACACCGCCGGATCTGTATCTATTGGCGAGGCGCAGACCTTTGGCGCGGCAGGCGGGCAATTGCGTCTGTTCTTTCAGCAGCCTGGCGCGTCGTTGAAGGTAGAACTGGGCGAAAGCGCATTGGGCGGCGGCGAGGTGGCAGGCCTGCTGCGGTTTCACAACAACGATCTGGCCGAAGGCCAGCAGCTGCTGAACCGCATGGCCGCCGGTATTTCACTGGCCTTGAACGAACAAAACCAATTGGGGCTGACGCTGGACGGCGCACCCGGAAAATCTCTGCTGACCGATATCGTTTTGCAGCCGTCCGTAGCGGCTGGCACCAATACATCTGCGGCCACACTGGGGTTGACCCTGTCAGACCGCACCAAACTGTCGGCAGCCAGCTTTGTGGTGGCGTTCAGCAGCGCCGGCACCGGCACCATTACCAGCCGGCCGGGCGGCGTGCCCGAGGCGTTTGGCGGGCCTTCGCCCCAACCGACGCTGGTGGGCTTTTTTGCGGCACGCGGCTTGACGGCCACGCTGGCAGGCACGCCCAACGCCAATGACCAGTTTTTGATCGACCCGCTCAAGGGCGCGGCTGGCAAGATGAAAGCGCAGCAGTTCTCGCCCAACAAGCTGGCCGCATCCAACCCGCTCAACGCAGCCATGGGTCCGGCCAATGCGGGCAGCTTGCAACTGGCCAGCCTGAAGGCCACCGGCAGCGCGACCGCTTTTGATCCGCCTGCCATTCCCGGCGGCATCACCATGACCTTCACCGCAGGGCCACCCCTGCAATACAGCGCTACAGGCACGACTGCCAGCGGCGCTGCGATTGCGCAAAGCGGCCCCTACACGCCCGGTACGCCCATCACTTTTGCGCAAGGCTTTGAAATCACGCTCAGCGGCACGCCCAAAACGGGTGATACCGTGCAGTTGGGCAACGCGCTCGACCCGCAATACGGCGACATTTACCAGCGCAATGCCGGTAACGCAGGCGCGCTATTGGCCCTGCGTGACCAGGCCATGTTCGATGGCGCGGCGCTCACCGATGGTTTTGCTGACGCCATGGCGCAAATTGGCACCCGCACCCAAAGCGCGCAGTTTGCGTCCGACCTGTCCAGCACCATGGCGATCAACCTGGAGCGCGACCGCATGTCGGTCTCGGGCGTCAATCTGGACGAGGAAGCCGCACGCCTGATTCAGTACCAGCAGGCCTACCAAGCCTCGGCCAAGATGATCCAAATTGCGCAAAGCGTGTTCGACACGCTGCTGCAAACCGTCGCCCGCTAGGAGACACCCTTATGAGCACCGTGCCCCGCATTGCCACCACCACCATGTACGACAACGCCATGCGCAATATCAGCGCGCGGCAAAACAGCTTGTCTGGCCTGCAAGACAACCTGAGTTCGGGCAAGCGCGTGCTGCGCGCCAGCGACGACCCGGTGGCTGCCGCCCAAGCTGAGCGCGCAATGACGCGCATCTCGCGCATCCAGACCGAGCAGCGCGCGCTCGATCTGCAGCGCAATAGCATTGCGCAGGCTGAATCGTCTCTGGGCGACGCGGTCGACCTCATGCAGCAAATGCGCGAGCTGATCGTGAGCAGTGGCAACGGTGCATTTACCGCGAGCGACCGCACCACCATCTCCAACCAGCTGCAAGGCCTGCGCGAGCAGCTGCGCGATGTGGCCAACCGCAAGGACACCAACGGCGCACCGCTGCTTGGCGCTTTGGGCAGCGCGCTCACGCCGTTCTTAAGCTCTACCGGCGCTTTTAGCGGCTTGGCCGGGCAAAGCGCAGGGTCTCAAGTGTCCATCCCCGGTTCGCTGGACGGTGATTCGGCTTTCATGTTCCAGCCCCTGCGCGACGGGGTGTTCAACGCCTCCGTCACCGCCCTCACCCCGGCCGACCGCACGTTGGGCAGCAGCGCCGTGACCACCAACAATGCCTCGCTGGTGGAGTTGGATGGCACCGGCAATGCCCACCAGTACCAAGTTGCAGTCAACTACCAGGCCGGCACCGCGCCGGGAACCGTTGCCGCGCAGTACACGATCACCAGCACGCCCGCGGGCGCGCCGATTACTGGCACCAACCCGTTTACCTCGGCCGATTACGCCCTTGGACAACAGGTGGAAATCGCGGTCACGGCGATCAACGGCGTGAGCTTCAACCTCACCGGCAAACCGCAAGTGGGCGACTCGCTAACCTTGTCTTTAAAACCCAGCACCAGCATTTTTGATGTTGCTGATACGGCCATCGCACAGATTGGCAGTGCCAGCAACGGCAACGCCGCTACCCAGGCGGTGGGCCAGGCGTTGGCCAACTTGGACCAAGGCTTGAGCCGGCTGCAAGCGGTGCGCAGTTACGCGGGCGATCTGCTCAACCGGGCCGACCGCATCACCGGCAACCAGGATGTGCGCAGCACGCAGCTCGAAGGCGACCGCTCCAAGGCAGAAGACCTCGATATGATCAAAGGCATCTCTGATTTTCAGAATCAGCAAACCGGTTATCAGGCGGCCCTGCAGTCCTATGCAATGGTGCAAAAGCTGTCCCTGTTCAACTACCTTTCTTGATTTTTTGCGCGGGCAGCACGCGTCATACAGCGCATGGTTCAATCCGTTCTTGGCAGCCTGGTGCTGGCCTACCGTCCTTTGTGGGGCCGCGCGCGCACGCTCGCTGGCATCGAACTCACGGCGCAAAGCAGCGCGCAAACGCCCGTGGATGCACCTCACCTGTTGCGCACGCTGGCCGAAATGTGGACTGCGGGCAGCCCGCCCCTGCTGTTGGCACCCTACGACCGGCAACTGGTGTGCGACATGCTGGAGCACGCCCCCACCGGTACGCCGTGGATTGCAGTGCCCGGTGCCTGGCTGGTAGACCCCGCCATTCGCACCCGCGTACAAAAAGCCCACCAGCGCGGCTTGCGCCTGGTGTGGCGCGGCGCACTCGGCACCCTGCCCGATCCTGGTATTGCCGGCTGCTTCATCAACAGCATGCTCTCGCTTAGCCCCGAAATGGCGGCGGCGGCGCTGCAGTCGCAGGTGCCAGCAAAAGCGGCGCGTGTGCTGCCGCTCCCGCGTGGCAGCCGCACTGCCAGTACCCCAACGCCACGCCCAAGCCCGGTCATTGATGGCCAGATGTACGAAAACTTGCCCAGCCGAGCGCTCATGTCGCATTGCCTGGACCAGCACCGCGCGGTGGCCGTGGCGGGTTGGCCCGAGGAAGACGTGCTGCACACCCTGCGCCACGAGGCGGTGCAGCCATCGCGCACGGTGATCTTTAGCCTGCTCAAGGCGATTGACAGCGAGCAATCGCTGGAGGTGTTTGAGGACATCCTCAGCCGGGATGCAGTGCTGGCCTACCGCTTCATGATCTACACCAACTCAGCAGCGCTGGGCCTGCGCACCGGCATCGACTCGCTGCGCCGCGGGCTGGTGATGATGGGTTACTCACAGCTTAAAAAATGGTTGTCCGACCAGTTGCCAATCGCCAGCGTCGAGCCCGACCGCGAGCCCGTGCGTGCCAGTGCCGTCATTCGCGCGCGCCTGACCGACCACTTGCTTGAGGCCGGCATTCAAAACGACCTGCGCCGCGAGGTGTATTTGTGTGGCCTGCTGTTGAACCTCGGCGCACTACTGGGCGAACCGCTGGGCCACGCCCTGCGCCGAATCCCCCTGTCGCAGCGCATTTACGACGCCACAGTGTTACGCACTGGGCCCTACGCTGCAGCGCTCAAGATGGCGCTGGCTTTTGAGGAGGGCGACTGCAATGCGATTCGAGAATGCATCAAAGAGCACGAGCTGGATCACGAAGAAGTGAACCGCGCGCTTCTGCGGGTGTTGTCGGCAATTGACATGACGCAGGTGTAAGCCGCACTTCGGGCGCAGTCGTTAGTGAGTCGTGACTTGATGGTTATTTAGTCGACGACAAATCGATACTCCCTCACCCCCCATCCCGTACCCGCTCAAACACCCGCCAGAACGCGGCGTCCTGCGAGGTCGCAAAGTTCACGCGCATCAGCGTGCTGGCCTGGCGGCCTGAATTGAATAGTGCCCCCGGTGCCAGCAGATAGCCCTCGTCCAGCATGCGCTGGGCCAGCGTTTCCGTGTCCACACCGGTATCCACCCAGCCGAACAAGCCCGCCGGTTCTGCGGCAAAGGTACAGCCCGCTTGCTGCGCCAGCTGCACGGTGCGTGCGCGTGCCTGGGCCAAGCGGCGGCGCAAGCGTTCGGCGTGGCGGCGAAGCTGGCCTTGTTCCATGCACAGGGCCAGCGCTTTTTCCAGCAGCGACGGGGTGGTGAGCGCGGACAGCAGCTTGGTGTCGAGCAGCCGCTCCGTGAGCGCAGGCGGTGCGGCGAGAAAACCCACCCGCCAGTTGGGCGCGAGGATCTTGGCAAAACCGCTCACGTACACCGTGCGGCGCAGGCCATCGAGTGCGCACAGGCGCGTGGCGTGGTCGGGCGCCAAGTGGCTGTAGGTGTCGTCTTCAACGATGTGAAAGTCGTGCCTTTGCGCCAGCTGCAGTACCTGGTGCGCGCTGCCCGGTGACAGGCAGTAGCCGGTGGGGTTGTGCAGCACGCTCACGCTGACAAACAGTTTGGGGGCGTGGGCCTCGCCAAGCGCCTCGCAATAGCGCGCCATCACCTCAAGGTCGGGCCCATCCGGTCCGCGCGGCACCGGCAAGATGCGCATGCCCAGCGCATCCAGCCGGGCGAATTCGACCGACCAGCCCGGCTCCTCCACCATCACCGGGTCGCCGGCCTTGAGCAAGGTGCGGCTGACGATATCCAGCGCATGAGTGGCACCCATGGTGGTCATGATCTGGCGCGCCTGGGCGGGCACGTTCAGTTCGCCCAAGCGCCGCGCCAGCATGTCCCGCAGGCCGCTGTCGCCCATGGGTTCGCCGTAGCCGAACGAGCCCTCGCCCAGCGCCGGGCTGGCCGCCACTTTGCGCACTGCCGCCAGCAAAAAACGCGCGTCTTCCAGCCAGCTCGCGGGAAACACGCCTGCGCCGGGCTGCGCGTGGCCCGACGGCGGATGGAACATGCCGCGAATCAGGGTGGTGGCGTTGATGCGCGATCCTGGCGGCAGGCCGGCAAAGGGAATGGTGGTGCCCGCACCGCCCGAACCACCCGCCACGACGCTCGTTACTCCTGTTTTAGTAGCTACTTGCGCTTGCTGCGTAAGCGCTAGAGGCACTTTTGGCATTAAATCCCGCACATAGAAGCCGCGCTGCTGCCGCGCCTCCACCAGGCCCTGCGCCAGCAATTGGTCATAAGCCGCAACCACGGTAGACGGGCTCACGCCCTGCTGGCGCGCGCACTCCCGCACCGAGGGCATGCGCGCACCCGGTGCCAGCAAGCGCGCCCGAATACGTTCGGCAAAACGCTCGGCCAACTGGTCGGTCAGGGATAGTCGTGGGGTTCGGGTCAGCATTGCAAACGCTTTCTTGGGCGGCAGGATGTGCCAGTGCGGGGAGCCATACAGTTCATTTTTTTGTACGGCGAACTGTACTGGAACTGTAATGGCGCAGGGCCCAGTATCGGAGCCTGCAAGCCGCCCTACACCCTTTCTGCTCCACGCGTCCCCATGCCATTGACCGAATTCACAGCCCTGTTGCTCTTGGCCACCGCCATGAGCTTCTCGCCTGGGCCCAACACCACCTTGTCGGCGGCCATGGCGGCAAACCGGGGACTGCGGCCTACCCTGAGTTTTGTGGTGTCGGTGCCGGTGGGCTGGACTTTGCTGCTGCTGCTGTGCGCCGCCGGCATTGGCGCAGCCATGGTGGCTGTGCCGGCGCTACGTGTGGGCGTGAAGGTGGTGGGCATTGGCTATTTGCTGTGGCTGGCCTGGAAACTGGCACAGAGCGCCACCTTGGGCGTGGCCGATACGGCGCGCCTGCAGGTAGGTTTCTGGCAAGGCGTGGCGCTGCAGTTTGTCAATATCAAGGCCTGGCTGCTGGCGCTGACCATCGTGGCGGGTTGGATAGCGGGCCGGCCGGATGTGGCGCAGCGCCTGCTGGTTGTGGTGCCGGTGATGATGGCCTTCGCGTTTGCCAGCAACTTGCTGTACGCCGCTGCAGGGGCGCTGTTGCGCGGCTGGCTGGCACAGGGTGCCCGGCTGCTGTGGTTCAACCGGGGCATGGCGCTGCTGCTGGTCTTCACTGCCGTTTGGATGGTGAAGGCATGAGCGAGCGAGCCCCTTTGAAATCTTCCGCACCCTCAGGCGCGGGGCACGCCCTGACCGATGAATCGCGCGGGATGTGGCTAGGCGTTCTGGGCGTGCTGTGCTTTGCCATCACCCTGCCCATGACGCGGCTGGCCACCGGCACCGTCGACGCGCCGCAGCTCTCGCCCTGGTTTGTGACGCTGGCGCGCGCTGCGTTGGCCGGCGGCCTTTCGGTGATTTTTCTGCTGGCGACGCGGTCGCCGCTGCCGCAGCGTCACCACTGGAAGCCATTGCTGCTAGCGGTACTGGGCAATGCGGTGGGTTACCCACTGCTACTGGGATACGCGCTGCTCGTGGTCACCGCAGGGCATGCAGCCGTAATCACCGCGCTGCTGCCGCTGGCGACTGCAGTCATCGCGGCTTGGGTGCTGCACCAGCGCGCACGCCTGGGCTTTTGGGTCTGCGCTATTGCGGGCAGCCTGCTGGTGGTGGTTTTCTCAGTACTGCGGGCCCGCCAGGGGGGTTCACAGTTTGGCTTTGAATGGGCCGACTTGCTGCTGCTTGGCGCGGTGCTGGCCGCCTCGGTGGGCTATATCTACGGTGCGCAGGTCACACCCGAACTGGGCGCAGAACGGGTGATTTGCTGGGTCTGCGTCATCGCCCTGCCGGTCTCACTGCCCGGCGCCCTGCTGCTGTGGCCGGAGCAGGCCGTGCAAGCCAGCGCCTGGGGCGGCTTGGTGTATGTCGGCATCTTCTCCATGTGGGCGGGGTTTTTTGCTTGGTTTCGTGGGCTCGCGCTGGGCGGTGCGCTGCGGGTGAGCCAAATGCAATTGCTGCAGCCGTTTTTCTCGATTCTGGCCGCGATGCCGCTGCTGGGTGAATCGCTGGACCCCATCACCCTGGGCTTTGCTGCTGCTGTGGTGGGCACGGTACTAATAGGCAAACGCCTGTCGCGTGCACCGACAGTTCAAGCAGCCGTGACAAGCCAAACGGCTGATACCCACCAAAATACCCGCACATAAAAATCCTGTCGGCAAACCCGCTACTCGTCTGTCACATTTGCCTGCCCATTGCCGCGCCCCGTCTGAAAGATGCTTGCCATGAACTGGACCCTCGCCTCCCGCACCGCCCGCATGAACCCCTCCGTGATTCGGGAAATCCTCAAGGTCACCGAAAAGTCCCGCATCGTCAGCTTGGCGGGCGGCTTGCCGTCGTCCCTCACGTTCCCGGTAGATGCCTTTGCCCGCGCCTGCGCCGCCGTGCTGACCGATGACGGCCCGGCCGCTTTGCAATATGCGGCGAGCGAAGGCTACGCACCGCTGCGCGAAGCGGTAGCAAACATGCTGCCGTGGGACGTGAACCCCGAGCAGGTGTTGATCACCAACGGCTCGCAGCAAGCACTCGACCTGGCGGCCAAAGTGTTCATCGATGCGGGCAGCCGGGTGCTGGTGGAAACGCCCACCTATCTGGGCGCGTTGCAGGCTTTTGCGCCCATGGAGCCGCGTGTGCAGGCGGTGGCCAGTGACGACGCCGGTATTTGCATCGACTCGCTGCGCCAGCACATCGGCACGGGCCCCGACAAGGCGCGCTTTTTGTATGTGCTGCCGAACTTTCAAAACCCCACCGGCCGCACCATGACCGAGGCGCGCCGCGCGGCGTTGGTGGAGTGCGCGGCCGAGTTTGATTTGCCGCTGCTGGAAGACAACCCCTACGGCGAGCTGTGGTTCGACGCGCCACCGCCGCCGCCACTCACCGCACGCAACCCGGCGGGCTGCCTTTACATGGGCAGTTTCTCCAAAGTGCTGGCGCCTGGCCTGCGCCTGGGGTTTCTCGTCGCCCCGCCTGAAGTTTTCCCCAAGCTCTTGCAAGCCAAGCAGGCGGCTGACTTGCACACCGCAGGCTTTAACCAGCGCATGGTGGCCGAGGTCATGAAGGGCGGTTTTCTGGACCGCCATGTGCCCACCATTCGCGCGTTGTACAAACAGCAGCGCGACGCCATGCTGGCAGCTCTGGAGCGCGACATGCAGGGCTTTGGCGTGTCGTGGAACCGGCCCGATGGTGGCATGTTTTTATGGCTTCGCTTGCCGCCAGGTATGAGCGCACAGGCGCTGCTGCCGCTAGCGGTAGAACGCAATGTGGCCTTTGTGCCCGGTGCTGCGTTCTATGCGGAGACACCAGAGCTCAACACGCTGCGCCTGTCTTTCGTCACCGCCAGCGAGGAGCAAATTCGCACCGGTATTCACGCGCTCGCAGGCGCTGTGCGGGAGATGGCGGCGCAGGCCGCAAACCGGGTGGATGAAAGCGTGGATGGACGGCTGCACGCATGAAGCAGCGCGCGTTTAAACAGGTCGACGTTTTTACCAGTACCCCGTACCGCGGCAACCCGCTGGCGGTGGTACTCGATGGCACCGGCTTGGCGCTGGAGACCATGCAGCACTTCACCCACTGGACCAACCTGTCTGAATGCAGCTTTGTGCTGCCGCCGACACCCGAGGGCGTCGCCGCCGGGGCCGACTACCGCGTGCGCATTTTTTGCCCGGGGCGCGAGCTGCCATTTGCCGGTCATCCCACCCTGGGAACCTGCCATGCGTGGCTGGAAGCGGGTGGCGTACCGCGCGGCGAGCAGGTGGTTCAGGAGTGCGGCGTGGGGCTGGTTCGCATCCAGCGAAACGGCGGGCGGCTGGCTTTTGCGGCTCCACCGCTGATCCAGAGCGGCCCCCTCAGCGATGCCGAACTGGCGGTGATTGCGCGCGGACTGGGGATAGCACGGAGCGACATCACGGTGCACAGCTGGTGCGACAACGGGCCCAAATGGCGCGGCGTGATGCTGCAAAGCGCGGAGCAGGTGCGGTCGCTAAAGCCTGACAGCGCGGTGCTCGCGGGACTAGAAATTGGAGTGGTCGGACCTAGCACGCCGACCAAAGCATCTCGCGCAGAAGATCAAGCCGCAACCCTCGAAAAATCCAGCTTGAAAAACAACGTGCAATTCGAAGTGCGCGCCTTCTTCCCCGGTAACCAAGGCCTCACCGAAGACCCTGTCACTGGCAGCCTGAACGCGGCCCTGGCGCAATGGCTCATAGCCGCCGGCCTTGCTCCCGAGCGCTATGTGGCAGCGCAAGGCGCGGCGTTGCAGCGCGAAGGCCGTGTGCATATCGAACGGAGCGGTGACGGCACGATCTGGGTCGGCGGCGACTCCGTCACCTGCATCAACGGGCAGGTACAGCTATGAACCACCAAATCGCATGAAACTGCTTCCCTTTTTGCAAGTCGACGTCTTCAGTGAGAGACACGGCGATGGCAACCCCTTGGGGGTCGTCTCCAATGCACAGGACCTGTCCGAGCACACCATGCGCCGTTTTGCCGCCTGGACCAACCTGTCAGAGACCACCTTTTTGATGCCGACGAGCGATGCAGCGCACGCAGCCGGTGCGGATTACCGCGTGCGCATCTTTACCCCCAATGGCGAGCTGCCCTTTGCGGGCCATCCCACGCTGGGCAGTTGTCACGCGTGGTTAGCATCGGGCGGGCAACCGCGTCAGCCCGGCCGCGTGGTGCAGGAATGCGGCTTGGGATTGGTGGAGATTCGGCAAGGAAACGACGGCCGCCTGGCCTTTGCCGCGCCGGCTATGGAGGCCTCGCCGCCACGCCCGGCGTTGCTGGCGCTGGTGGCCGGCGCCCTGGGACTGCGGCCCCAGCAGATCGTGGCATCGCGAGTGCTGGACAACGGTCCGCGCTGGCTGGCCCTGCTGCTGGATTCCCGCGACACGGTGCTGGGCCTGAAGCCTAACCACGCGCGCCTGAACGACCTGGGGCAAGACGTGGGGGTGATTCACATCGCCCCTCTGGACCCCGAAAGTGGCAAGCCTGAAGCCGTAGTGCGTGCCTTTGGGCCCTCACTTGGTACGGCAGAAGACCCTGTGACCGGAAGCTTGAACGCCAGCTTGGCGCAATGGCTCATTCAGGAAGGGCTGGCACCGCGCAGCTATGTGGCGGCGCAGGGCGAATGCCTGGGCCGCGCGGGCCGCGTACACATCACGCAAGACGACAGTGGCCAAGTGTGGGTGGGCGGCCGCTGCCTGACCGCCATTGAAGGTCATGTGCACGTGCCATGAAGCGCAGCCCTCAGCATAAGAGCCTGCGGGGACAGCACCAGCACCAGCACCAGCACCAGTACATTAAGCCGGCGCCGGAGGTCTAATGACCCACGCCTGTGTCGATCACTTGGTCGTTTTCGCATCCGATCTCGCCAACGGTGTGCACTGGTGCGAGCAACATTTGGGCGTAACGCCGGCGGGCGGCGGCGAGCACCCGTTGATGGGCACCCACAACCGCCTGATCAACCTCTCCAGCACCGCACATCCACGCGCCTACTTGGAGGTTATTGCTTTTCATAAAGGAGCGTATAAGTCAATACCAGAAAGCGCTAGACGCTGGTTTGACATCGATAATGAGTCCTTACAGAAAACGGTGGCTGCCCACGGACCCCAGCTCATCGCCTGGGCCGCGTCTGTACCCGACGTATCGGTGGCCAGCGCCGCATTGCTGCAGCGCGGCCTGGACTGCGGCCCCGTCACACGCGCCAGCCGACCGACCGGTACCGGCACGCTGCGCTGGAGCATCACGGTGCGCGCCGACGGACAAGGCCTGATGCAGGGTTGCATTCCCACCTTGATCGAATGGGGCGAGGTGCACCCCTGCGATCAGTTGCCGTCCAGCGGCGTGCAGCTGCAAAGCCTGGTGCTAGAGCATCCGCAAAACGATGCGTTGCAAGACGCTTGCACCGCGCTAGGGCTGGGCGATGTAGGGGTGCACAGCACAGGCATCGCACAGATCAAAGCCCAGCTGAATACGCCGCGCGGAGAGGTTTTATTGCGCTCGGCGGCGTCCGCGATCACCCCCTGAATCGCACTCCATTCCTCAAGGGACTTGCCGAACTGTTTCCCCCAACCAGCGCTGCGTGCCGACGCGCAGTCAACCCGTGTTTGCCATGCTCTCTCCCTCGCCCCTCCTACCCAGTCTGGCCGATATCGAAGCGGCAGCCGAAGTGGTGTACCGCGAATTCCCCGCCACGCCGCAGTACCGCTGGCCGCTTTTGTGCGAAAGAATCGGCACCGAATGCTGGCTCAAGCATGAGAACCACACGCCGGTGGGCGCTTTCAAGATTCGCGGTGGCTTGACGTATTTCGACCGACTGGCCCAGCGCGGCGAGCTGCCCAAAGAAGTTATCGCGGCCACGCGGGGCAACCACGGCCAAAGCGTGGCCTGGGCGACGCGTAAGCACGGCGTGGCCTGCACCATCGTGGTCCCGCACGGTAATTCGCAGGAGAAAAATGCGGCGATGCGCGCACTGGGCGCCACGCTGGTGGAGTTTGGCGACGACTTTCAGGCGGCGAAAGAACATGCGGCCGCGCTCACCGCAGCGCGCGGCGCGCATATGGTGCCCAGCTTTCACTTTGACCTGCTGCGCGGCGTGGCCACCTATTGGTGGGAACTGCTCAAAGCAGCGCCGGCGCTGGATGTGATTTACGTGCCCATCGGTCAAGGCTCAGGTGCCTGCGCCGCCATTGCCGCCAAACATGCGCTGGAGCACCCGGTAAAAATAATAGGCGTGGTCAGCAGCCACGCCACTACCTATGCCGACTCGGTTGCTGCCGGTCGCGTGGTGGCGTCGCCCGTAAGCACCGTGCTGGCCGACGGCATGGCCTGCCGAATCGCTGACCCAAGCGCACTGGATGTGATTGCCCCGCACATTGACCACATCGTGCAGGTAAGCGACGACGAGGTGGCCGCTGCGATGTACGCGCTGTTTGTGGATACGCACAACGTCGCCGAGGGTGCAGGAGCGGCCTCACTGGCAGCTGCGCTGCAGGAACGTCCACAGTTGCGCGGCTTGTCCGTTGGCCTGACGCTGTGCGGCGGCAATGTGGATGCGGACGTTTTTGCCAGCGTGCTGTCGCGGGTTACTGCGTCGCAGACTTAGACGCCAAGTTTTTGTTGATCCGGCCCTACCGCGTTGGACTAGCCCTCACCCCAACCTTCTCCCGCAAGCGGGAGAAGGAGTCAAAACCATCGGGCCAGGATCAATGGGTCCGCAAACTTTCAAGCTTTAGGCCGTCAACCCTGGAGCGCGGTACACCAGCACCTTGAGGGCACGCTCTGGCTCTGCGTCGGCAAACGTCGCGGGGTTGGCCAGGCGCTCGACAAACGTCAGCTCCGGCGCCAGCTCTTGCACATGGTTTTGCAGAAACGCGGTATCGAGCTCAGGCGCGTTCAGGCACAGCAGGGCATGGCCATCGGGCGCCATCAATTCGGGCAGGCGGCGCACCAGGCGGGCGTAATCCTTAGTGGCGATAAAGCTACCTTTCTGATAGCTGGGCGGGTCCACGATGATGAGGTCGTACGGGCCGCCGCGTGTGATCTTTCCCCAGGTTTTGAAGATGTCGTGCGCCAAAAAGCTGGCGCCGGTGGTGAGGCCATTGAGCCGGTGGTTTTGCTGGCCCACCGCCAGCGCGGGCGTGCTCATGTCCACATTCACCACTTGGTCAGCCCCCGCCTGCAGCGCCACCACCGAGAACGCACAGGTGTAGGCAAACAGGTTCAGCACCTTGAACCGGTGCGGCTTGGGGTTGGCCTCGACATACGCTCGCACCCAGCGCCGGCCCTCGGCCATGTCCAGAAACAGGCCGTGGTTCTGGCCGCGCAGCACGTGCACTTTGAACTGCGCGCCATCTTCTTGCACCACATGGCTTTCGGGCACCGCACCCGCCATCAGGCGGGTTTCAGCGTGTGCAGACGCGCGGCACTGGAACACCCAATTAAGCGGCTCACCCGGCGCGATCTCGTTCCAGCGCGCGACCAGCGCCTCGCCGATGACGCTCAACGCCTCCTCGGCGACCGGCTGAAAACTGGTGAGCACCCACACCGGCGGGTAAGCGTCCAGCGACCACTGCTCGCAGCCGAGATGCAATCCTCCGCGGCCATGAAAGAGGCGCTGCGCGTGCGATGGCACGGTCAGGCTGGAAATGGTGTGGAGCAAGGCTTGCACAAAGAACTTCAAAAAAGAAACAGAAAAAGGTGCTGGGCCAAGTGGCGGCAACACCACCAAAGCTTGGGCTGGCGCCGCTCGCGCGGGCCATTTCAGATCAGCGGTGGACCCACAAACAAACCGGACTCAGGTACGAGCGCATGAAGAACCAGGCCAACACTGCGCGCGGTGAATAGGAAATGAGGGTGAGAACCGGACGGTGGAAGACAAAATCAGTCTTCGCGCCACACAGGCGATGTCTCGGCCTGCAGGCGCGCGCGCAGTGCACGGTAGTGCGGCAGTTCCGCCTCTACAGTGGCCCAAAACTGCGCGCTGTGGTCCATGAACCGCAGGTGCGCCAGCTCGTGCACCACCACGTAGTCGAGCACGTCCGGGGTGAAATGCATCAGCCGCCAGTTAAGCCGAATCGTCCCATCGCTGCGCGCGCTGCCCCAGCGGGTGCGCGCGTTGGTCAGCGCCAGCCGGGTCCACTGCACGCCCATGCGCGGCGCAAAGTAATCCAGCCGTGCGGTGAAGTGCTGGCGAGCGCGCCGGCCCAGCCACGCAGCGGTGGCATCACGCAGCTGGTCAGCACTGGCGGTTGGGGGCAGCCCCAACTGCAACTGTGCCTTTGCCTCAGCCGATTGCTCCAAAAAAACCCCGGACACCGAAGCCCCTGGCACCAGGCATACGCAGAACTGTTCGCCGAGCAGCGGAAGCACCGTACCGTGCTGCCAGACGATGCGCGCAAGGTTTTGCCGCGCCGCACGGGCGCGTGTCTCCACCAGCTTGCGCACGATCCAGTCGGCTTTCTCCTGCAAAGCTGCGTCAATACCGGTCAGCGGGACGGCGTGTGGCGCGCGCACCGAAAGCCCTTCGGCTCCCACCGTAAAACCAATGGTGCGGCGGCGCGAGCGCACCAGCGCATAGCCCACCAAAACGGTGCCCAGGCGCAACTCCCGGCGGGCCTGCGGGTGCCGAAAAACGGCCATGCCGGCCCAGTCGCTAGTTGCGCCCGGTAACAGATCGGGCCCAGTAATCGCTATAGTTTCAGTAGCTTCTGGCGCTTTATCTGTAAGCTCTAGAGGCCTGCTTCGCCTAAAGTTTTCCGGAAGTGGAGCAGGCGAAGCGCCGGCGGTCTGCCCGGCGGTGGGCGCGAAGAAATCAAGCGCCAGCTGCAGCAATTCGCGCACGGTGATCTACGGCCGGGCCTGGGCTGAGGTTACGGCTTCACCAGGATCAGCACGCCCGGGCCTGGCGCTGCTGTGGCGGTCGCTGTAGCTGTGGCGGCCTGCTCTTCCTGCCGCGCCAAATAGTCGGCAAAGGCGGACAGGTCCTGGTGCACCAGGGATTGCTCCGGCATGGTCCGCTCCTCGTCCCCGCCGCGCAGTCCATGCAAATGCATGTTCAAGTGGGCGGCAGCGTGCAGGTGCTTGGAGCTGCTGCCTACCGCGTGTACCTCGGCAGGGTCCACCCCATAACGCTCACAAATTTGCTCCATCAAGCCCGGCAGCGGCTTGCGGCAACAGCACTTGTCGGCGGGCGCGTGGGGACAGTAAAAAATGGCATCCATGCGCCCGCCAGCAGCCGACAACAACCGGTGCAGCTTGGCGTGAATCTCGTTCAGCGCCGCCACATCAAACAGCCCACGCCCCAAACCCGGTTGGTTCGTGGCGATCACCGCATGCCAGCCAAGCCGGTTGATACGCGCCACCGCCTCCAGCGCGCCCGGAAGCGGCTGCCAGTCATCGTGCGACGCGACAAAGTCCCCCTCAGCCAGCAAGGCGTTGAGGGTGCCGTCTCGATCAAGGATAACCAGCTTTGTGGCGTTCATTTTTTTGCCGCTTTGTGTTCGTGCGTTCGTGCTTCTTCAAACCGCCAAACGGGAAAGATCCGCCACGCGGTTCGTCGCTGCATGCAAGCTTTTGAGCAAGCCTTGGCGATTCAGCCGCAGGTCCATTTGTTCGGCGTTGACCATCACATCGTCAAAAAACGCATCAACCGGCGCGCGCAGCACGGCCAGCGTTTGCAGCGAGCCGGTGAAGTCGCCCGCGTCGAACTGGGCATTGGCTTCGGGCACAAACCGCTGCAAGGCAGCGTACAGGTCTTGCTCGGCTTTCTCTTGCAGCAAGTCAGGGTTGACGTGGGCGTCGACCGGGCCTTCGAGCTCGGCTTTTTTGAGGATATTGGCGATGCGTTTGTTGGCGGCTGCGAGCGCCGGGGCTTCGGGCAGGAGAGCGAAGGCACGGACTGCGGCTAGCTGTTTTTCGACCAAGGCGAGGCGTTGGGGGCGCAGGGCAAGTACGGCGTCGACTTCTTGAGCGCTGTGACTTTGCTCACGTAGCCCCCCCGCGTAACGATCATAAATAAAGCGAGTTAGTTCGTCGCTCAATGATTTCCCGAGCTGAACGCTGCCAAACCCAAAAATAAATGCGGCATCCTTTTCATCTTGCTTGAGCCATTCATCAAACGCGTTTGAGGAGATTGAGATTAAGCGATCCAAATTTAACGGTAATGCTCTTTCCACCAGCATCCGAATCACCCCCAGCGCATGGCGCCGCAGCGCAAACGGATCACGGTCGCCAGTCGGCAAATTGCCAATCCCAAACATGCCGACCAGCGTTTCCAGCTTGTCGGCCAGCGCCACCACTACGCCGACCAAATTACGCGGCAGCGTATCGCCGGCAAAGCGCGGCTTATAGTGGTCTTCAATCGCGTCCGCCACCGCCTCCGGCAAGCCATCGTTCAGCGCGTAGTAGCGCCCCATGGTGCCTTGCAGCTCCGGAAACTCTCCCACCATGTCGGTGACCAAATCGGTCTTGGCCAGCTGCGCGGCTTGGTCGGCCTGCTGTACCAATTGGGCATCGCCCAACTGCTCTGCAATGGCTCTGGCAATCGCCCGCACCCGCTCCACGCGCTCGCCCTGCGTACCCAGTTTGTTGTGATAAACCACCTTGCCAAGGCCTTCCACGCGCGAGGCCAGCGTCTTTTTGCGGTCTTGATCGAAGAAGAATTTGGCGTCGGCCAAGCGCGGGCGAATCACCCGCTCGTTACCGCCGATCACCAAGCTGGCGTCATCTGGCGTGATGTTGCTGACCACCAAAAACTGGTGCGTCAGCTTGCCAGCGGCATCCAGCAGTGGAAAGTATTTTTGGTTCGCCTTCATCGTGAGGATCAGGCATTCCTGCGGCACCTGCAGAAACTCGGGCTCGAAGGAGCAGACCAACACATTGGGGCGCTCGACCAGTGCGGTCACTTCGTCGAGCAAAGCGTCGTCGTCAATCACGCGAACGCCGTTGCCGATTTTTGCAGCGGCAGCGGCGAGCTGCTGGGCGATGTCGTCGCGGCGCTTGGTGAAGCTCGCGATGACGGCGCCATCCCTCAACAAGGTAGCGGCGTAAGCGTCCGCATCGGTCAAAACCACAGGGGAAACTGCCGCTTCAAAGCGGTGACCCTGCGTGATATTTCCCGCCGTGAGACCCAGCGCCTTGACCGGCACCACCGCGCTGCCGTGTAGCGCGACAAGGCCGTGCGCCGGCCGGACGAACTGCACACTGCTCCAGCCGGGCAATTCGCAATCCGTCTCTAGCTGGTAGGTCATGACCTTGGGGATGGGCAGCTTGGTGATCGCCACGTGCAGCGCCTTTTGCAGGCCTGCTTCCAAAGTAGCACCGGCCATCACGCTGTCGTAGAAAAGCGCCTCGGCTTTGCCATCCTGCGCGCGCTTGAGCGACGCGACCGCAGCAGCCGGATTCGATACATCAGCACCGAGCGCCTGCAGCTTTTTCAAAAGGGCTGGGCTGGCGTTCCCACTTGCATCCAGTCCCACAGAAACGGGCATCAGCTTTTGCTGCACCGCTTTGTCCTGGGCCTTGGAGGCAACGCCGGTGATGTGCGCCGCCAAGCGACGCGGTGAAGCAAACGCCGTGACAACCGCATCGGCGCCGGCGAGCCCCTGGGTTTTGAGTTGATCGGAAAGCGTCTGTGCAAAGGCATCGCCCAGCTTTTGCAGCGCTTTGGGCGGCAGTTCTTCGACAAACAGTTCAACGAGGAGGTTTGGGGGGGTCATGGTGTGGGGCTCCAGGTCGTCCATCAGGCAGTTTTCTGGGCCACTTGGGGCAGCTTTGTCGTCTGCGTCATCTGCGCCACCCATTCGCGCGGTGCCATGGGGAAACCCAGGCGCTCACGGCTCTCGTAATAGCTTTGCGCCACCGCGCGTGCCAGGTTGCGAATGCGGCCGATGTAGGCAGCGCGCTCGGTCACGCTGATCGCGCCGCGCGCGTCCAGCAAGTTGAAGCTGTGACCGGCCTTGAGCACCTGTTCATACGCAGGCAGCGCCAACTGGGCTTCAATCAAATGCTTGGCCTGCTTTTCGTGCGCATTGAACGCGGTAAACAAAAATTCGGCGTCGCTGTGCTCGAAGTTGTAGGTGGACTGCTCCACCTCGTTTTGCTTGTACACATCGCCGTAGGTGAGCTTAGAGCCATCAGCGCGCTCGGTCCAGGTCAGGTTGTAGACGTTGTCCACGCCCTGCAAGTACATGGCCAGGCGCTCCAGGCCGTAGGTGATCTCACCGGTGGCCGGTTTGCAGTCAATGCCGCCAACCTGCTGGAAGTAAGTGAATTGCGTCACTTCCATGCCGTTCAGCCAGACTTCCCAGCCCAGTCCCCAAGCGCCAAGGGTGGGGTTCTCCCAGTCGTCTTCGACAAAGCGGATGTCGTTTTTTTTGAGATCAAAACCCAGCGCTTCCAGGCTGCCCAGGTACAGCTCCAGGATATTGGCCGGCGCTGGCTTCAACACCACTTGGTATTGGTAGTAGTGCTGCAGGCGATTGGGGTTCTCACCATAGCGGCCGTCTTTGGGGCGGCGGCTGGGCTGCACATACGCGGCCTTCCACGGCTCGGGGCCAATAGCGCGCAGGAAGGTGGCGGTGTGCGAGGTGCCTGCGCCGACTTCCATGTCAATGGGCTGCAAGAGCGCGCAGCCTTGCGCATCCCAGTACGACTGGAGCTTGAGAATGATTTGCTGGAAGGTCAACATGCCATGTGCCGCGCGGGGCGAGCCGCGCCAAAGAGAGCAGGCGCCAGGGCGGCGCGCAATCTTTGATTTTACGGTCGCGCTTTCAAGCCGGTTTCGCGCCAGCGGCAGCGGCACAACTCAGCCGCCGCAGCGCTGTGGCAAGCGCTCCGTTGCGCTGCTACTGCAGGCGCAGTTTCAAGCCTGATCCCAGCGCCGCAGCAGCAAACTGGCGTTGGTGCCCCCGAAACCAAAGCTGTTGGAAAGTGCCGTGCGGATCGGCGCATCCACCGTTTTCTGGACCAAAGGCATGCCTTCTGCTGCAGAGTCAAGGGTGTCAATATTGGCCGAGCCGGCAATAAAGCCTTGTTGCAACATCAGCAGGCAATAAATCGCTTCTTGCACGCCCGTCGCGCCCAGCGAATGGCCAGTGAGCGACTTGGTGGAGGAGAAACGCGGAATCGCATCGCCAAATACGGCCTTGATGGCGCGCAGCTCGGGCACGTCGCCCACAGGGGTGGAGGTGCCGTGGGTGTTGATGTAATCAATGGGCTGATCCAGCCCGGCAATGGCTTGCTGCATGCAGGCAATCGCGCCTTCGCCCGAGGGAGCGACCATGTCGGCTCCATCCGACGTGGCGCCAAAACCTATGAGCTCGCCCAAAATCTTTGCGCCCCGCGCCTGTGCATGCTCCAGGCTCTCCAGCACCACCGCGCCACCACCGCCTGACAGCACAAAACCGTCGCGGTTGGCATCGTAGGCGCGGGAGGCTTTTTCTGGCGTAGCGTTATAGGCGCTGGACATGGCGCCCATGGCGTCGAACAGCATGCCCATGCCCCAGCTGACTTCTTCGCCGCCGCCGGCAAACATGACATCCTGCATCCCCCACGCAATTTGCTGTGCCGCTGCGCCAATGCAATGGGCAGACGTACTGCACGCGGACGTGATGGAGTAGTTGATGCCCTTGATACCGAAGTTGGTCGACAAGCAAGCCGACACGGTGGAACTCATGCAGCGCGTGACCTGATACGGCCCCACGCGGCGGATGCCTTTGCTGCGCAAAATGTCGGCCGATGCGATTTGATTCTCGGGCGAACCGCCGCCCGAACCCATGATGAGCCCGGTGCGCGGGTGCGAAACCACCTCAGGTGGCAGACCCGCTTCCGCAATGGCGTTGGCCAGCGAAACGTGGGCGTAGGCCGCAGCATCCCCCATAAAGCGCAAGTGCTTGCGATCAATCACGGCTTCCAAATCGATTTGCGGCACGCCCGCGACTTGGCTGCGCAAACCCATTTCCGCAAATTTCGGCATGGCGCGAATGCCAGAGCGCGACTCTCTGAGCGACGCGGTGACCGCAGCGCTGTCGTTGCCAATGCACGAAACAATGCCCGTGCCCGTGATCACCACGCGTTTCATGGAGACTCCTTGCTTTCGCTAGTGGCGTCTAGTGCGCCGGTTACATCTTCTGAGGCCCCCACACCGTCTTTCTTGAAAAGGCCTACCCGCAGATCTTTTGCTACGTAAATTTCCTTGCCGTCGGCCAGCAAGCGCGCGTCGCCAATGGCCATAACCAGTTTGCGCTTGATGACCCGCTTGATATCGATTTCATAAGTGACCAACTTGACGTCGGGGCCCACTTCACCGGTAAATTTGACCTCGCCAGCGCCCAGCGCCCTGCCCTTGCCTGGCAGCTTGAGCCACGTCAGGTAAAAACCAATCAGCTGCCACATGGCATCCAGCCCCAGGCAACCGGGCATGACCGGGTCGCCCCGGAAGTGGCACTCAAAAAACCACAAATCGGGCCGAATATCGAGTTCTGCACAAATCTTGCCCAAACCGTGCGCGCCACCTTCGCTGTCGATGTGGGTAATTCGGTCGAACATGAGCATGGGCGGCAAAGGCAGTCGACCGCTTTCCGGCGTAAACAGGCGGCCTTCGCCCGAGGCGATCAATTGTTCGTAGGAAAAGGAATCTGCCATTTGCATCGTGCTCCGGCGCCGCCCTGCAGCGCTTTTATTCTGGTGGTTTTTTGCACCCGGTCCTGCGGGCTTGGCCGCGCAGGAAAAGCCGCGCCCAGGCCAGGCGGAGACTTTTTGTGGGGTGGTTGTATCTAGCTCGGATTGTAGAGACCGTTTTCAACGCCGCTGCCATCCTGCAGCCATAACCTGTGTACGGCACCTGTGCTTGGCGAGGACTGCGCCCAGAAAGCACAAAAAGCCCAACAACCAAAGCGGCCAAAGCCGCCAGCGCGCAGCCCACCAAGCAAACGGCGTCACCGCCCCACTTCGGCCCTGAACCTGCGCCTGCAACACCCCGCGGGTGGCGCGCTCCATTTGGTGTGTGACGCGGCCGTCCGCTGCAATCACCGCAGTCGCCCCGGTGTTGGTTGCTCGAACCATGGGGCGCTCGAATTCCAGCGTGCGCATTCGGCTGATCTGCAGGTGCTGGTCAATCGCGAGCCCTGTGCCGAACCAGGCAATATTGCTGAGATTTAACAAAATTGTGGGGGCCGCAGCGGGATCGCGAAATTGCGCGGCAATTTCGTCGCCAAACAGGTCCTCATAGCAAATATTGGGCGCAATGCGCTCGCCACGCCAGTCGAACGAAGTTTGCGCCAGCGAGCCACGCGCAAAGTCGCCGAGCGGGATATCCATCAGGTTGATGAACCAGCGAAACAGCGGCGGCACAAATTCCCCGAAAGGTACGAGATGGTGCTTGTCATAGCGGTAAGGCGTCAGTGTGCTCGGCCGAAAACCCAAGACCGAGTTGGTATACCCCTGCTGAAAATCGCCCAAGGGGACGCCCACCAGCGCAGCTTGTGCGCCGCTGGCGTACCGCTCCGCGATGGCATCGAGATAGCCAGGCGGCAGTTGCCGCGGCAGGAGCGGCAGCGCAGTTTCGGGTGCCACCACCAGTTCAGCGCGGGCGTTTTTCAGCTCTGCAGCGTACCAATCCAGTGCCAGCGGTATGCCGGAGCCCGCCTGGAACTTTTCATCCTGCGGAATGTTGCCCTGCAGCAAAGCCAACGTCAGCGGCGGCCGCGGAGGGGTTATCGCGACGCTTAAAGCGTCGGTGCGGGACTGATTCGCGCCCCACAGCCCCAAACAGAGGCCCAGCACCGCGAGCCATGGCAACGGCGAGCGCAAGTCGCGCATCCGCGCGCCGGCTAACAGCACAGCTATGAAAGTCGCCGCATATCCCAGGCCGTAGACGCCCACCCAACGTGCCAGCGCCGCGAGCGGCCCGTCGGTGTGCGCATAGCCGCCAGCACCCCAGGGAAATCCGGTCCACAAGGTATTGCGCGCCAGTTCCGCCAACATCCACAGCCCAGCCAAAAGCGCGGCGGCACCCATGCGCGATGAGGGCCGGTATGCAGAGAAGAGCGCGCCAGCGAGCGCGTAGTAAGCGGCAAGAAAAATGGCCAGCCCCAACACCGACAGCACCGTCAGTGGGGCTGCAAGGCCGCCATAGGTATGCAGCGACGTGAAAAGCCACCAAAAAGTGCCGCTCAGCCACGCCGTCGCAAAGAGCCACACCAGCACGCCGGCCCGCAACGGGCGGTGCTCGGCCATCAGCAGGGCCACCAACACTGCCATTGACACGATTTGCAGCCACCAGACTGGCTGACCGTTGTCGGGCCACGCCAGCGAAGCGGCCTGCGCAAGTCCTGCAGTGCAGGCCAGCAGTGCGCCTGCAGCGCCGGACAAACGCATTAGTCGGGCCGCGCGGCCTCTTCGATTGCGCCGGTCACTTTGAACCAGCGCACCGCCCCGCCTTTGGTGTGGAGCACGACGAAGTGCAAACCGCAAAACTGCAAGTGCTCGCCCCGCTGCGGTACGTGTCCCATTTCATGGGCGATCAGGCCGCCGATGGTGTCGAACTCATCTTCCGGGTCGCTGCTTGCCACAGGCACGCCGAAAGCTTCCGCCACGCGCTCAACGGCCGTATCTCCACTGACGCGGTAGGTGCGGTCGGCCAACGCGAAGATGTCACCGTCGTCTTCCGGAACATCGAACTCGTCTTCAATTTCACCAACGATTTCTTCTAGCACGTCCTCAATGGTGACCAACCCCGCAACGCGACCAAATTCATCGATCACCACCGCGAGGTGGCTGCGGTTGCTGCGAAATTCGCGCAGCAAGTCGTTGAGGCCTTTGGTTTCGGGCACGAACGCAGCCGGCCGAAGCAGCGTGCGGATATGCAGGTCAGGTGAGCGCTGCAGTTTGAGCATGTCCTTCGCCAGGAGCACCCCGATGATATTTTCTCGCTCGCCCTGGTACACCGGGAAGCGCGAATGCGCGGTGTTGATGACCAGACGCAGGAGCTCGTCCATCGGCGCGTCGATGTCCAGCAGGTCCATACGCGGGGCGGCGACCATGACGTCGCCGGCGGTGCGGTCAGCCATGCGCAGCACGCGCTCAAGCATCACGCGCGACTCTGGGCCTATCAGCTCGTTGTCTTCGGCCTCGGCGAGGACGCCTACGAGCTCTTCTATCGAATCCGGTCCGGGGTGGATGAATTCGGCTACTTTTTGCAAAAACGTGCGCTTGTCTTCTCTGTCAAGCGTGCGCTCGGGGTGCGGTTCGGACACTGCCTTCGGGTGCAGGACGTGCGGTAGTGAAACAGGCGACTAGTGTAGTGGTGCATTGAGCGATCTCGAAATATCTTCGCGGATTCGATGCACGACGCAACGAATCAACAACTTCCTGTGGAGGGCGCGAAGATGCTTCTACGCGTCGCGCCGCTTGGACTGAAGCGAGGACACGAATACGCTGAATTGCCGTGCCTGCTTTTTTAGCTGGTAGTCAAACTCGGCGAACTGGGCCTGCGCCACTTCGGAAAGGTGCGAATCAAAGCCAGCGGGAGGAAGCTCCAGGAATGCCTCTGATTCCGGGCCATCTCGGTGGACCACGGCACCAGCAGCGCGTGCAATGTGCAGCATGGCGGTGTTTTGTGAAAGCGCATGGATGAAAAGCACCCGCATGCCTTCGTTGCGCGCATGGATAACTGCGCGCTCGAACAGCCGGGCCCCGAAGCCGCGCCCCCGCCAATGCGCGAGCACAGAGACAGCAAACTCGGCGCAGCGCGAGTGATCGGACGTGTCCGTGTACGCCAAGTGGGCTGTCGCGATCACTTGCAGGCGTCGGTCGTAAACGCCCAGCACATCGTCGCGCTCAAAATCAAGATGCTCTGCGTAGCGCCGAATCTGCTCATCGCCTGCGGAATAGCCAAAGCGCAGGTAGCGGTCGTCCGGGCTTAGCGCCAGAAGGTGCTGGGCAATGCGCTCACGGCTGGTGGCTGCCAACGAGCGGATGGGAAGCATGAGCGGTGCGGGCGCGCGCCGCGGCCCAGTGACGCTTGCGTCGCTGGGGCGCTCTACACGAGTGGCGCCAGCCGGGACGCCGCGCGCTGCGTCCCGGCCTTGGATTGGAGGGCTCATGCCGACACTGTAAAAGTGCCCGTTGCGATTTCCAAGTCTTTTTTGCTGCAATGCAGCAAATTAGAGCCATGTATCCAAAAAACACGTCGCTGGCCTTCGGCAAAGAGCGGGGTCAACTGCGGTCCTACGCTTGAGCAGCGCGACGTATTCATTACCGACGCCGCATTCTTCAAGGCGCTTGGCGATCGGAAACACAGCATCCTGGCCGGGCCACTGCTTGTGCGGGTATGTCCGAGTTCCACGCCGACAGCTCTGGCGAAAGAATGAATAAAAGGCACGCTCGTTCTTTTATTAAATCAAACCAGACACTTTGCCAATGCCTCGTCTTGCTGCACTTCTATTCAAACGCTGGCTCTTCGCGCTGTTCCTGATGGGCGCGGCCGCTGCGCCGCCGGTTCTGGCCCAGGGCGGTTATGCGCAAACCCGGTATCCCATCGTGTTGGTGCACGGCCTATTTGGCTTCGATTCACTTTTTGGTCTGGACTACTTTTACGGTATTCCGGGCAACCTGCGTGGTAGCGGGGCCACCGTATTCGTGGCGCAGGTTTCGGCAGCCAACAGCACGGAAGTCCGTGGCGAGCAGTTGCTGCGCCAAGTGCGCAACATTCTGGCGGTTACCGGGGCACAAAAGGTCAACCTGATCGGCCACTCTCACGGGGGTCCCACCGCTAGATACGTGGCTGGCGTTGCGCCGCGTTTCGTGGCATCTGTCACTTCGATTGGCGGCGTGAATCGGGGCTCTCGCGTCGCCGACGTGCTTCGCGGCGTGGCACCTAGAGGCAGCGTGGGCGAAACGGTGGCCAACAACGCAGCACGAGCCCTCACTGCCTTGGTCAACGTTGCGTCAGGTGGTCGCCCCTTTCCACAAATGCCGACGGCCGCGCTGGACTCCCTCACCACCGCAGGCTCGGCAAGATTCAACCGACGCTTCGCTGCGGGCGTTCCAGGCCAGGGCTGCGGCAACGGCGCAGACGTGGTAGCGGGCGTGCGGTACTACTCGTGGACCGGAACGCGCAACTTCACCAATGCGCTCGACCCTAGCGACGTAGCGCTATTGGCCACCGGGTTGGTGTTCGGCGAAGCCAACGACGGCCTGGTCTCCGCTTGCTCGGCTCGGCTGGGACGCCATCTGGGCGACTACCGGCAGAACCACCTTGACGAGGTTAACCAGATGGTCGGGCTGCGCGACTGGTTTTCACCGGATCCTGCCACGCTGTATCGGCAGCACGCCAATCGGCTGAAGAACGCGGGCCTGTGACATTGCGCGTGCCAGCCAGGTTTGTCGTTACGGCAGGCCTGGTGCTTTTGCTGGCGCTCTCTGGGTGGATATTGACAGGGACAAACGCGCCGCCTGACTTGACGACTCATAGGAAGTCCACCGCGTTAAAGGCAGACCCAAAGGCCCATTGGACAACGATAGACCTTGGCACGGCCCCACCTGGCTTTCGCGAAACGGCCCACGCTGCTTCCGATACGCTGCTGGCTCCGGGCCTGCGCGACACACTGGAAGCCCTGCTGCTTGCAGCCGGTGAGACCCCTGACCCTGCAGCGCTCAAACAGCGCCTCCAAGACCTGGTAGCCCAGTTCTTTGGCGCTGATCTGGTGACTCGGGCGCTGGCGATGGCCGAGCGCTATGTGGACTACCGCGTAGCGCTCGGCGAACTGCGACCGCCCGACGGGGCGTACGGCGTGGAGGCGCTACGCGGATCAATGCTTGCTCGTGACACGCTGCGCCGCCAGTTTTTCGATGAAGCCGAATACGCAGCGCTGTTCGCCGACCAGGAAAGTCTGGATCGTTTCACCTTGGCCCGCTTAGAAATTGAGCAAAACCCCGAGCGAAGCCCGACCGACAAAGCGCAGGCATTCGCCGATGCCGAAGCCGAGTGGAATCCTGAGCAGCGCGCCGCGCGTGCCTACAGCCAAGTGCAAGTCGAGGTTGCGGCGCAAACTGCGCGCTTTGATGCGCAGGCCACAGACGAACGCACCCGCTGGACCGCGCGCAGCGCCCAGTTCGGCGAGGATGCCGCAACACGCTTTGCGATGCTCGACGCGCAGGAGCGCGATTGGAATCAAAGGCTTGACCTGTACGAACACGCACTGAAAACCCAGCCCAGCGACACCGCTTTGGCGCAATGGCGCGCTGAGACTTTCACGGACGAAGAAGCCCTGCGGCTGGAAGCTGCGCTCGCGCTCCGCCACGCAAATTTGGCCGACACACCCAGCGCGAACGAGCCGCCATGATGGTTGAGTAGCAAGCGCCAAACCGCTGAAATACTGCGAAGCGTAGCCGAGCTCAGGATGCGCAAGATGCTGCTGGACAGCAAAAAAAGCGTTGCTGCTCCAAATCTTCAATGAGAACCAACTCGACTCGGCGGTCTTTGAATCCATCCAGAGGAAGGGCGACGAGGGTTTTGGTGAGGGCGACGCGAAGGCGCTGTTTGAAAGCATCGAGCTCGACCAGATGCGCCGCGGTGTGCTGAATGCGCCCGTCGGTAAAGAGCGCGCCAGGGCCTGAGATGGCCGTCGAACCAGTAGTCTGCGGCGCCAGCGAGCGCCCTCCGCGCAGCGATTGCGCCCGAGGCGGCCAGGTGCGGGCTGACCACACATGCCCGCAAGATTACGAGCGCTACACCGAGCAAGACCACGACACCTTTCACGGCCTGTTTGGCAACGTGCCCTTGATCTTCAACCCGGTGCTTGTCGACTCTGCGCTGCGCTATGACGAGGGCGGACACAAAGCCGAGCGACTGGATGCTTGTGAACTGCTGTCGCGCCTGTACTGGTACACCATCGAGTTCGGCGGGTGAACCGGCGCATGCCGTACGCAGCCCACAGCCGCTGCGCCTGCCACTGCAGCTTGAAGGCACCATGCGCACCCGCTACAGGATCGACCGCTTTCAGCAAACCTACTTTGTCATCGACATTTTGACGAGCGATTTGATGTGACTGCAGCCGACATTGCGCCGGTCTACGGGCGCATTACAGGGCAACCTGACTTTGCAGCCGACGGCAGGAAGGTTAACGGCGGTTAAGCCGGCGCGCGCGTAAGACTTGCGCCAAATACCACCACGGAATTTACCGGCCGCCTTCATGCTATTTGCTATATATTATATAGCTACTAACTATTACTGTATAAGCGCTAGGGATGTCCTGCATAACCCTCGCGAGGATGTGATAGTGCGGATCGGAATGGGCCGCAAGGCGTCTTTTTGCAGCTAATAGCCGTGCTATTGGCAAAAAAAGCAACGAAGCGGACCGCCCGAGACCGCGCTATCACAA
>JBBSUJ010000011.1:0-58248 GCA_038235025.1 Burkholderiales bacterium
CCGCCGAGCTGCGCGCGCAGCGCACGCAGATGGTGGCGGCGTTGCGCGCCACGCCCGGCGTGGCGCGCGTGTGGGACAGCGAAGCCAACATGGTGTTGCTGCGTGTGCCGGACGCCGCACGCGCCTTTGCGGGCTTGCTGGAACGCAAAGTTTTGGTCAAGAACGTTTCTACAATGCATCCTCTGCTGGCCCAATGCCTGCGGCTCACAGTGGGCACCGCCGCTGAGAACGCGCAAATGCTGGCCGCACTACAGGCATCTTTATGACATCGTCCGCACTCGTCCCCTCGTCCAACACCGACCGCATTGCGGAAGTGACCCGCAATACAGCGGAAACGCGTATTTCGGTGCGCATCAACCTGGATGGCACCGGTCAGTCGCAGCTCTCGACCGGGATCGGTTTTTTCGATCACATGCTGGAGCAGATTGCACGCCACGGCTTGATTGATTTGGAAGTCGATTGCGCCGGCGATTTGCACATTGACGGCCACCACACTGTGGAAGACGTGGGTATTACCTTGGGCCAGGCAGTGGCGCGCGCCATTGGCGACAAGAAGGGTCTGCGCCGCTATGGCCACGCCTATGTGCCGCTCGACGAAGCGCTTACGCGGGTGGTGATTGATCTGTCTGGCCGGCCCGGCCTGGAGCTGCACATTCCGTTCACCAGCGGCATGATTGGTGGCTTCGATACCCAGTTGACGCATGAATTTTTCCAGGGCTTTGTGAACCACGCCGGCGCTACGTTGCACATCGACAACTTGCGCGGCGTCAATGCCCATCACCAGTGCGAAACGGCGTTCAAAGGCTTTGCTCGCGCCCTTCGCGTAGCAGTGGAGCGCGACCCGCGCAGCGCCAACATCATTCCGTCCACCAAAGGCAGTCTTTAAGTAAAAAAGGCCTCCAGCGCTTATTCTGTAAGCGCTAGCAGCTATGAATAGAGAAGCAAAAACCGTCGCCGTCGTGGATTACGGCATGTGCAACCTGCGCTCTGTGTCGCAGGCCATGCAGGCTGCAGCCGAGGGTACTGACTGGCACGTGCTGGTCACCTCACAACCCGATGAAGTGCGCAGCGCTGCGCGCGTGGTGCTGCCGGGTCAGGGTGCCATGCGCGACTGCATGCGCGAGCTGCGGGAATCTGGCCTGCAAGCCTCGGTGCTGGAAGTAGCCGCCCACAAGCCCCTGTTTGGTGTGTGTGTTGGCATGCAAATGCTGCTGGACCACAGCGAAGAGGGCGATACGCCCGGCCTCGGGCTGATTCCTGGGCGAGTGCGCCGCTTTGATTTGGCTGGGCAGTTGCAGCCGGACGGTAGCCGCTACAAAGTGCCGCAAATGGGTTGGAACCAGGTGAAACAGAAGCCGCAGAGCGGGTCGGTACATCCCTTGTGGCAGGGCGTTCCCGACGATAGCTATTTCTATTTTGTGCACAGTTTTTATGTGCAGCCGCAACGTGCGGAGCACTGCACGGGAGAGGCGGAATACGGTGCGCGCTTTGCGGCGGCCATCGCACGCGATAACATCTTCGCTACGCAATTTCACCCGGAAAAAAGTGCGGACCAAGGCCTGCGTCTGTATCGAAACTTTCTGCACTGGAACCCCTGACGCTGCGCTTGGTAGCGGCCGTGTCTTTTGTTTATTCAGCCGATCTTTCTTTCGTCCTCCCTTCGTCCTGCTCACTTCACACTGCCATGCTGCTCATTCCTGCCATTGATCTCAAGGACGGCCACTGCGTTCGCCTCAAACAAGGCGATATGGACCAGTCCACCACCTTCGGCGAGGATCCGGCGGCTATGGCCCGGCGCTGGGTGGACGCAGGCGCGCGACGCTTGCACTTGGTCGATTTGAACGGCGCTTTTGCCGGCAAACCGAAAAACTACGCCGCTATCAAGGCGATCCTGCAAGAGGTGGGCGAAGACATTCCCGTGCAGCTGGGCGGCGGTATTCGCGACCTCGACACGATTGAAAAATACATCGATGGCGGTTTGCGCTACGTCATCATCGGCACGGCTGCTGTGAAAGACCCCGGTTTTCTCAAAGATGCCTGCACCGCATTTGGCGGACACATCATCGTCGGCCTGGATGCCAAAGACGGCAAGGTGGCGACTGATGGCTGGAGCAAGATGACCGGACACGAAGTGGTCGACCTCGCAAAAAAGTACCAGGACTGGGGCGTCGAATCCATAATCTACACCGACATTGGCCGCGACGGCATGTTGTCGGGCATCAACATCGACGCAACCGTTAGGTTGGCGCAGGCTTTGACCATCCCGGTGATCGCGTCTGGCGGGCTAGGAAGCATGCGGGATATCGAGCAGCTTTGCGCAGTCGAGGGCGAGGGCGTCGAGGGCGTCATTTGTGGGCGCGCCATTTACTCCGGCAATCTCGATTTCGCAGTGGCACAGGCGCGTGCCGATGTGCTGGGCAGCACCGACTAAAAAAACCTTACCTCAGCGCGCAGCGCAGCGTGGTGTGTCCTTCTCGCAAAGGTTCGATTCGCGGGCGATGGCACCGGTGATGCGCTTGGCCAGCCGCGCCGGAAGTGCGACTGAGGCCCACGGCCGTCACACGAGGCGTTGAAACGGCCTGCTGCGCGTAGCGGAGGCGCTTATTGCGGGTGTCGTATTCGCGCTACGACGCGCGACAGCTTTTGCGTGTTACGCACAAATACACTTGTGTACTTGTTGAGGCATTTGCTAATATCGTCGGCTTCGAGGGTCAGGCGGCGCAGATCGTTCCGCCCGCGGAAACCACGTCAGTGGTTTCTTCTTCATACCGCATTGGGTTTTCGACGCTATTTTTTCGCGAATGGTGCCCTCGAAAGCCTTGGCACCTGATTCCTCGAATGCGCATCCTCTCAATTTTCGGCACCCGTCCCGAAGCCATCAAAATGGCGCCCCTGCTGCTGGCTATGCGAGCTGAGTCAAGACTGGACAGCATCGTGTGCGTGACCGGCCAGCACAGGGAAATGCTCACTCAAGTACTACAGATGTTCGACCTAAAGGTCGACCACGAGCTGGATGTCATGCGTCCCAACCAGAGCTTGAATGGTTTGTTTGGGCGTGTGCTCGCCGGTGTCGACTCCGTCATCGAGAAAGTAGTGCCTGACGGCGTTCTGGTTCACGGTGACACAACGACTGCCGCCGCCGCGGCAATGGCGGCGTTCCACCGCCGCGTTGATATCGGGCACGTCGAAGCGGGCCTGCGCAGCGGTGATACGCAGTCGCCTTTCCCCGAAGAAATGAACCGTCGGCTGGTCGACTCCATGAGCACCTGGCTTTTCGCGCCGACTGCAGCGGCCCGAGCAGCTGCGCTGCGAGAGCGTGTCTCGGGCAGCATCTGGGTGACCGGCAACACGGTGATTGATGCGTTGCGCGCCACGGTTGCCAAGTTGGATGCAGACGCTGTGCTCGCCAGCACACTGGCTGGGCGCTACGGATGGTTAGATCCCAAACGCAAACTCATTTTGGTCACCGGGCATCGGCGCGAAAACTTCGGTGACGGTTTTCGCAGCATTTGTGCGGCGCTTCAGGAGTTGGCGCAGCGTTCGGACGTGCAAATTGTCTACCCGGTGCACCTCAATCCGCAAGTGCAGGGTGTTGTTCAGGAAACCCTTTCGGCGCTCCCCAACGTCCACCTTATTGAGCCGATGGGATACGTCGATTTTGTCTGGATGATGCGGCGTGCCTATTTGGTGCTAACCGATTCCGGCGGTGTGCAAGAAGAAGCTCCTGCACTGGGCAAGCCGGTACTTGTCATGCGCGATAACACTGAGCGCCCCGAAGCTGTGACCGCTGGCACGGTGCAGCTGGTGGGCACCTCCCATCTGGGCATCGTCGCTGCCGCTGGGCATTTGCTTGACGACCCCGCCGCGCACGCGACGTTCTCGCGCAAAACCAACCCTTACGGCGACGGCCATGCAAGCCAACGCATTGTTGATGCCCTATGCAAGCGCCCATTTACCGAATTTCAGTCGTGAGCGCGCTCGCGTCCCTCACGCCTTTACTCCCCCAATTCAACGCAGTTCTCTGGAGCCTTTCCATGCAAGCTTGTTCTACTCCGGCGCGACGCGCCATACCGTTATTGGTCGCCATGGCTTTGGCGGGTACGTCTACGGCCTGGGCCAGCCCAGCAAGCGACGCCCTGCAGCGACTGCAAGGAGATACCTGGGTAAATCGCAGCTTCGCGCTGTCAGACCTTGGCTTTGGCGACGATGTTCTGCTTAGCGGTTACGACAGTCGACAGGAGTTCTATCTGCCAGTGCCGCGCACGCTGCAGATCGCGGATGCCAGCGTCGACTTTCGTGGCCGCTACTACAAGGCGGAAGAGGGTCGCACCTCCATGCTGCTGTTTGTGAACGGCAAGCCGGTGCATTCGCGCCGCATCGAATCACCTGAGGGGGATGCGGGGCAGTTGCTCAAGGTCGACACCAGCAAGCCAGCCGATGGCTTTATGCGCTTTCGCGTCAACTGGCTTAACAACGTTGGGCAGCGTATTTGCGATGTCGAGCGCTCTACCGGAAACGTGTTGTCGGTTTCAAACGACACCCGGTTTAACTACCGCTTCAGCAGCTCGTCGCTAACCAGCCTCGCGGATGCGTGGCTGACTTTGCCGGCCCGTCCTACGCTGCTGGTCGCTTCGCGCACGCTGAGCAAAACAGCGTACGACACAACCTGGCGTCTCGGTGTGGCCCTGGAGCAAGCCAATCGGCGCGTGGATATCAAGGCTTTTCCTGCGCCCGGCGACACGATCAATACGACTGGATGGCAGATTCCGGCGGGGCTGGCCGCACTTCCGGCGTTCGCTGCACTGGCCCGGAATGAGGCGAGTCACGTGTTGAAGGATGAAGCGGAAGTCGGTGCCTTGGTGGTGTTGGGTTCGACTTTGGCCACCGGCGACATTGTGGTGTCCGACGCTGCTTTGCAGACGCAAATTGCAACGGCGCTCGATGCACTGGGTGCGCAGTTTTCAGCTGACGTTGACGCTGCGCGCGCTTTCGGCACTTGGCGCGGCCTGCAAACAGCCCTGAGCGCGGGTGCTGCGCCTTCGCAGTCGATTCGCCTGGCCACGCTGGGTGCGCATCCCGTGATCGTGGTGGCCGATGACGCAGGAGCGAAAGCGGCGGGAGTTTTTGGTGATGTGTGGCGCAGTGTGCTCACCACCCGCGATGTCGTGGTGAACCAAGCCGATACCCCTAGCGCGCTGGATCGATCGGTGCTGCGACTGACCGACCTGGGTGGCAGCGACGCCAATTTTGAAGTTCTTTCGCGTGGCGATTGGACCACCACCGTGCCGCTGGGTGCGCTGGCGGTCAATGGCCGCATGCCGTCCGACTTGGTTGTGGACGTGGCAGCAGCACCTGGCGCTTCGTCCACCCGACCGGTAGCCTCTATTTTCTGGAACAACATACTGCTGTCAGCCAAGCGCCTGGAGGCCGATGGCCGCCCCGAGCGCTTGGATGCGCGCATTCCCGGCTACGCGCTGGGACTTAGCAACGTGGTGCGGGTATCGGTCCAACGCCAGCCCTATTCGAATGATTGCAACGAAACGCCACAGGCCTTCCCCGTTAGCGTCTTGCCCACCAGCTATGTGCGCGAAGGCGACTCTGAGCCCGACGGTACGTTTGTTGGTTTGTTGCCCTTAATGTCTGGCAGCCCTCAGCTAATCGTTCCCGAGTCTTACTTAAACGATGCGCCGGCAAGCTTAATGCGGGTTGTGCGCATGGCAGTCGCCGCTGGCGTGACGCCCGTACGAGCCGAACTGGTGGTGGCACCAAAGGACGAGCTCACCACGCCAACCAAGCCGTTTCTGGCTATGCAAGCCTCAGTGGATGGTGCAAGTGCCAAAGTCGATATGAAGGATTCGCGACTACGCATCAATGGCAAGAACACGCCGTGGCTAGAAGTCGATGGAGTCGCGCAGTTGAGCGCCGTAGAAGTCGCACGTGCGAACGGCCACTACGGCCTGCTGTGGCAGGCGCTGGGCGCTCAGTCCGCTTTGCAGGAAAAACCGTTTGTGTTGAACCGTGGCGATATCGCGCTGATTGGTGCGCAGGGTCCGGTAAGCTGGATTGACAGCTCGAATCCTTCGGCCAGCCAGCCGCCTCGCGCCGGCGAAAGTGCGTTTTACGAGTGGCGTCGCTACGTATCGTGGGGTGTTCCCTTGATCAGTGCAGCGCTGCTTCTGATCCTGCTGTTGCTGGCATGGGCGTATCGTGCGCGTCGCCGTTATCAGCAACAGAAAAGTTTGAACGACGCGTAAACACGCAGCAAAAACCGCATGTTCACGTTGTACTGGCCCTACCTTTTTGCCGACTACTATCGCGGTCTTGAGATCGTGACTGCGGTTGTTGGGGTGATCATCCTGCTTTCCAGCCTGGATGATCTGTTCATCGATGCTTGGTACTGGGTGCGCGAAATCTATCGGTCGCTTACGGTAAGGCGCCAGTTCAAACGCCTGACAGCGGCGCAATTGCGCGAGCATCCTGAAAAGCCCATGGCGATCATGGTCCCGGCGTGGCTGGAGTTCGATGTAATTGCCCCCATGTTGAGCAACATGGTGGCGACGCTGGAATACCGTAGCTACACCATTTTTGTCGGCACTTACCAAAACGATGCGCGCACGATTGACGAGGTTGAGCGCATGCGGCGACGCTACCGCCAGTTGGTGCGCGTCGAAGTTCCGCATGACGGCCCCACCTGCAAGGCAGATTGTTTGAATTGGTGCGTACAGGCTGTTTTTCTGCACGAGCGCACGGTGGGGGAGAGCTTTGCAGGCATCGTTTTGCACGACAGCGAGGATGTGCTGCACCCGCTGGAGCTCAAGTATTACAACTATTTGTTGCCCCGCATGGATTTCATCCAGCTGCCCGTGACTTCTTTGGAGCGCAGCTGGTTTGAACTGATCGCTGGCACGTACATGGATGAGTTCGCGGAGTGGCACAGCAAAGACTTGGTGGTTCGCGAGAGCATGTCCAGCATGGTTCCTTCTGCGGGTGTTGGCACGTGTTTTTCGCACCGCGCCATCCAGGTGCTGGCGGCCACCACGAACAACCAGCCTTTCAATGTCGAAAGCCTGACGGAGGACTATGACATCGGCACCCGTCTGGGGCGCTTGGGTATGAAGCAGATTTTCGGAAAATTTGATGTCGACTACGTCACACGGCGAACCTCGTGGTTCGGTATGGGACGCGACAAAATTGGCTCCATTCAGATGCCGCTCGGGGTGCGCGAATTTTTCCCCGACACGTTTCGGGCTGCTTATCGCCAAAAGGCCCGTTGGACGATTGGTATCGGCCTGCAAGGCTGGGAGCAGGTTGGGTGGGAAGGTTCGCTCGCGACCAAGTACCTGCTTTTCCGAGACCGCAAAGGACTGGTGACGTCGTTTGTGGCCATTTTTGGCTACGTCCTCATGCTGAATTTTTTGCTGTTCTATGTGGCCGATTTGATGGGCTGGTGGACGCTGTATTACCCTTCTGCTTTCTCGCCCAATGGCTGGTTTCTGACCATCATGAGCTTGAACGCCTTCGCTTTGTTATTGAGAGTCGTTCAGCGGGCGTACTTCGTGGGAAGCATGTACGGCTGGGAGCATGGCTTGTTGTCGATACCGCGCATGGTGATTGGAAATTTCGTCAATGCGGTTGCCGCCTGGCGTGCCTGGCGGCTCTTCGTCGCGCACAAGCTTTTTGGCGCACCTTTGGTATGGGACAAAACCATGCACGAGTTCCCTTCCGCTGACCAGCTTGATACGCACCGTCAGCGTCTGGGCGAGCTGCTGCTGTCTTGGCGTGCGATCGACTCAGATCACCTGGAACAAGCGCTTGCCATGCAGCGCGAACGTCGCCGTCCGCTCGGCACCATCTTGCTTGAGCAAGGCTGGCTGGATCAAAGCACTTTGCAGGAAGCCATTTCCTTTCAGGAGGCCGATTCCACTCCGGTAGCTCCCACCACCCCACCGATGCAGGACTTTGTTGCGGTATGACCCATCGGCCCACCCTTTCCCAGCTCACTGTTGCGCTAGCTTTTGCTTGGCCCGCGCACGCTGTTTCAGCCCAGCCCACGCTGCCGGGTAATGAGACTTCGGCGATGCTGGCGCGAGCCGCTGAGCCGCTGCGGCTGTCGCTCTCTTATTCGATGTCGAGCCCCCAGTCGCAACCTCCTCTTTCCGAGACGCCTGCGCTGCTCGGCGCTGTTTCAAATAGCGCAACAGATTCACCGAGACAATTAGCGTTGGTGCCCGGGGCGTTATTGCGCATGGAACGGGTATTGGCGATGGATGCAAGGACGCGCATGGCCCGAGCCATGCCAAGCGCGGATATTTCCTCTCCGTTAGATCCTGTGCCTGGGACACCAACACCCCATGCGCCCGATCTGCTGGCCCTACCTACGCCTGGTCGCGCGCTCCAATCGCCGTGGAATCGCGGGGCTGCGGACCTCGTGGTCGGTGACGACTTCAAGCGCGCTCTGTTGCGCTACGTTCGGCTCCAAATGCCGGTGATGCCCATTTGGCAGCCGCCCGGCCCGCATGCTCCTGTGACACCGGTGGTCAAGCCGGGTACGCCACTTCCGCTCCCAACGGTTCCCGCTTTTGTCCCCAGAACGGAGGGCGAAAATGCTGGTTCCGTTGGCGCGTCGGAATCTACCGCGCGCCAGCCCTATTCACGCTCCCGCAGTGAACGTGGTCGGGGCTGGCGGTTAGCCGACCAAGCGTTCCAGGCATACAACCGTGGCGACTACGAGACGGCTCTGCAGCGGGCCGATGCTGCGCTGAGCGTTCAGCCAGGCTTGGTTCGTATGCACCAATTGCGGGTGTATGCGCTGCAAAAACTTGGTCGGCAAGAAGATGCTTCTCTTGCGGCAAAGCAAGCAATCGCACAGGGCCTGGGGACGCCTGAACTGGAAGCGGCGGAAAAAAATTGGCAGCTTGCGTCAACCGACACGCAAGTGTCAACCAATGCCCGGTACCGCAAGGCGTTTCCCGCGGCGACACTAGCATACCAACAGATGGCGGCGGGGAAATTTTCAGAAGCAGCAGCCAATGCCGAAATCGCCGTACGCATAGACCCCAGCCAGGGAGAGTGGTCGCTTTTGTGGATGGACGCGCTGTTTCAGCAGCGGCAGTATCAAAGCGTGCTAGGCGCGGGAGAGCAGGCGGTTCGGCTGGGTGCGCCTAATCAGGACGCCATTGCTGCCGCAATGCAAATCGCGACCCAGTCTATTGCGCAAGGCCATGCCGAGAAAGCGTATGAGGCTATGAGCAAGAACCGCGCCAGAGAAGCGGTGGGCGAAGCACGCGAAGCTGTGCGCTTGGCCCCTGCAGTCATGAGGCACCGGCTGCTTCTTATCAGTGCTTTACAAGCCAACCAAGATATTGCGGGCGCAGAGCAAGCAGCGAGCGACGCGTTAGAGGTGGACAACGCGAGCACCACGATGCAGCTGCAGCGCGCGTACTTGCGCCAGCAATTGGGCCAAGGCATCGCCGCACAGCAAGACATTGGGGTGGTATTGGTGCAGGACTGGACGAATGAAGGGCTGAAACGAAATGCGCGCCTAATCGGCGCTGACCTTGCGCTCGCGGACGGACACCCGGAAAAGGCACTCGCGCTACTTGAAGCGCTGCCCGCGGATGACGCACAGGCGCAGGCTCGCCGCGAGACTGCGGGTGCGCTTCGCAGTCTGTGGGGCCGGGCAGAGGTGGTGCCAGTGACGGCATATGCACCTTTACAGCTGTGCCGCGACACCAGCTCTGGGTCCGCATGCGAGATGCAGCCCTGGGATGCCCCAGGCACCGATAACCCCGCGGCCCGCGCTTATGCAGCGTACGGGCAAAAGCGCTATCCGGAGGCGATCGCGCTTGCTCGCCAAGCCGTTGCTTCCCAGGCGGATAGCGGTGGTAACGCAAGCTTGCTGACCACCGCTTTGGCTGCCGGTAGCGCTATTGACCAACGCGAAGCGCTTGAGCGCCTTGACATCGCGTTGCAAGCGAAGCCGCTGGATGCGAATTTGCTACGCCAGCGCGCTTACCTGCGCTTGGCAAATGACGAACCTGCTTTGGCTTTGCAGGACTTTGTTGCTGCGCGCAGTTCTGGCGACGCTCCTTCCACTAACGTATTGGACGAAGCATATGCTTTGGCTGCTATGGGCGACCGGCCAACCGCCACTGCCATTCTTCGGCAGGCGATTGATGACGCCGACCAGGGCAAGATCGCGCTAGACACACAGCAGCGTTTTGATACAAGAACTGCCATTGCGAGTTTTTCGCGTGATTGGGGCGTAACGGCGTCTGTCGGATACCGCGGCGCGCGCGCTGGCTCGAACGGGCTGGTGGGATCGCCGGTGTCAGTGCCTGGCAACGCAGCGTTCAGTTCTGTAGAGGCCTACTGGAGACCAGCAGAATTTTTAAACTCAAGCAGCAGCACTTTCGATATTTATGGCCGCCTGTCCAATACGCTCTACAGCGGCACCGATGTTACTCGTGCGCAGCGTGTGGTCGACCCTTGCGGCGGAAGTATCGATGTGCCTGAGGCGCGTAAGAGCGGCGTCTCTGGTTTCCCCACCACCGCTGGCGCTGTCGGTGCTCGCTACACGCCTTGGACCGCTGCCAACCTCACTTTTGGTCTGGAGCGGCAGTTCTTTTTGGGTAGTGCCTCGCGCCGCGGAACTCTGAACCCTTCTTCGGATGCGGTGCGCTGTCTGCTCAATCAGCAGGCCAGTGCCGTGGATTTCCAAACGGGGGCGTCCTATGGTGCGTGGCAAGCCTATGTCTTATATGGTTTCTACGAAGGGACTGGGCTGCGAATTGACCGCAAGAGCTGGTTCACCATGGAAAGCTACCTGCAGGCGGGCTACACCCTGCTCGATGCACCTACCAGTTACACGCTCCGGGACAGCACCGGAAGGGTGTTTGGCCAGACCGACGGCAAGCTTAAACGCGGCCAGACGTTTGCTGCTGGCGAAATGCGCGTCGGGCGCAGTTTTATTACGGAGTACAACGACAGACTGGTGTTTTTCCCACACGTGTCTTTGGCGGCTGACTGGTACTCCAACCGCAACCGCGCCATGGGTACACCAGTGCCTGGCATCTATGATTTTGACTTGATTGGGGGTGTTAGCGATTGGTCGGCCGGTGCCGGTGTGGGGGTGAACGTGCGCTACTGGCTTCGCGGTGACCGATACAACGCTCAGCGCTCCTACGTAGACGGCAGCGTGCAATACCGTACGCGCTTGGGCGGACTTGCTGATCGCGCCAAGGGCCTGTTTCTCACGCTTTCCTACTCCTATTGAGGTTTCTGAACGGAGTGCGCAACAGCGTCGCCGCCCGAACAATTGCGTTGATGCAGAAGCGGGCACGCGCCGATTTTCCGCCTGCATCCGAACTGTTACGCTGTGGATTGACGGTCATTGCGAGAGGGGCTGGATGATGGATGGCGGCGGGGGGTTTCAAGGGTGAGGCGTAGCAACGGATCGATACCATCAGGGTGTGCGCTAAAACCGTTATCCAGCCGCGGCACGTCTTATCGGCGATGGTCGCGCGAGGCCACTTTTCTCAATAAGCTAAGCCAAGGTCCTGCCGCAACTGGAGGGCCTCCGGGGTCGCGCCAAGAATCCATGGGTCGACGGCGAACGCAATTACTTCGTCGGCACCGTAATTTCTGGCCATGTCAATTTGCGCACGCAACCTCCCTTCAGGCGCTGATCGCGCACGGAAAGCTCCATTGGTGTTCTCCAGGGCAGGCAACTGTTCGAAGAGTTCGACGATCAGATCGAAAGGTACTGCGCGTTGCCGCAGCAACTGGCGCAACGGCTCCAAGCCGGCATAGTTGCGCATACCACCAACCCCTACCCCATCCTGCAGCATCGGTCGGAGTTCCATACGTTCCAGGATATCCGTCCACAGGCCAGCCAAGCTGCCGCTGCTAGGCAGCTGACTGAAGAACGTAGACAGCGCCAGCGGCTCTGGAACCCGCTCGGCCGCCGCCGCGGTAATGCCTTCCAGCCAGACTAGCAGTAGAGCACGGCGCAAGGGCGTAGCCCAGTTGTATTGGTCGATCTCGTAGGGCAGGTACCAGCCGCGAAAGCCTGGCTGCTCTGGCCACTGGCTCGTTTGCAGAGTGTCAATACAACGCGCTTGCGTAGACGCCAGAAACATCGGCAGTGTTTCGGAATCAGTGGCGGCCATGGCCTTCCACCAACCTTCATCGTAAGGAAGACCGAGCCTAACTTGCATGCCTTCGGTACCAGCAGCTTCAAACAATGTGCCGATCAAAGCATCCGACATCGTCCACGGATGGTCGCCACCGTAATGCGCGCTCCACTGGAGCACGATCTGCTTGCAACCGAGCGCGCGTACCGTACGCATACGTTTGCGCCAGTCTTCCGTGCTGACCGATTCGAAGTCTCGCCACGGCTGGAAGAAAGTGCCCTGAAAGCGGACAGGCGCCTTATAGCAGCTGCTAACAAGAGTTGCGCCTGCAAACGTGAGCAACGCGCGTCGATCAAAAAAATAGGGAGTGTTCACAAGTATTCTTGCGCGTGTAATTTTTGAAAGCCACGCACCAGTCGCCTGTGCACGCCTCGTCGGGAGCTTGGAAAAATAGAGCGCATCGTAGACATGCCGAAGAGTGTCTTGCCCCCGCATGAGTGTGAGGTGCTTGAGCTTGGTCGCGCCCAAATCACCAGGGACAAAATCAGCAGAAGACGAAAGCGCGAGATGCGAAACAGGTTGCTCACCAAAGAGACCGAGATACTTATGGCCCGCACAGCCGAAGTCGGGTTTTTGTTTATTGGCTCCTATTTTCGTCGGAGGGGTGTCCCGCTTATCTTAGAGCCTCCCTGCATGATGAGCCGATTTGATGCGCCTGTTGATTTTGCATTCGCCTGGCTATCCCGCGCGGGACACCATCGGCAAAGAGTAGTCAACGAGATGGCAGCAGCTGGAAAGGACGCTGCGGGAAGTGCGTGTCAGGAGTAGATCGTTTGCACTTTCATTGCAGCATGAAGGTGCGGTATTCAAGCTTGTTTAGGCTTCGGGTCAGCAATGCCAGGCCTGTTGCTAGTGTGATTAGCGTTGCGAGTGCAAAGCCGTAGCCATACAAAGCCGCGCCTTGGTAAAGGGTAAAACCTGTCATGACGGTGTTGAGGACCACAAATTGCACGCACAGCAGCAGCACGGTGCGCCGTTGGTCCAAGTAGAAAAACACATTCAGAATGGCCATGAGGCCCACTTGCAACCCGGCACCAATAACCTGCACGTGCAGCAGCGGGAGATACAGGCGAGAGATGCCCAACAAGTCAAGGATGGAAGGTCCGGCAACAAACGTGACCAGCACTGCGAGCGTCTGGATTTTGGCGATTTCTCCCAAGCCTTGCTGAATGGAAAACACCATTTCATCACGCATCGATTCGATATGTTCGAGAGAGCCGCCCGAGCGCACGGCATCGTAGAACTTGTCGTAGAACTCGACGAAATCAGTCTCAATGCGCACCAGAAAAACGGCCATTCCCGGAATGATGGAGAGGTATGACAGAAACACCGGCATGTCATAGATCAGCGATGCGCGCAGGCTGCCAATAATGGCTTGCGACGTAGGCTGGAAATACCAGAACATGAATTTGTCGGCCCAGATGCCAACGTTATAAAGCAGGCCAATGGCCATCAGCGAGGGGTATAAAAACTTACGCTGGGCAAAGTCAAACGCGATGATGGGACCGCTCGGGTTGAATTCCCGAACCACCAAAATCCACATGCCCACCAGAAGCACGTAGTTGCCCAGTACGAAGCCGCCCAGCAAGCCCTCCAATCCCCAAGGTCGCAGCAGCAAAGCACTGATAACAATCAGCGCGTATGCGCCGCCGAATAGCATCACGATCGTCTTGTAGCGCTTCATGCCTGACAGCAGGACGGTCAACACCCAAACCGCGCACATCAGCGTAAAGCCCGCGAGCATCAGCAGCCGATAAAGCACGCCTTGCCCCGGAAGCACCACGAAAATTGCCAACGAGCCGAGCGCACCCGACACGAGCAGAACCACCAGCAGCACGCCGTGCAGATTGGGCAGAACCATATCGCGGCGCTTTTCAAACAGGCGGTCCGAGATAAAGCGTGTGAACGCCAGTTGCACCAGACCCGTAAGAATGAGACTACTGGCAACCAAATAAGTGACTGACGTTTGAAATTGGGTGACCAGAACGCCAGGCACTACAACGCTGGCACTGAAAATACCGATCAGCAAGATGCCTACGATGGAAAAGACCCAAGGTCCCGAGCCAATGACGCCCGCATACGCATAGGCCTGCACCAGGCTGATCAGTGTGTTTTTGCGCAGCGTGCGCCGAAGTTCGAAGCCAATACCCGCCATATCAACCCATGCCCCCGGAACGTGCCATCGCGCCCTCGTAGACCTCGCGATAACGGTCAAACATCATCGTGTCGGTGTAGTAGCGCTCGACCCTGGCGATTGCGGCGGTACTGGCAGCTTTCCAAGCAACCTGGTCGTTTAGCAGCGAAAGCGCGGCGTCTGCCAAGCGCTGGGGATCGGCAATCGGCACCACCATGCCCGAGGCGCCCAGCGCTGCGTCGTCCCCTTCCAAACCCTCGACCAGTTGGCGGCACGAGCCCACATCGGTGCACACCGCCGGTACACCGGCGGCGTAACCTTCCAGCAGCACCAGCGGAAGCGCTTCGCTGATGGACGAAAGGACGACCAGTCCGATACGCGGCATCAGGTCCTCTACGCGCTGAAACCCCAAAAATTTGATGCTGTCTTCTAGCCCCAGACTACGCACCAAGCTTTTGCATTCTTCGGCGTACTCGCGGTCTTCTTCATCGGGGCCGGCGATCCAACCCTCAGCCCCTGGCAGTTGATTGGCCACCCGGCGCATCGCCCGAATGAAAGTTTTGATGTCCTTGATGGGAACGACCCGTCCGATCAGGCACAAGACCGGCGGCGGCTCAGGTGGGCGCTGCGCGCGCAGCGGCGCAAATCTTGCCAAAGCAATGCCGTTGGGAATGTTGAATGTGCGCGTTGCGTCGGCTCCATCTGCGATTTGGCGCAATCGGTTGGCCTCGTACAGGGCGATGATGGGGTCTGCCGATGCGTAGCAGTAACGGCCTAGCCAACCAAAAAATTCAATCCACATGTGGCGAAAGTAAGAAAGCTCAGTCGGGTCGCGCTGGAATACGTTGCGGTTGTCTCGTATCCATTCGCTTTTGAACAGGTCGATCTTTCTTTCTTTGGTGTAGATGCCGTGCTCGGACAATACCAATGGGCGGTTGCGCATTTGCTCTAGCAAGCCCCCCAAGAAACCGGCGTAGCCGGTGGACGCGCAATGCACCACGCGCACCGGTATGAGTTCGTGAGCGATGCGGGCGAGCAGCCAAAGCGGCTGAAACATAATGCGCACGGTCCAGAAAAAATCCACAAAAGACGGATCACTGCAGTGCTCGCGATACGCTTCGCAAAGGATGTCCCAGGCATGCTCACTGTAGAGAAAATCGTCCAGCTGTAGCGTGCCGTCTGGCTGCAGTTGCAAAGCCGCCTTGCGCATGGCGCGCATAGTGGCGTCGATATCGCCGTCGCTGCGTAACGTGCACACCAATCGTTCGACCATGTCGAACGCGTCTCGGTCGCCGCGGCGGCTCGAAGGCTCGTAGTCGGCGCTCAGATGCTCGTACAGGTAATGCTCTTCGAAATGCACCACGTTGTCGGGCAGCACGTATTTGAAGTCGGTGTAGTCACTGCGCCGGCTGCCTAAAAAAACAATGGCAAATTGGTACTCTGGATAGGCGCGAATGATCTGGTTAATCCAGCTGGAAACGCCACCGGACACATAAGGGAACGTGCCTTCAAGAAGCAATGCTACGTCGGCGTCGGCTGCTTTGGGCGCACTCATTGCACCGTCCAGAAGTTCACCAAGGGTTCAAGGCGATGCAGCGCACTCCGGTTGTTCAATTCCTGCATCAGCTCCCGGGTACGTGCGAAATCCCGCCGCTCGAAGCTGAGCTCGGCCTCATAGGGCAACACCCGCGTCGCAGGCATTCCCAGCGCACGCGCGCGCTCGTACGACCTGGCTGCTTCCAACGGTTCGTTCTGTTGGTGCATGAGTCGGCCGCGCCGCAGGTGCAACTGCGCATTGTTGGGTTGCTCGCACAGAACTTCGTCGCAATAGCGCAGCGATTCTTTAATCGCGTGCGTCTTCAAATCGCCTTGCACCAAATCTTGGTAGACCAGCTCCCAATAGAGATCAGAGAGGCGTTGACGCGATTCCATACGTGCTGCGTCTTCCAGGCCAGATGCGTTGCCGGGCCCTCCCGCGCGCAGTGCATCGAGCTCCGTATCAATGCTGCTGTTGACGCGTTTTTCCAATGCGTCAAGCATGCCGTAGGCCAGCAGTCGCAAATCCTCACTGGGGTCACTCAACACGGTACGTAAAACAGGAGACGAGGTTTTTCCCGGGAGGTGTTGCAAAGCCACCATGGCGCGCAGACGCGATTGCAATGGTGCCTGTGCGTTGCCCAAAAAAGCGCGCAGACCCGCATGCCGGAAACTGCCCTGACGCCGTTGGTGTTGATCAAACTCAGGTAGCTGGATAGATCCAAATGCTGCAGTGGCTGGAGCCTGCCGCAATAGGCGCAGAACGAACACCGCAAGCACGACGCCTAGGAATCCGGCGATCGGTACCGCGTAACTGCAAGCGGTGAGCAATAGCATTAGAGCAAACCGCGCTCGCCCTTTGCGAGAAGACAAAAATGGAAGCAGAAAAAACGCCAGCATGACCGAGGCCAGTGCATGGGCCAGCAGGTAGCTGGCGAGCGCATTGTCTGAGCGGCTGCTCAGCATCGGGGGCGCGGTCCATGCGCCCAGCTCAAGAACAAGTGCGCCCAGGCCAAGCTTGAGGTTAAGCATGTGCGAGGTGGGCGATGCTTTTTAGCACCTCCAAGGGCTCGTGGGTGTTCAGGCGAATCACGTGCGGAAACACCCCGGCTGCTGCCAACGGTTCACCGGTTTTTTGCTGGCTCCAAGTTTCCAGCCGGGCGATATAACCTTGGGCAGTCGCCGCATCACCCAAAGGCATCAGAACCGCAAGAACCTGTCGGGCAGGTGCCTCAATCAGCCAACTCTCGTCCAGCTCACGTTTGAGTTGGCGAACCTGCTGTGCAAGCAATCGCTCCACGGCACGGGGTGCAAACTCCAGCGCAACGATGATGCTCGGTACCCCTGTTGCCGCGTGAATATGGGCCAAGCGCCGCGCCTCGAACGCGAAGCTTGCCGGGCAGTCAGGCAGTACATGAACGATTGGCGCGGCGAGTGCCTGCATGGACAAGCCGTCGGTGTAGTACCCCAAGAGTAGATTGATGGTTTGCAGGTTCTCTTCTTGAAGCGAAAAAAATGGCATTTCTTGTATGACCAAGAGACCGTATAGCTCACCTCCGAGGTCCAGCAGCGGCGCTGCCACCAGATAACGGCTGTTCTGTTGGGCCTCCAAAATTTCGCTGATGTGGCAGAGCTTGCCGGTTTCCAGGCATTGGCGCACGAGAGCATCGTCCAGCTGCACCGCCTCCATATTGCCGATGCTGGCCAATACCGTGGTGCTGGCTTGATCGTTCGACACGGGGTAGAGGGCTGCGGTCTCGAGCTGGCAGTACTGGGACAGCAACCGCAGCAGCGTCTCGGGGCCGTGTACGTCCGTACCAACTTCCTGCAGTGCCGACAGTGCATCGCGCATCGACATCGGTCGTCCGATGAGCTCTTGCTCCAGGCGGTCGTGCGACAGGCGCAGCAGATAGTGCTGGCGAACCAGGTGCTCCATGCGCTGGTCCAGATACTGTTGAAGCGTTTCGGCACGCCGCGTACGGGCTTGCCACAGACTGGAAAATTCGCCCACCAGCATCACCAGAATCAGGCCGCCCAAAAAGAAGAGCTGTGGAAACGCGCCGAAGTTGCCTACGTTGAAGGCGAGCCAGCCGGCCAACAGCATGCAGGCACCACCGATGCCCGTGAGCGGGCCGTAGCGCAGGGCGAGAATGACAGGTGCCAGCCACGACCAAGGAAAGGACGTATCGGTCCAGAGCGGATCATCAGGATTCCAGGCGAAACCAAGCACCAGCGCGATCAGCGGCAGCAGCACCGTTTCGCCGACCTGCGTCAGTGGCCGGGCGTCTGTGGCGGCAAGCTTGCCCAACAGGGTGGTCGGGAGATGCGGTAGCAAGCGTTTGGGCGACGCAGTGGCGCTCGCAGCTTTCTGCGGGGGTGACGCCGGGTTTTCTTGCGAGGCTTCAGACATAAAAGCGTGAAGCTCAGCGCGTCTTGGCCAGACCTGCCTGTAGCAACTCGCGAATCAGCTTTTGCGCGACCGCCGATAGTGCTTCCCGGCTCCAACCGCTCTTGCCGCCGGTGCCCGTCCACAAAATGTCGCCCGATGCTACGTCCAGAATTTGCAGCGTGACGCCGGCTGCAGGTTCACCGTCCACACCGACTTTGTAGCGCCATTCGTCCACGGCACCCGTAAGCGCATACCGAGCCTGCTGCTGGCGTGCCCAGGCGAGCGCCTCCTGCTGGCGCTTGCTATCACCCGTATCAAATAAGGCTTCTTGCTGCGTGTCAGGCACATAGCGCTGCACCTTGCCCACGCCCTGGGCATGTAGCAGCGCCTGCGCGATCGCCTCAGCGCGACTTCCCGCCAATGGCGTTTCCGTATGGTTGGCAAAGGGCAGTACTACCCAGCTTGCCTGCTGCTCGAGCACGGGAGCGGTACCCGTATCAATGGCGGAGCAGGCAGCCAGTGCCACGAACGCCAGACCGGTGGCCAGGCGCGTCAGGTGGCGAGTCAAATTGCGGGTAAGGCACATGGTGTTTTCCTTGAAAATCTAAAAATGGAGGCGGTAGCTCACGGCCATGTCGCGCGTAATGTCTCGGGATTCAATGCCCGAACGGGATAGGCCAAAACTCATTGCCAGGTGGTCGTTGGCCAGGACGCTACCGGCAACGCCAAAGCGCACGCCATAGCCCGGACCTAGCTCGCTGTGCCAAGTCCCGCTCAGGCTCGCGTAAGGGCGAACAGCGCGTGAATACTCTCGCGCGTAGCGCATGTTGGTGGATAGCTCGATTCCATAGAAGCGAAAGTTGTCAGGCAGAAAAAAATCGTTGCCCACGTCTCCCGTGTCGGGTGGCAAATAGCGCCGGTACGCAACGTCATCTCCCGCAAGCGTTCCGGGGTTGCCCCGGCTATAGCTGTGCGTGGAGAGGAATGCGCTTCCTTCCAGCGACGGAGCATCCTGTCGGTAAGTGTGCGTGTATTGGAGCGTCGTGTGCTGGCCGCGGCCAACCCGCGTACCGGTCTGCAACGAATATTGCTCCTGCGAGTGCGTGAAGTTGACCTGGTCGAGCCGGGTAATCTGGTAGCGCAAGCTCGCGGTCGCCATGCGTTTCATGCCTGCTATGCGCAGCACCAGGCTTTCGTCCGTTGGCAACTGTGCCCCCAAGTCCACACGAAATGACAAGCGATCATCAATACGCTGTTCATGTGACAGTTGGAACGGGCTGGTGGTCGCTGCGCCCTGGCGCCTTGATGCGCTAACCATGGTTTCCCCGTCCAGATGGCGCCAGTTCAACCGGGCTTCCAGTCGCTTTTCGTCGGGAGGATTGCGTATGACGGTGGCGTCCGCGGCGGTGCGTTGAATGGCGCTGGCCTGCACGTCGAGCGAAAGGCGTGGGCTAAGGGCCAAGTGCAGCGTAACGTCCTCCCGGTTCTCGCTCGTGCCGCCCAGGTTGATGTGCGCCAACTGGGTGGCGATGTGATCGCTGAAGGCCAGCAGGTTTTCTGTCAGTTGCAGATGCAGAGGTGCGTCGTCCACCTGATGGCCTTGGGCTTCGAACGCGGCGGTCTGGGCGAGCCGTAGGTCTTGCGCCGCCGAGGCCGCGTTGATGCGGTCATAGCGCGGCAGGCGTTCGTCGAACTGCTCTAGTAGTTGTCCGCTCGCAGCGCGATCTTTTTCAGCCAATGCCAGTGTGATTTCGGCCCACAGCGGGCGATTGGCGGCTTTGCCGCGACTTCGCGCATATTGGTGCCACAGAAACCTGCGCTCGGCACCGTACTGACCAGCATCCTGCAACCAGCCTATCGCCGTTTCTGCTGCTGCGTTCGAATACTGGCCCGGCGCGTCGCTGTCGACCCGCAGCAGCTCGCGCAGTACTTGGGCTGCCGGGTCGCCGGGTCGCTGGGTAATGATCAAGCGGGCACGGGCAATGCGCCTGGTTTCATTAATTCCTTCGTCGGACAACCAGAGCTTGCGAGCGTCGGCGTGGCTCAGGTCGCCCGCAGAAGCTTTCTCGTTCGCTGCCCGCCACTCGCTGGAGAGCAAGTGCCGCCGTAGCCGCCAAGCGCGGTCGGGTTGCTGGTTTTGATCCAGCGCGTCGGCATAGTTCATCAGCCATAGAAAATCGTTCTGTCGTGTTGGCAGGCGAGGTGACAGGTAACGATTAAGAGCCGTCTGCGGAAGCGACAGGGCTTGGTAGGCCGCCGCCAACGCGTCGTGTACATCGGCTGAGCGGCTCCATGTTTTTTCATGTTTGGCGAGAACGGTGCGCAGCGATGCGGTGTCATTGCCGTCAATGAACAGCCAGAGCAAGGCCTGCTGCATGTCCACCGAGTCTGGGCTGGCGCTTAGTCCACGCTCATAAAAACGGCGTGCCTCTTCTATTCGGCCCTGGCTCTGGTGCCACGTGCCGACCAAACGCAGAAACTCTGGCGCCGCTATCAAATTGTCAGGTTCGGCATTCGGCGTCTGCCGCTTGGTATCCCAGCGTTGCAGAAGCGCTGCAAAAGCGTCCCAGCGCATCTGGTTGGCGTACACCGTCAGCGCTTGCATCAGGTGGCGTGACTCGTGGTAGCGCTGCCAGGTAAAAGCGGCAACCTTGGCCGCTTCTAGCGGCTGCTGCGTCATCAGCATGCGGATGAGTCCGTCGTAATCGCCGACTTGCGTACCCTCGGTTTTGATCAACTCGCGGTAGGCATCGATGGCCGCAGAATTCTGGCGGCGGCTTTCCGCCAGGTTTCCAGTGAGTCTCCAGAAGTCGGTTGCGGTATCGCCGCTAGGGGGGCGCGCCTGTGCGGTCTGCAGCCATTGCAAGCCCTCATCTGGAAGGCCTTGCGTCAGCGCTAAAACCGCAGCACGCATCGCCCGCTGTGGGGTGTTTTGTACAGGGTCGTTGAGCAAGCGCCTCCAAGTCTCAAGCGCCAGTTTGGGCTGTCCTGCGCGTTCCGCCAGCACGGCCAAGATTTCCAGCGTCTCGGGCGAGTTGGCGTGTTTTTGCAAGTAATCCAGCGCTGGCTGCGGGGTGCCCAGCCGCTCCGCAGCATCGACGAATGCACGAGTCAGCTTTGGATCATCGGGTTTGCGTACCAGCTCATGGCGCAGGGCTTGGACCAGTGCGTCGTCGTCGAACTGGCCCGGCGCCAAGCGCAATACAGACTGCCACGCCGATTCCTGTTGGGTGTTGCGCGCTAATACCAACCAGTGGGTCAATGCCACGTCCAGCCGCAGCGTCCATTCTGAGACCTGTGCCAAGCGCTGGCGCCACACCATACCGCCGGGCCGCTGCTGTACGGCCGCCTGTGCAACCGCCCATGCACCTTCCAGGTTTCGGTTTTCCAGAAAGACCTGGTAGCCCAAGGTGTAGATTTTTTCGTCGTAGGGGAGTGTGGGCAAAGATGCTGATAAAGATTCTGGCGCAGCCACAGGCTTGGTGGTGGCGTTCTGTACGGCGATGAGGCGCACTGGCCACTGGCTGGTAGTGCCCTTGCCCGGCTGCCACAAAGCCAACCGGCGCTGGCGTGCATCGTCCAGAAGGTAAGCGCCATCGTCATAGCGGTTGGACTTCGTTTGTGCGGTTTGCACCACCGGCTCGTTCTGGAACAAATTCAGCACTACCGCTTGTATTTTTGCTGCCCTGTCCGTCACCGCAAGCTCGGCCTTTGGTGTGTCAAGCGGTGATGAAAAAGGGCGCGACTGTGCCAAGCGAAGCAGCCGGCGCACATAACGCTCTGCGACATCAGGGCGGCCCGCCGCACGCGCCAAGTTGGTGATGAACAGCAACACTTCTGTGTCGTCCGCCAAATTACCCAATTCGCGCTCGGCCAGCGCCAGCGCCGCGACGGGCTGGTTACCTGACTGCAACGCCTTAGCGGCGGCTAAGTAATAGGCTTTGGCCTTCGCCGGGTCGTTCGTGGCACCGCGCGCTTTGATATAGAACGCGGCGCAGCTGGCGTAGTCAGATGTGGCCAGAGCCTCGCGCGCAGCACGCTCATAGAACTCGGCTGACCCCTCGGAAGTGGTCTCCAGCTCGGCCAACTGGCTGTTCAGCTCCGGGCCCAAAGCGGGTTGATTGAATTGTCTGGCCAATGCGGCGAGGCGGCGCTGGCGTTCTGGCGGCCAACTCTCTCGCGCCAAGACGCGCAGCTGGTCTTGCAGCGACTGCAGCATGGCCGCGCGCAACTCAGTGCTGGTTTCCAAGGTGTGCTGGTATTGCGCGTTGCTCAAATCCCACAGGGCCCACAGCGCGTCGCGGTGAATGTCTCGGTCCGGTGAATCAAGAGCCGGTTGCAGCGTGACGCGCGCATCAATCGTGTCGCCGCGAGCGGTCTGGCTCTTTGCAAGCATCAGTCGCAGGCGCGGGTTACCCGGATCACTGCGCAGCAAGTTGGTAACGTAAGCAATAGAGAGCTCAGAGTCCGCCATGCCCGTGAGACGGCGCTCCAGATCCTGGCGCGGGTATAGCAGCCACAAGCTCACGCACACCAGCCCTGTCAGCAGCGCGATGAGCCAGTCCGGCGCAACGACGGGGCGTTCAGCCCTCAGTGCACTGGAGCTTGATAAGCGCATGCTTGTCCGGCAGTTGGAAATAGCGTGCGTCAGCCGGCGCAGCTTGGCTCGCAGGCTGGGGCGGCAAGCTGCGTCCACCCACGGTTATTTTGCAGCTGCCGGGTGCTACTACCGCGAATTCCAGTGGTACTTCAGCATCCAGCATGAACGACACGGTCATGCCGTTGGGCGACGGATTCCACTGCGACAGTCGGCCGTTTGCTTCCAGCAAGTAGGGTCGTGTGTTGACGGGCGCTGTTTGCTGCGTCAGTGTCAAAAACGCTCGGGGTGCCGCTAGCGAGACGTAATGGCCCTCCGGCCCCGCGCTAAAGCCTGCGACAGCGGTGCTCTGCGCCACGTCGGGCTCGCCCAACGCTTTCGGAACGCGCAGCGTACGCACGGCGCCAGAGCCTTGCACCCGCCAGCCGGCACCATCCCGTGCAACGGCGTAGCTCTCAAAGTCCACTACCTTTTCTACAAAATACGAGGTGTAGACCGGGTTCAGCGATTGCGCCATGGCCCAGTCGTACACCCTGGTCAGCGCGGTCAGCGCGGCGTGCTTGCTGGCCGAATAGGTGTGGTAATAAATGTTGACCGGCTTGATGCGACGAGGGCTCTCGGTCATCTCCAAGGTTTCAATCGCTCGCTCGAACCCGTAGAAAGGCCCACGCCACAGGTTGGTGTAGATGTTCTCGTTGGTGATGGGGGCATACACCTGCAAGTAGCCGTTCTTGCGAATGTTGAACGCACCCACAGCGGTAAGCGTTGGGTTGGCGCGCGTAATAGAGGTGTTGCCACCATTGATGTTGAGCAGGCCGGCGCGTGCAGTGATCTCCAAAGCATCGGCGCCCGGCGCTGTGTCGCCCGACCATTGCAGCAACTTGACTTGCTTGCCCTTGGGCGCCAAGCGCGTGTTGATGTACTGCACCGAGCCGACGATCTCACGTGTGAGGTCGACCGTGTAGCCCGGAATTTTCAAGCTGAATGCTGCATCGTAGCCAGCGCCGTCCTTGTCACTGAAGACGCCGTGCTTGACGATCCGCTCCCAAATAAACGGGTGCGAATAGGTGTGGCTGCCAATTTCTACATATGGCAGGGCAAACATGGCTTTGGCGATAGCCTCTAACTGCGGGCTGAGCGTGGGGTACAGGCCATGCGGCGCCACTTCAGCTTCGATGACCGACAGGGTCTGCGGAATTTTGTATTTCTTCAGGATCTGATCCAGCAGAACCTGCGCGGCGAGCGGGCTGCCGGGTAGTTCGGCCCTGGAGGCGAACCCGTCTCCGTCCACATGCACCAGCAGCATGCGCCGGCCGTTTTCTGTCGTGGTGTCCGGAACTGGCATTTCGGGCAGACGAAGCGCCTGGGTAAGAAACGCAAACGGGTCAATCACCCAACGTGAGAACTCGGTTCCCGGAAGCTCCACCAAGGCGAATGGATCCAGAATGAATCCGCCCCACGGGGTGATGGCGCCACCCAGAAAACGCTTGTCGCGCTGGTCTTGAAATTCCAGCAGTGGCGTGGATTGGGCCCGCATTGTGCTGGTTAACTGCACAGGTTCAAAACCAGGGCTTGGCAGTGGCAGAGCCGTTTCAAACGCCATCATGGGGTTGGTGATGCTCGCGCGCAGCGAACCGGACGGCTGGGCGGGCGACGGCGCGAGACCCAAGCGCTCAGCCCACGGCCGGTCTGGCTCCGCACCGAAATTCCCCACCACAGCCAGCGGCATTTTTTCGTCTATGCGTTGCTGTATCCACTGGCTCAGTTCACCACTGCGGTTTTCTGGCACATAGCCCGAAAACCAGGACGCAATACCAGCGTAGCGGTCGCGCAGAATGCCTCGGGGCAGTGGTTGAAGGACATCGGCGTACTCAACGACATAACCCATGTGGTTCAGCGGCATTTGCAGAAATCGGTGCGCGTTCGCGTAATTCAGCGCGGGAGCTTCATCGCTGTTGTACACAATCAGCACCCGCCTGGGAACGGCTTCAATGCTGCCAATACCTACGGTTTCCAATGCGGAATCAGCCACCCAGGGAATGAAGCCGTCCGCCTTGATACGCTCGGCCGTTGCGCGGGTCAGCTCGCGGTCTTGCGGGGCTACGTAGTCGATGGCTAGTACTGGCAGCTTCCACTGGTCGCGCGCGGTGCGCAGCTGGCCTGTAAGCCAGTCTCGGTCAGCAGCCGGGACCGGCTGGTACTGGCGGGTACGTGCGTTCCAGCCCTGGTACAGCGATTCAGCGGCCACCATAAAAACTTGCTTGTGAACACGCGGCAAAATTTCAAAACCGCGATTCAGAATGAGCTGGATGCCGGGGTACTTGCGGTGCAGCGTCTGGATCACACGGACCAAACCGTCTTGCTGCGCTTGCTCATCAAACTTGTCGGCTAGCCTGTAAGAGTCCAGCGTGTCTAAAAAGAAACCTCGGTAGCCGCGTCGCCAAAGCGGCCCCACGACACGGTCCGCAAAGAAATCGGGCCAGTCGGCGGGGGTTTGATCAATGACGTCCGAGTCCCAGTCGCCGTTGCGCGTCAGTTTCCAGGCCGCCGGAATATCCGGGTAATACGCGCGGGACGACTGCACCTCGGCCACAGACACGTACGCGAACAGTTTTGGGCCGTGCACCGGTGCCGCGATGGCATCTGTGCGGTGGTCCGGCTCCACCACAGCCAGATCGAACGTGTTCATTTCCATCGGAACCGGGGATGCTCCGTAGTGCAGGGCGATTGCGATGCGGGAGTCGGCTGGAGCGTTAGCGCTTGCCCCGACCGCGCGCGCTGCTGCGCTGAACCACAGCAAGGCAGTGGCCACAAGCACAGCAAAGGTCGAGCGAAGCAGGGTACGGGGCATGGGAGGCGAGGGCGAGCAGGCGCGTGTGGGGCTTGATGAGTCGGAAAAACGGATGCTGCTAACAAACAGCAACAGTTTACAAACCCCTAAGGCAATTAACGCAAAATGCGCGCGGTCGTTACACGGGTTTGGCAGAGCGGTGTGCGTTTTAGCCCTTTTGGGGGCGATTCAAGCCCAACTGCAAGTGCAGGGCCGGAAAAAGCGCGCCATACCCACCACAGTGATACGCGGCATATGCCCGTTTGGATTTCGGATAAAAAAAGACCCACCATGAACAAAGACAAAACCATACTGGTCACCGGCGGCGCCGGCTACATCGGCTCGCACACCTGCGTGGCCCTGGCTGCAGCGGGGTTGAAAGCGCTGGTGCTGGACAACTTCTGCAACAGCCGCCGCTCGGTGCTTGAGCGTGTCGCGCACATCAGCGGCGTATTGCCCGAGCTGGTGGAGGGCGATGTGCGAGACGAGGCTTGCCTGGCGCGCGTGTTTGCCAAGCACAACGTGGGCGCTGTCATCCATTTCGCGGCGCTCAAAGCGGTCGGTGAATCGGTGCGCGAGCCCCTGCGTTACTACGACAACAACGTGGCCGGCACCGTGACCTTGCTGCGCGCCATGCAAAAAGCGGCAGTGCGCACGCTGGTGTTTTCATCCTCCGCCACGGTGTATGGCGACCCGGCTAGCCTGCCGATTCGCGAAGATTTTCCGCTCAGCGCCACCAACCCTTATGGCTGGAGCAAGCTGATGACGGAGCAGGTGCTGGCGGATGTGGATGCCGCCGAGCCCGGTCAATGGCGCATCGCCCGGCTGCGTTACTTCAACCCGGTCGGCGCGCACGAGAGCGGACTGATCGGCGAAGACCCGCAAGATGTTCCGAACAACCTGCTGCCTTATGTGGCGCAGGTGGCCGCGGGCCAACGCGAATGTGTCAGCGTCTACGGCAATGATTACCCCACGCCCGATGGCACCGGCGTGCGCGACTACATCCATGTGTCTGATCTGGCGGACGGCCATGTGGCGGCGCTGCGGTACCTCGCGGAAAACACCGGCCTGCTCACGGTGAACCTGGGCACCGGCCGCCCGGTGTCGGTGCTGGAGATGGTGCGCGGCTTTGAGCTTGCTAGCGGCCGGCCGGTGCCCGTGCGCATGGTTGCGCGCCGTCCGGGCGATGTAGCGGCTTGCTGGGCCGACCCGGCGCTGGCGGAGCAGCTGCTGGGCTGGAAAACCCAGCACGGCACCGAGCGCATGTGCCAAGACGCCTGGCGCTGGCAAGACGGCGTGGCGCGCACGCTGGCCTGAGCTGTGCTTTCTGGTGGGCGCTGCGTGCTATCTTGCGCGGCTGATTTCCAACGCTGAACTTCTTCCATGCTTGCAAAACGCATCATTCCCTGCCTTGACGTCACCGGCGGCCGCGTCGTCAAAGGCGTCAATTTCGTTGAACTGCGCGACGCAGGCGACCCGGTCGAAATCGCTGCTCGCTACAACGCCCAGGGGGCGGACGAGCTGACCTTTCTGGACATCACCGCCACCAGCGACGGGCGCGACGTCATCCTGCACATCATCGAAGCGGTCGCCAGCCAAGTGTTCATTCCGCTCACCGTGGGCGGTGGGGTGCGCACGGTAGACGATGTGCGCCGCCTGCTCAACGCCGGAGCCGACAAAACCAGTTTCAACTCGGCCGCCATTGCCAATCCCGACGTGATCAACGCAGTATCGGACCGCTACGGAGCCCAGTGCATCGTGGTGGCCATTGATGCCAAGCGCCGCAGCGAAGCCGATGCCGCGCAGATCGGCTCCGACGGCGCACCGCGCGGCGCCGGCTGGGATGTGTACAGCCACGGTGGCCGCAAAAACACCGGGCTGGACGCCGTGCAGTGGGCACGCGACATGGCGCGGCGCGGCGCGGGTGAAATTTTGCTCACCAGCATGGACCGCGACGGCACCAAATCAGGCTTCGATTTGGAGCTGACCCGCGCAGTCAGCGATGCGGTGAGCGTGCCGGTGATTGCGTCCGGCGGTGTGGGTAATTTGCAGCACCTGTGCGACGGCATCAAGATTGGCGGGGCTGACGCGGTGCTGGCGGCCAGCATTTTTCACTATGGCGAGTTCACCGTGCAGCAGGCCAAAGCGCAGATGGCGGCGCTGGGCATTCCGGTGCGCATGGTGTAAGCCCTCGCCAGATAAAAAAGTTAGGTAAAAAAGGCCTATAGCTCTTATTCAGCAAGGCTTAGTAGCTATTTAATTGGTAGCAAATAAAGCGATCAGGTGTCGCGGGCGATTTCCTCGCGAACCGCTGCCACTTGCCGCCGTGACACGGGTATCAGGTCGGTCAGGCCCGCCAGTCGTACCGCCCAGCAGTCGCCCTCCTGCGGATCAAAGTATTTCTCCAGCGCGCGCACCGCGTGGCGCGCCACCAGCGCGTTGCGGTGCACCCGCATCAATTGCGCGGCATAGCTTGCCTCCAGCTCCGCCAGGCTGCGCTCGAGCACGTAGCTGTGCGTAGCGGTGCGCACGGTCACGTATTTCTGTTCGGCTTTGCACAGCAGTACCTGCGCCAGCGGCACCCGTTCGGTACGGCCTCGGTCTTGAATGAGCAAGGAGGGGCCTGTGGAAACGTGTAAGTTGGTGGCGAGGGCCTGCGCCGCCGGATCACACCGCCGGTGGGCTTTGGCCAGCGCTTGCTGCAGGCGCTCGAGGCGCACCGGCTTGGTCAGGTAATCGGCCGCTTCCAGTTCAAAGGCGCTGAGCGCGTGCTCGGTGTGGGCAGTGACAAAAATAATCACAGGGGCCCAAGCCATGCTGCGAATGCGGTGCGCCAACGCCATGCCGTCGAGGCCGGGCATGCGGATGTCCAGCAGCACCGTATCAAAACCGCGTCCGTCGCTGCCGGTCAGCAGGGACAAAGCTTCTGCGCTGCTGGCCGCTTCGGTGATGCGGTGCGCAGGAACGGCAGCGCAGTCGGCCAGGAGGGTCGCCAGACGGCGGCGTGCCAAGGCTTCGTCGTCCACGATCAGTATGTTCATGGTGCGTGTTCTCCTGGGCGTTTGCTGGTTTTTTTGGCGCTTGCGGTGCGGCGTGCGGGCGATTGCGATTGCGATTGCGATTGCGCGAGCCGGGTGGGCGGTAGGGTGAGGCGCACTTCGTACAAGCCGCCGCGCTCGCCCGCACTGAATTCGGCCTGCACGTCGTGCAGCAGCGCTAAACGATCACGCACGTTCGCCAGTGCAATGCCATGGCCCGCTGTAGGCTCACTGCTGCGGGCGCTTTCGCTGGGCAAGGTGTTGGTGATGCGCACAATCACGCGGCTGCCGCGCAGCTCGGTGGATACGCGCAGCCGACCGCCCCAGCTGCTGGGCTCCACGCCGTGCTTGACCGCGTTTTCCACCAGCGGCTGCAGCAGCAGCGGCGGCAGCAACGCCGTGCCAGCGCGTGGGTCGATTTGCCATTGCACCTGCAGTCGCTCCCCGAAGCGAACCTGTTCAATGCCCAGGTAGCGCTGGGCCAGCGTGAGCTCTTCGGTCAGCGTGACGGTCTCGCCCTGCTCCACCAGCGCGTGGCGAAACAGGTCGCTCAAATCTTCTAGCAACGACTCAGCTTTGGCCGGCTCGGCCCGCACCAGCGCAATGGCGCTGTTGAGCGTGTTGAACAAGAAATGCGGGCGTATGCGCGACTGCAACTCCGTCAGGCGCGCGGTGGTGGCAGCCGGCGTGGGGCCCCGGGCGCCCCCAGCCCGGGGGGCGTCCCGCCATGGGGACAGCAGCGCGCCCGCGGCCGCACTGGCCCACCAGGGCGTGGGCGCGCTCTCACCTCCTAAACCCACCACGCCCACCATCGCAAGCATGGCGCAGGCCCATAAGCCCGCTAGCGCGCCCAGCGCAATGCCCGCCGCCCACTGGCCTTGGGTGGACAAACGCGCCAGCAGGCGTTTGGCACTGCAGCCAGCGATCAGCCAGGCGAGCGTAGCGGGGAGCGCGCCACCCGTCAAAAGCGATAGTCGGGCCAGCCATTCAAACGCATCTTGAGCACCAAACATCGCGCCCACGGCCAATACTGTTTGCACAAACAGCACGGCGCGCAGCACCACGCCCAGTGCGCACGCATCAAACAAAAGAGGCGTCTGCAAGGGAGCTGCGGCGGGGCGCGATGCGGCCTGGGTGCCAGGCTGATCAGCTTCACCAGGAAGGGTCGATAAAATTTGCGTCTCGTGCATGGCGGCATCCGGGTGGTCCGGCTGTCCGGGGATGCACGATTATTGCCCTCTCATGCCTACAAGCCAAGACCCGACATCCTCCGCCGGCGCACCTATCGCTCCATCCGCCGCCCCTTCCGGCAACCAGCTCGACACCAAGGCGCAGGCCTGGTCAGCTTTGTTCTCGGAGCCCATGAGCGACCTGGTCAAACGCTACACCGCCAGCGTGTTCTTTGACCAGCGGCTGTGGCGCGCCGACATTGATGGCAGTCTGGCGCATGCCGAAATGCTGGCAGCGCAGCAGATCATCTCCAGCGCTGACCACGCCAAAATCGTCAGCGGCTTGGGCACCATCGCCGCCGAAATCGAAGCCGGCCAGTTCGACTGGAAGCTCGATTTGGAAGACGTGCACCTCAATATCGAAGCGCGCCTCACGCAACTCGCGGGCGACGCCGGCAAGCGATTGCACACCGGCCGCAGCCGCAACGACCAGGTCGCCACCGATGTGCGCCTGTGGCTGCGCAGCGAAATGGATGTGATTACTGCCCTGCTGGCGGACTTGCAGCGCGCACTGGTCGAAGTGGCCGAGCGCAATGTGGAGGTCATCCTGCCTGGCTTCACGCACTTGCAGGTGGCGCAACCGGTCAGCTTCGCGCACCACTTGCTGGCCTATGTAGAAATGTTTGCCCGCGACGCCGATCGCATGCAGGACGTGCGCCGCCGCACCAACGTGCTGCCGTTGGGCAGCGCCGCATTGGCCGGCACCACCTATCCACTGGACCGAGAACGCGTGGCACGTACGCTGGGCATGGTGGATTCTGCGGGCCACCCGCAGGTCTGCCAAAACAGCCTGGACGCCGTGAGCGACCGCGACTTCGCCATCGAGTTCACCGCCGCCGCCAGCTTGGTGATGATTCACATCAGCCGCCTGTCGGAAGAGCTGGTGCTGTGGATGAGCCAGAACTTCGCCTTTATTCGCATTGCCGACCGCTTCACCACGGGCTCGTCGATCATGCCGCAGAAGAAAAACCCCGATGTGCCCGAACTGGCGCGTGGCAAGACCGGTCGGGTGGTGGGCCACCTGATGGCGTTGATCACGCTCATGAAAGGCCAACCCCTGGCCTACAACAAAGACAACCAGGAAGACAAAGAGCCGCTGTTTGACACGGTGGATACCCTGCGCGACACGCTGCGCATCTTTGCCGAAATGATCGGCGGCCAAGTGGATGCCGCCACGGGCGTGAAGAGCGGCGGCATCACCGTCAACCCCGAGCCTATGGAAGCCGCAGCGCGCAAGGGCTACGCCACCGCCACCGATCTGGCCGACTATTTGGTGAAGAAAGGTTTGCCGTTTCGTGATGCCCATGAAACCGTGGCACACGCGGTGAAGGCAGCGCAAGGGCAGGGCTGTGACCTGTCCGAGCTACTGCTCGCCACGCTGCAGAGTTTTCACCCGCAAATCGAAAACGATGTGTTTGAAGTGCTCAGCCTGCGTGGCTCGCTGGATGCGCGCAATACCTTGGGCGGCACGGCCCCGGTGCAGGTGCGCCTGCAGATTGCGCGGCACCACTCGCGCCTTGCTCAAAAAGGCTGAGGCCTGCGCTGAGGAATTGATTTGGAATAGCACGCTGGACTAGTTGTTCCAGCGGTGCGTGATTCAACATTTAGTGCCAAAAAGGCTGCTAGCGCTTTATCCATAAGCGCTAGCAGCTATTTTTTTGATAGTACGGTGGAAACGGCCTACCGCCGCCGCCCACCGCACTCCAACAGTCCGACTTAAGCCAGCGTACGCTCCTTGGGCTCGCGATCCCACTGACGGGTCTTGGCGGCTTTCAGAAAATTTTCGACGTCCTTGGGCTCGAACACACCTTCATCGCGCGCCACACTGCCGGCGTCCAAGATGGGTTGGCTGCTCTGACACGCGGCAATCGCCTTCAGGTGACCGAACGCGTCGCGGAACCAGTCCACCGCCGCGCCGTCCTTCGCTAGCTTTTTGCCCATCTCTGGCGTCAGCATGGAGGCGACCGCATCAAACACCACCGATGGCGTGCCCGCCAATTGGCCATCGGCTGCCAATACAGTGCCGTCTTTCATTTGCACCATGGGTTTGGGCGCGACAACTTTTACGCTGGCGCCTTCCTTCATGGCGGCTTTCTTGAGCGTCTCCAAGGCCGCACCGTCAGAACCGTCGGCCACCAGAATACCGACGCAGCGTCCCTGCAGCGTGTGCTTCATCTTGGCAATGAGGGCCAGCGGTGGGGAAGCGGGTAAGTCCTTTACAGGTACAGCGATGGGTGGAGCCGCCGGCAGCGCGGGCAGGCCCAGTCCATCCGCCACGCGTTGGGCCAAGCCGCCATCGATGTGGCGCAAATGCCCCACCACCGCTTCGCGCACATGCTGGGTTTGCACCTTGGAGAGTTCGAACACATAGGCCGATGCGATGTGTGCCTGCTCAGGCACGCTCTGGCTGATAAAGAACTGCCGCGCCTGGCTGTAGTGGTCGGCAAAACTCTCGGGTCGCACGCGGCCTTTGGCGCCATCGTCTGCGCGTTCGGCGAAGTGGCGCATGCCCAGCGCCTGACTGGCGCGGGGAGCATCGGGCTGCAGGCTGCTGGGCTCGTAGTTCACGCGACCTTTGGGCACGTTCATCTGCATATGCCCATCACGCTGGTTGTTGTGGAACGGGCACTTGGGCGCGTTGATCGGAATCTGCGTGAAATTCGGGCCGCCCAAGCGCGACAGCTGGGTGTCCAAGTACGAGTGCAAACGGCCTTGGAGCAGCGGGTCGTTGCTGAAATCAATTCCCGGCGGCACGTTGGCTGGGCAAAAAGCGACCTGCTCTGTCTCGGCAAAAAAGTTGTCGGGCCAGCGGTTCAGCGCCATGCGCCCAATCATGCGCAGAGGCACCAGCTCTTCCGGAATGATCTTGGTGGCGTCGAGGTGGTCAAACGGGAACTCGGCTGCCTCTTCTTCCGAGAACAACTGCACGCCCAGTTCCCATTCAGGAAAGTCGCCGCCGGTGATGGCTTCGAACAGGTCACGCCGGTGAAAGTCGTTATCCGCACCTTGCAGCTTGGCGGCTTCGTCCCATACGGTCGATTGCAGGCCCAGTTTCGGACGCCAGTGGAACTTGACGAAGGTGCTCTTCCCCTCGGCGGTCAGCAAGCGGTAGCTGTGAATGCCGAAGCCCTCCATCATGCGCAGGCTGCGCGGAATGGCGCGGTCGCTCATGGCCCAGATCACGGTGTGCATGGACTCGGGCATCAGCGAGATGAAATCCCAGAAGTTGTCATGCGCCGACGCCGCCTGCGGAAAGCCGCGATCGGGCTCCATCTTTACCGCATGCACCAGGTCGGGGAACTTCATCGCGTCTTGAATAAAGAACACCGGAATGTTGTTGCCCACCAAATCCCAGTTGCCTTCCTGGGTATAGAACTTGACGGAAAAGCCGCGCACGTCTCGCGGGGTATCGACCGAGCCTGCGCCGCCCGCCACGGTGGAGAACCGGGTGAACAGCGGTGTTTTGTTGCCTACCTCCGTTAGCACCTTGGCCGTAGTGAATTCTGCAAGGGAGTCGGTCAGCTCAAAGAAGCCGTGCGCGGCTGAACCGCGGGCGTGCACGATGCGTTCCGGAATGCGTTCATGGTCAAAGTGGGTGATCTTCTCGCGCAGGATGAAGTCTTCCAGCAGCACCGGGCCGCGGGGAGTGGAGGTGAGCGAGTTCTGGTTGTCGGGAACGACGATGCCTTGCTGCGTGGTGAGCGCGGGGTGCCTGCCACCGGCTTGCTGCTGAAGTTCGTCGCCTTGCCCGCGTGCGTCGGGCGACCCGTCCATCGCTCCGCTCGTATGCGGTTGGCTTTTTCTGGCGTCATTGGGCTTGGACATGTGGGGTGCTCCTGTGGGGTTTGTTCAAATGAGGAGGGCGCAATCGCGCCGCAAACGGCATGGTGGAATCGCGCGGGGCCATGGGGCGTAGGACGCCACCGCCGTTACCGGTGGTGATGTACAGCTACGCAGGGTGGGGTGGTACAGAACGTGACCAAGCGGTTTGTTACCCTCTGCGCTCACAAAAAAACAAAATCAAGGGGACCTGCGTGCGCCTTCGCAACCTATTTCTGGCGGCTGCCGCACTGTGCGTTCCGGTAGCGGCGCTGGCGCTGCAGATCAGCAGTTTTTCACCACAAGGCGAAGTGGCAAAGGTGCGCCAAGTGGTGGCACGCTTTGACTCGGCGGCGGTGCGCTTTGGTGACCTGCAGGCCGCCGCCCCCTTTACGGTCCAGTGCGGCGATGCCGAGGTCAGCAAAGGCAGCGGCCGCTGGACCAGCGAACGCGAATGGGTGTTTGATTTTGAGATCGACCTTCCGCCCGGCGCGCGCTGCACGGCGCAGCCGACAAGCTCCCTCAAATCACCCGCTGGCGCCCCGTGGAAGGGGGCCAAAAGCTACAGTTTCAATACCGGCGGGCCGTTTGTGCAGCGCGTGTTGCCGGGGTCTTGGGAAGCGCTGGATGAAGAGCAGTTTTTTGTTTTGAAGCTCAGCGGCCCGGCCACGCTCGCCAGCGTGGCAGCTGCAACGTGGTGCAGCATGGAAGGCGCGGGCGAGCGTATTCCCGTGCGCTTAATAGAGGGCGAGCAGCGCAAAGCGGTTCTCAAAACCTTGAGTTTGGACAAGGCTTCAGCCAAAGCACCGCTCACCATTGCAACCGTGGCCTGCAACCGGCGCCTGACCCCCGGCGTCAAGCTGCAACTGGTGACGGGGACCGGTTTGACCACGCCCAAAGGCATCGTGACGCGAGTTGAAAAACGCTTTGATTACACAGTGCGCAACGCCTTCAGGGCGGAAATGACCTGCGAGCGCGAGAACGCGCAGGCGGCCTGCCTGCCTATACGGCCAGTCACTCTGGTGTTCAGTGCGCCGGTGCCGCGCAACATGGCGGCGGCGATTCGCATGCGGGGTGCACACGAAGCCTTGCAACCGGGTTTTGATGACGATGAGGGAGACGCTGCGAGCAGTGCCAAAGCCGACGCGCTGGTCGACCGCATTCGCTTTGCGCCCCCGTTTTCAGAATCCGATAGCTACACGCTGGAGTTGCCCAAGGGCTTTACCGATGCCGCAGGCCGCGGTTTGTCAAATGGCTCCATGTTCCCGCTCAAGTTCGCCACGGGCACGCTGCCACCGCTGGCCAAATTTGCAGCGGCGCCGTTTGGCGTAGTCGAGCGGTATGCCGAAGGGCCGGATGGCCCGGCGCTGCTCCCCATCACGCTGCGCAAGGTGGAGCCGGGTCTGCGGGTAAACGCCCTGCAGCCAGGGCAGAGTGCGGCCACCGGCCTCAAGATGCAATCGCTCACGCCCCAGCGCGATGTGGACATCATTGCCTGGTACCGCAAGCTGCACCGCTACGACCGGGGTTCTGTGGAACGCAAGCAGGCTCGCCTGGATGTGAAGGGCTCTTTGCCGCCAGCACTGGGGGAGGGCTATGAAAAAACGCAGGTCCAAACGCGCATGGTCTCCTTGCTGGGCGGCCAAGCGGGTGTGCAACTGGCCACCTTGCCGCAGGCCGATGCAGCCGACCCGCGCCCGTTTGAGGTGGTGGGCATTCCGCTATCGCCGGGTTTTCATGTGCTGGAAGTTGCTTCGCCCCTGCTCGGCGCCGCGCTGCTGGCGCCTGAATACGGCGCTGGTCGCACCATGTATGTGCGCAGTAGCGCACTGGTGACCAACTTGGGCGTGCACTTCAAGCTGGGGCGCGAAAATTCTTTGGCTTGGGTCACCACGCTCGACAAAGGCCAGGTGGTGGCGGGTGCCAAAGTGCAGGTCTCCACCTGCGACGGCACAGTGGTGGCCACGGCCACCACTGGCGCCGATGGCGTGGCGACTATCGCCAACCTGCCGGTCGAGCCGCCGCGCTGCTACGTCTCAAACCGAAACGGCAACAACGGCAACAACGGTGACGACGGCGCGGGCGCCGATGGCTACTTTGTCAGCGCGCGTGCACCCAGTGCCCAAGGCGCGGCCGACATGGCCTTCACCTGGACCGACTGGCAAACCGGCATAGAGCCGTGGCGATTCGACGTGCCCACCAGCCGCGACCCCAACCCCGAGCAGCGCGCTCACACGGTTTTTGATCGCATGCTGGTGCGCGCGGGCGAAACCGTGTCCATGAAGCACCTGCTGCGCGTTGAAACCTCCGCTGGTTTTGGCCTCGCCGGGCAAGAGCCGACAGAGTTGGTCATCACCCACGTGGGAAGCGGCCAGCAATTTACCCAGCCACTCGCCTGGCGAGGCACCGCCACCGGGGGGCGAAGCGCAGCAAGCACCTTTGCCGTGCCGCCCGCCGCCAAGCTGGGCACGTACACCGTCGCGCTTACGAGTGGGGACGCAGGGGACGGGAGCCGCGCACTCGATGCTGGCCAATTCCGTGTCGAAGAATTTCGGTTGCCCGTGATGCGGGGGAGGCTGGCTCCGCAGCAAAAAGAGGCCCTGGTCAACGCACGCACGGTGCCGGTGGACCTGCAGGTGAACTATGTGTCCGGCGGCCCTGCCGCCCGTCTGCCGGTACGCGTTTCCGCACTGGTGCGGCGCAAGGGCGTCGACTTCGCCGATTACGACGCGTTCAGCTTCAACCCGCCGCGACCGCGAGATGAAGATGAGAACAGCGCCGCACCGCCGCCAGACGATGCCGAAGATGCCTCAGACGAAGCAACCGCGCCGGGCGACGCCAAGGTCATTGCCGACAAACTTCCGCTCGCCCTCGATGCGCGTGGCGGTGGCAAAGTGACGATCGAACCCGTGCCGCGCGCGGCCAGCGTGCAGGAACTGGTGCTGGAAGCCACTTATGCCGACCCGAGCGGCGAAGTGCAAACACTGCACAGCAGCCGCACGCTATGGCCCGCAGCCGTGGTGGCGGGCATTAAGACTGAGAGCTGGGTGTCCTCGGGCAACAAGGCGAGGTTTCAAGCGCTGGCCTTGTCCACCGAAGGTAAGCCGATGGCCGGCGTGCCGCTGCAAGTGCAGGCGATTGCGCGCACCACCACCAGCAGCCGCAAACGCATCGTGGGCGGCTTTTACAGCTACGACAACCACACCGATACGCGCGACCTGGGAACCGTGTGCACTGGCAAAAGCGATGCGCACGGTTTGCTGCTTTGTGAAGCGCGGCTGGACGATGTCGGCCAGATCGAACTGGTAGTGACCGCGCGCGACAAGGACGGCAACACCTTTGATGCGGCGTCCAGCATTTGGGTGACGCGCGCCGGTGAGCAATGGTTTGGTGGCGAGAACCACGACCGTATTGATGTACTGCCCGAGCAGCGCAGCTATGAGCCCGGCCAGACAGCTCGCCTGCAAGTGCGCATGCCGTTTCGTGAAGCGACCGCTCTGGTGGCGGTGGAGCGCGAGGGTATTTTGGAAACCCATGTCGTCACGCTCTCAGGCAAAGATCCGACGGTATCCATCAAAGTGAAGCCGGAGTGGGGCCCCAACGTGTACATCAGCGTGTTGGCGCTGCGCGGGCGTTTGCATGAAGTGCCCTGGTACAGCTTTTTCACCTGGGGCTACAAGGCCCCGCGCGACTGGTGGGGCGCTTATTGGGTGGATGGCAAGCAATACAAAGTGCCCACTGCGTTGGTCGATCTCAGCAAACCGGCGTTTCGCTTTGGCATGGCCGAGATCAAGGTCGGCGCTGCGGCGCACCGCATTGACGTGAAAGTGCAGGCAGACCAAGCCAGCTACCCGGTGCGCGGCAAAGCCGTGGTGACGATTACCGCTACGCTGCCCGATGGCAAGCCGGCTGCCCATGCCGAAGTGGCGGTGGCAGCGGTGGACCAAGCCCTGTTGGAGCTCATGCCCAACAGCAGCTGGAACCTGCTGGATGCCATGCTGCAGCGCCGCTCGTTGGGCGTGCAAACCGCTACGGCGCAAATGGAAATTATTGGCCGGCGCCACTACGGCAAAAAGGCAGTGCCTGCGGGCGGCGGCGGCGGCCGTGCGCCCACGCGCGAACTGCTGGACACCCTGCTGCTGTGGCAGCCCAACGTGAAGCTCGATGACAAGGGCCAGGCCCGCGTCACGGTGCCGCTGAACGACGCGCTGACCAGTTTCCGCATCGTCGCGGTGGCCGATGCCTCGGTGGGGCTGTTTGGTACCGGTGCCACCACCATTCGCAGCGCGCAGGATTTGCAAATCATCAGCGGCCTGCCGCCCTTGGTTCGCGGTGGAGACCAGTTCCGCGCGCAAATCACGCTGCGCAACACCACGGGCAAAGCCATGAAAGTGCAGGCCACACCGCGCGCCACGATGCTTGAATTGGCCGTGCAAACAGTCGATATCCCGGCGGGCGAATCGCGTGAATTGGCCTGGAACGTGACTGTGCCCGTCGAGCTGGGCGAATCCCGAACGCAAGCCTTGCTGTGGGAGATTGAGGCGCACGACACGCTGGGCGGCTTGGCGGGAGCGCCGGGAGCTCAAGATGCACTCAAAGCGCAGCAGCGCGTGGTGCCTGCGGTTCCCGTATCCGTGCAGCAGGCCACGCTGGTGCAGCTGGACGGCAGCTATACGCTGCCCGTTGCGCCACCGCCCACGGCGTTGCCGGGGCGCGGCGGCATGAGCCTGGCATTGCAGCCTAAATTGACCGAGGGTCTGCCTGGCGTCCGCGACTGGTGGGCGCGCTACCCCTATAGCTGCCTGGAACAACAAGCCAGCAAAGCCATTGGTATGCAAGACGAGGCCGCCTGGAGCGCGCTGATGGGCCAGGTGCCGACCTACCTGGATCAGGATGGTTTGGCGAGTTATTTCCCACCCCGCGCGGGGGAAACCGAGCGCGGTAGCGACACGTTGACGGCGTTCCTGCTGGCCGCTTCTGACGAAGCCGCTGCGCTGGACCCCGCCATTGCCCTGCCTGACACAGTGCGCGCGCCCATGGAGCGCGGGCTGATCGCGTTTGTAGAAGGGCGCATCGAGCGCAAGTTCTGGGCGCCTCGCAACGATCTGGAGGTGCGTAAGTTGGCCGCCATTGCAGCGCTGTCGCGCGGTGGCAAAGCGCAGGCGCGCATGCTCGCCAGCATCACCATTGCCCCCAACCAATGGCCTACACACGCGGTGCTCGACTGGATTGGCATCCTGCGCCGGGTGCCCGGCATTGCCGAGCAGCCTGCGCGCTTGAAAGAAGCGCAGCAAATCTTGCGCGCCCGCTTGAACTACCAAGGCACCCGCGTGGCGTTCAATACCGAGGCGGAAGACGGCTGGTGGTGGCTGATGCAGAGCGCCGATGTCAATGCGGCGCGCCTCATCCTGGCGGTGATGGACGAGCCCGATTGGCAAAGCGAGTTTCCGCGCCTGGTCACCGGCTTTATCGACCGGCAGCAAAACGGCGCCTGGCACACCACCACCGCCAACCTGTGGGGCGCGCTGGCGCTGCGCAAGTTCTCGGCCAAGTTTGAGCGCACGCCGGTGGCAGGCACTACGAGCGCCGCGCTGGGCAGGGAGTCGGCCAGCGTGGACTGGAGCCGCGTGGTGCGCCGCAAGGCCAGCGACGCCGAAGGTTCAGCACACGCCAACAAGCTGTTTGGCGCACCCGCTGCGCCCGGCATGCTCGCCGGCAACCGCATGTTTCTGGCGTGGCCCGCATCGGGCAGCGCCACACTCGAAGTAACGCACACAGGCACCGGCAAGCCGTGGCTCACGGTGCAATCGCTCGCTGCTGTGCCGCGCACTGCGCCACTGGACGCGGGCTACCGCGTACGCCGCAGCGTGGAGGTCGTGGAGCAAGGCGATAAAAAATTGCCCGCTGGCCAGTATTCGCGCGGCGACGTGCTGCGCATCACGCTGGAAGTGGACGCCAGCGCCGACATGACGTGGGTGGCCATCACCGATCCCATTCCCGGTGGCGCGACGATTTTGGGCAGCGGCCTGGGGCGCGATTCCGCTATGGCCACGCAAGGCGAGAAGCGCACCGGCGATGCCTGGCCCGCGTTTGAAGAGCGCAGCTTTGAGGCGTTTCGTAGTTATTACGAGTACCTGCCCAAAGGCAAGACCACGCTGCAGTACACCGTGCGCCTGAACAACGCCGGCAGCTTCGCGCTCCCACCCACGCGGGTGGAAGCGCTATATGCGCCTGAAATGTTTGGCGAATCGCCCAATGCGAGCGTGAAGGTGGTGCAGGCTGGGCAGTGAGAGGCCGCTATTGCCGTGTCGGTTTTTGGTCGTCGTGCAAGCGACAAGGTTTGCGCCTTTGGAGATTTCTGCGCAGGTGTGCTGGCCCGGCTGCAAAGGGCGGCTTGATCAAGGCGCAAGGGGCTCGGGAACCGGGCTCAGCGCCTGGGTTCGTCCGTGAACAATTCTGCGCGCCTATTCTCGGCCTTGAGGCGCTATTAAAAAAGAAGCTGCTAAAGAATGCTGCCATTGCGCTAGAGGCGATTTTTATTAATAATTTTCGGTGACGATGCTGGGGCGCTGGGGCGCTGGGGCGCTGGGGCGCTGGGGCGCTGGGGCGCTGGGGCGCTGGGGCACGGGAGCTCGGACGTGCGCGCTGCACCGTTCGGCGCGACAGACGACAGACCAAAGCCCCCAGCGCAAGCAAGATAAGCCCGCCGTTAGTTGCCGCGCAGGCACGCCGTACTCGCCACCTCCACACCTTTACCTCTGCATCTTTTTGAGTGCAGCGGGTGTGGCGATCCACCAGAAGACCCGATGTCAGAACCCCACCGCCCTGAACGATTAGAGCCCGCGGAGGGCAGCATGGCGCTTGCCCCCGCAGACGAAACAGGGCCACTCCCAGCGTCCGGGCCCACCCCGCGCACCACGCTAGCTGCGCCCGTGGTGGTGCCTGCGCTGTTGGTGCTGGGGGCGTTGCTGCTGTTTTGCACGTTGGATCCGGACGGCGCTGCCGAGCTTTTCTCGGGCGCGCAGGGCTGGACGATTGGTCATTTCGACTGGTTCTACACCTCGGTGGTCACCTTTTTCCTGGTGTTTCTGGTGCTGATTGCCTCCAGCCGGTTTTGCGATATCAAGCTCGGCCCGGACGACTCCAAGCCTGAATTCAACTTTATTTCCTGGACGGCGATGCTGTTTGCCGCCGGCATGGGCATTGGCCTGATGTATTTTGGTGTGGCCGAACCGCTGCAGCACTTCCTCAAGCCGCCCACGCAGACCGGCGGCACGCCAACGGCCGCGCAAGAGGCCATGGCAGTTACCTTCTTCCACTGGGGATTTCACGCCTGGGCGGTGTACGGAACCATGGGCCTGGTGCTGGCGTACTTTGGCTTTCGCTACAACCTGCCGCTCACGCTGCGTTCGGGCCTGTACCCGCTGCTCAAGGACCGCATTAACGGCCCCATTGGTCACGCCGTCGACGCGTTTGCGCTGGTGGGCACCATCGCCGGTATTGCCACCACGCTGGGATATGGCGCTTTGCAGCTGGCGGCGGGCCTGGGGCGTGTGGGAGGCTGGGACACCTCTACCAACGCGTTTCGTATCGGCGTCATCGTGGTGGTTGTGGGGCTCGCCGGCATTTCGGCCGTCACAGGGCTCGACAAAGGGGTGCGCCGGCTGAGCGAGCTGAATTTGTCGCTGTCGTTCCTGCTGCTGGGCTTTGTCATCATCGCGGGCCCCACGGTATTTTTGTTTCAGGCGCTGAGCGAAAACATTGGCCACTATCTGTCGCAGCTGGTGTCGATGTCGCTGCGCACCTTTGCCTATGAACCCACGCGCGACCCGGGCTGGTTTGGCGGCTGGACCATCCTTTACTGGGCCTGGTGGATTTCCTGGTCACCGTTTGTCGGCATGTTCATCGCCCGCATCTCGCGTGGCCGCACGATTCGCCAGTTCATTGTGGGGGTGCTGCTGGTGCCCACGGCGTTCAACTTGCTGTGGATGACCGCCTTTGGCAACAGCGCCATCTGGATGGACACCCATGCTGCGCAGGGCGCGCTGTCGGCCACCGTCAGCAACGTGGATGCTTTGCTGTTCAACTTTCTTGACTTGCTGCCGTGGTCCACCGCAGTGTCCTGGCTGGCCATTGTGTTGATTGGGGTGTTTTTCATCACTTCAGCCGATTCGGGCGCCTTTGTGGTGGACACCATTGCGTCGCGTGGGCATCCGCGTTCGCCGGTCTGGCAGCGCCTGTTCTGGGCCGCAGTGCTGGGCGTTACGGCCGTGGTGCTGCTGATCGCGGGGGGACTCAAGGCGCTGCAGGCCCTGACGCTGGTGGCGGCCTTGCCGGTGGCGCTCATCATGCTGGTGCTGTGCTGGGGGCTGTGGCGCGGCTTGGTGGCCGACACCACGCACACCGCGCGCGACCTGGCTCCTGCAACCAATTTCTGGAGCGGCGCTCATTGGAAGCACCGGCTGCAGCAAATGGTGCGCGATTCGACAGAGGCCGAGGTACGCACTTACCTTGGCGGCACCGTTTTGCCCGCCATGCAGGAGGTGGCAGCGGAGCTCGGCCAGCAGGGCGTGGCGGCGCAGGTGCAAGGGCTCCCGCAGGCGGACGAAACGCTGCGCTTGATCGTCCCCGACGCCGACCTGCGCGATTTCGTCTACGGAGTGCGCGTCACGCGCCGCCCGGTGGCGACCTTCGCTGTGCGCGATGCAGCGCGCGATGGCGAAATGCCGCATGTGTACGAACCGATCACCTTCTTTGTGGATGGGCGAGAGGGGTACGACATCCAGTACCTGCGGCGCGAAGAAGTCATTGTGGACATCCTGCGCCAGTACGAGCGTTACCGCGCTACCAGTGCCGACCGCCGCAGTGAACTGCTGCACCGCTCGCCCGGCCACGCCATGCCCTGAATGGGGCTTGGGCAGGGGGCTATTGGCAGGGGGCGGCGAAGCGGGTTTGCGCAGAGGGTGCTATGCGCTGCGCTGCGCGACGTGCGCTTCAGTCGTTTGCCGTAGCCGCTGCTGCCTCGCTTAGCCCCCAGCGCCGCACCAACGCGGCACGTTTGCCCGGCACAAAGTTGATGCGGCTGGCGTCGCCGTCCACCGCCGCTACCAAGCGCGGGTCCATCACCCGGCGCCACAGCGGGGGAAAGTACGACAGTGGAAACATGCCGAAGTAGCCAGTGGGCAGTTGGGGCGCATCATCAAAATGCCGCAGCGACTGGTAGCGCCGCAGCGGGTGGGCGTGGTGGTCGGAATGGCGCTGCAAATGAAACAGCGCCCAGTTGGAAAAAACGTGGTTGCTGTTCCAGGAATGGCGCGGCAGGCAGGGCTCGTAGCGGCCAGAGGCCCGTTGCGCGCGCAGCAGCCCGTAGTGCTCCACATAGTTGGCCGAGGTGAGCTGAAAGTTGGCCCAGAACGACGCCGCCACCACAAACGGCAAAATCCCCGCCCCCAGCCACAGCACCAAGCCCAGCCACAGCGCTACCGTGACCAGTGCGGTTTGCAAAATTTCGTTGTAAGGCGACCAAGCGCCGCGGCGCGTAAGGGCAAGACGCTCGGACTCCAGTACCCAGGCACGGCGCAGAGCGCCCGGCATTTCGCGGAACATGAAGGCATAGATAGATTCGCCCATGCGGGACGAGGCCGGGTCTTGCGGCGTAGCCACATGGCGGTGGTGGCCGCGGTTGTGCTCAATCGAAAAGTGTCCGTAGCCCGTGGGCGCCAGCACCAGGCGCGCTAACAGGCGCTCAAATGCTGGTAGCTTGTGCCCCAGCTCGTGCCCGAGGTTGATGCAAAACCCGCCGACCGAGCCGGCTGTGAGCACCATGGCCAGCACGCCCCACCAGGGCAGCTCATGGCGGGCGACAAACCAGGCGCTGAAGACGAATGAGGCCCACAGCACAGGCACCAGCAAGTAGCACACCACGCGGTAATAACGGTCCGCCTCCAGCTGCGGTACGGCGGATTCAGGCGGGTTGCTGCGGTCTTCGCCCATGACGTAATCCAGCACCGGCCCCACCAGATAGAAGAACGCTACCGGCACCCACAGCAGCCGCATATCGCCAGTGCGCAGCATGAGCAGTGGGCCCAGCAGCACCACGCTGGGCACCGACAACGACAGCAGCCATGCCCACCGCTTGCGATCGCGGTAGACCGGCGCTGGCTCTGGCTCTGGCTCTGGCTCTGGCTGCAGGGATGGGCGCGGGGTGAAGCTGCTGCCCATGTCTGGCGGCGCGGCGAGTACTTCTGGCATGAGCGGACTCCGGTGCGAGGAACGTACCTCATTCTCATGGGGTCGGGGGTGAAACACCAGCGCACTTACGTGCCAGTAAAAGTTCAGGGTGTTTTAAGGCTCTAGCGCTTATGGGTAAAGCGCAAGCAGCTATCACGGGTATAGCATCCGAGCTGTCTGGCATTCTTGTCGCATGCCGCCTGTTGCCTGGCGGCTGACTTTGCTGCCCTCAATTCCATCGCGTTTCATGCTTTCGCACCGCTCACCGCTCACCGCTCACCGCTCACCGCTTACCGCTTACCGCTCACTGCCCACTGCTCACTGCTCCATGGCCTCAGGTGTTTTCTTTGAAATGCCTCTTTCGCGGCTGGGCGCACGGTCCGCCGTGGTGCCCGTCGCCATTGCTGCTGCGCTGCTGCGGTGGCGCGGTCGTTGTTGGTTCTGGGGTTCAAGCGGGTGATGGCCGCGATTTCGATTGTGCTGGCCCGCCCGTCGCAAACCCTGGCGCGCGGAGCCGCGCACACATTGCCCGCGCGCGAGTCCGCGCACACTGTGCCTGCGAGCACCCTGCTTATAGGCGACGATCCGGGGCTCTACCCCGAGCCGATGCGCGCGTTTGATGTGCTGCCTGCGTCGCCAGTGCCGTCCGCCGGCGTGAGCGTGGACGTGAGCGTCAATGTGGTCTCCCACGTGGTGTCGTGCCGCCTCACGCTGGCTGGGGATCGGTTTGGAATGGGATTGCGCTATGCCTAGTCGCCTTACATTCCTGAAGCCACAGCGCGTACGCGCAGCCATTTGCGCGCTTGGTCTGGGCCTGTCACTCACGCCCGCGCAGGCACTGCCCAGCTTTTCTACCGTGCGCTCGCAGTGGCATTCGTCCGAAACGCTGGTGCTGGCGCGCGATGGCGCGCTGCTGCAGCGCATGCGAACCAATGACACCGTGCGGCGCGGCCAGTGGGTGGCGCTGGCGCAGGTGTCCCCCGCACTGCGCAGCGCCATGCTGCTGTCAGAAGACAAACGGTTTTACGAGCACAGCGGGGTCGACTGGCAGGCGATTAGCTCTGCCGCCTGGGGCAATTTGTGGAACACGCGCACCCGGGGCGCTAGCACGCTCACCATGCAGCTTGTGGGTTTGATCGATGAGCCCGGCGGCACCGATCTGCGCCAGCGACCCGGCGGGCGCAGTGTGCTGCAGAAAGCAGGGCAGGTGGCCGCCGCCGACGTGCTGGACCGGCGTTGGCGCAAGGATCAAATTCTGGAGGCGTACCTGAACCTGGTGCCGTTTCGCGGTGAGCTGGTGGGCATTGATGCGCTCAGCCGCACCCTGTTTGGCAAAGCGCCGCAGGGGCTGGATGCGCGTGAGGCAGCGGTGGCTGCTGCCCTGGTGCGCGCGCCCAATGCCAGCGCCGATACCGTCGCGCGCCGCGCCTGCGGCGTGTTGCAGGACATGCAAGCCGCGCGCGTCGTGGTGGCTGCGCCATCGGCAAACGATTGCGATGCCCTTGCGCTTTTTGTGGCCGGCACTTTGGGGCGGCGTGCATTTGACGCTGCCAGCGGTATCGCCCCCCACGCCGCGCGCCGCGCGGTGTCTGCCTTGCCGGTGAATGCTGTGGCGCCCGCGCAACTCACCACCACGCTGCGCGCACAGCTGCAGCGCTTTGCCGTGCAAACCCTGTCGCAGCACCTGCGCGAATTGAGCGGGCGCAATGTGCAGGATGGCGCCATCGTCGTGCTCGACAACGCCACGGGCGAGGTGCTGGCCTGGGTTGGCTCATCGGGCGAACTTAGCGCTGCGCCCGAGGTCGACGCCGTGCTGGCAAGACGCCAGCCCGGCTCTACGCTCAAACCGTTTTTGTACGGCCTGGCAGTTGCCGAGCACCGTTTGACGGCCGCCTCGCTAATTGATGATTCCGCCGCCCGCATGCCCACGGGCAGCGGCCTGTACATCCCCCAAAACTACGACCGGCAATTCAAGGGCTGGGTATCGGCACGCACCGCGCTGGCGTCGTCGCTCAACATTCCCGCCGTGCGTACGCTGGCGATGGTCTCGCCCGATGCGTTTTTTGAGCAGCTGCAAGCGCTGGGCCTGGGCCTGCGCGAGAGCGGTGGCTACTACGGCCTCAGCCTTGCGCTGGGCAGCAGCGAAGTCACGCTTTTGCAATTGGCCAACGCCTACCGCGCGCTGGCCAATGGCGGCCAGGTGAGCGACGTGGCACCACTGGAGCTGCCAGCGGAAAAGACAAGCCGCTCGGCGCCTGCCTTTACGCGCGTGCTCGACGCTGGGGCCGCGTTCATCGTCGGCGACATGCTGTCCGACCCCGAGGCCCGCGCCCGCACGTTCGGCACCGACAGCGTGCTCGCCACGCGCAGCTGGAGCGCTGTCAAAACCGGCACCAGCAAAGACATGCGCGACAACTGGGCCATGGGCTGGTCGTCTCGCTACACCGTGGGCGTATGGGTCGGCAATGCCGCAGGGGGTGCCATGCACGACGTCAGCGGCGTGAGCGGTGCAGCGCCCGTCTGGGCTGCCGTCATGGCCTATTTGCATACCGATGACCCCAGCCGAGCACCCGCGCCACCCGCCGGTGTGGTGCGCGCCAAGGTGCAATTTGGCGCTGACGCGCGCGGCCAACCCCTGGAGGCGACGCGCAGCGAATGGTTTGTAGCCGGAACGCAGCAGACTCTTGTTGCTCTTGATTCAATAGCTGTAAGCCCATATTCATCAAGCGCTAGAGGCTTAAAAAGCTTAAAAAATAGCCACGCTGCTGATGTTCTTTCTGCGGGCCCAGCGGGCCCAGCGGGCTCAACAGGCTTAACAGGCTCAACGGACGCACCTGCGCGCTCTCCCTTTCGGATTGCCGAGCCCGCACAAGGCACCATCGTCGCGCTGGATCCCGACATCCCTGTAACGCACCAGCGCCTGCGGTTTGTGGCCAGTGGCGCGGCGCCCGGCACGCCACTGTCGTGGCAGCTCGACGGCAAACCGATGGGGCGCGGTTTGGTGCAAGCCTGGTTGCCATGGCCCGGGCGTCATCGTTTGCAACTGCTGGATACCGCCGGGCGCGTGGTCGATGAAACGCACTTTGAAGTGCGCGGCGCGAGTGCTGCGCGGGGCGCACGTGCGCCCTAGAAGGGCTTCTGCCACGCGGCCAAGGCTGTTCTTCCTAACCATCGCAAGGATGTGGCAGTGCCGATCGGGATGGGCCGCGAGGCGTCTTTACGTGCCAATGGCGGAGCCATAGGCAAGGCAAGGAACGCAGCGGACCGCCCAAGGCCTCGCACTCACAGACCGCGGGGAAGTTGTGCAGTGCGTCCCCGTAGGACGATCCGATCTGTAGCTTTACCCTCCGACCGCCGTGCACCAGTCGCTTGTGACTCGAGAAATGCCAGAGTTCCGAGCGTCTTCCGTGGCACCTTTGCATGTCGCTTATCAGACAGTTGACCAAACGCTAGCCCTCCTGCAATTCGTCTGACATGTCTACCAGCGCACGCTCCCAGACACCGACACCGACACCGACACCGACACGGCTCTTTGTGTTGGCGGCATTGCTGACCTTGGGGATCGGCCTGCTATTCGTGCGCGCCATCTGGACGGCCCGCACGGAGCAATGGGAGTTTGCCCAGCGCAGCGGGCTGAACCTGACCACCGCATTGGAAGAGTCCATTGGCGGTACGGTGCGCAGTTTTGACAAATCCCTGCAAGGGCTGGCCCAAGTTGTGAAAGATCCGGCTGCATTGGCCTTGCCCGAACCGCTGCGCCAGCGCGTGTTGTTTGATGATTCGCTGCGCATGCGAGGAAACGGCGGCGTGGTGGTACTGGATGCGCGGGGCGACATCACCATTGATTACGACAACCCGGTACCGCGCAAGGCAAACCTGGCAGATCGCACGTACTTTCAGGTATTCGCCCAAGGCGGGTACACCGGGCTGTACATCGGCGCACCAATAAAGGGCCGCTTGACGGGCGAGTACTTGCTGCCCCTCAGCCGCGCCTGGCACGATGCCGACGGTCAGTTCGCCGGCGTTGTAGTTGGCACCATCCGGCTGGCCTATTTCAACGAGCTGTTTGGCCGGTTGACATTGGATGAGCAGAGCAGCATCAACCTGCTGCGCGATGACGGAACGCTCATCACCCGCTTTCCGTTTGTGCCTCAAGCCGTGGGTAAGAACCTAGCGGCTTCGCCGCAGTTCAAGGCGATGCAAACTGCTCCATCTGGCACGGTCGTGGGCCAAGCCGGCCTCGACGGTGTCCCGCGGCTCTACGCTTATCGACGCGTAGCCGACTACCCGTTGATTTTGAACGTGGGCCAGTCGGTCGAGCAGATCATGGGGCGCTGGCTGCGCAGTGCCTGGGTAATGGCAGGCTTTGCGGCGACTTTGATGCTCGCTTGTATGGGCTTGACTTTTTTGTTCGCGCGCGAAATGCGCCGGCGTCAGCAAGTCAGCGCGCAATTGGCGGACGCCGAGCGCGGTCTGCGCACTGTGCTCGATAACGCACCTTCGGTAATCGCGTACTGGGATGCCCGGCTGCACAACCGTTTGGCCAATGGGGCCTGCTTGCCGTATTTCGGTTTTTCAACCGAAGAGGCGCGGGACGTGCACCTGCGCGACTTTTTGGGAGCGGCGCTTTACACGCAGGTTCAGTCTTATGTCGACAAGGCTCTGCGGGGCCGGCGTCAGCTGCACGAATGCAGCCTGATAGACGATGCGGGTACCGCGCGCCATTTGCTGGTCTCCTGGATACCCGACATCGACAGTGCCGCCAACAGTGCCAACAGTGCCAACAGTGCCAACAGTGTTGGGCGCGAGACAGAAGCCGGCGAAGTGCGCGGCGTGTTCATGCAAATGACCGACATCACCGAACGCAAGCAGGTGGAAGACGAGTTGTTCGAGGACAAGGAGCGCATGCGCCTTACCTTGCAATCCATCGGTGATGGTGTCATTTGTACCGACGCGCAGGGCCGCGTCAGCTACCTCAACCCGGTGGCCGAGCACATGACAGGCTGGCAAGCGTTTGATGCGGCCAGCCGGGACGTCGACGAGGTGTGCCCGTTGCTGCAGACGGACCCCGATTTGGCGCATGCGGCAGAAGGCGATGCCGCCGCTCTTACCCCGCTGCGCAAGGCGTTGGCAGGGCGAGGGGTGGTGGGCCCCACGCGCGGCGTGGTGCTGCAGCGTTTTGATGGTACCCGTTTCGATGTTGAGGAAACCGCCAGCGCCATTACCGACCGCCATGGGCACGTGACGGGTGCGGTTATGGTGCTGCGCGACGTGACCGAGGGCGTGGCAATGGCCAAGCGCATGGCGCACCTGGCGCAGTACGATGCGTTGACCGATTTGCCCAACCGCGTGCTGCTGCAAGACCGCGCCCGCCAGGGCCTGGCGCAGGCGCGTCGGGAAGGGAAATTGCTGGCGGTGGCTTATCTGGACCTTGACGGGTTCAAGGAGGTTAATGACCGCTTGGGGCACGACGCCGGCGACGCGCTGTTGGTGCAGATCGCCCAGCGGCTGCGCAGTGCCACGCGCGCGACCGACACCGTATCGCGCAAGGGCGGGGACGAATTCGTGGTTCTGCTTACGGGTCTTGCCAGCGCAGACATGCTCGATGCAGTCGCCGCCAAATTGCTGGCAGTTTGTGAAGCCCCGTTCCAGCTGGGAGATGCGGCGGTGGTGGTCGGGGTGAGCGGCGGCATAGCGCTGTACCCGTTGCAGGGCGATAACTTCGAGCAGATATGCCGCCACGCCGACATCGCCATGTACGCGGCCAAGCGAGCAGGGCGCGGGCGAATCTACCGCTTTGTGGAGGGCGGCGAGCCCACCTACCTGGCCGAAAGCCGCCGCTGATTTTTTGCCGCGTGCGGGGTCCCAGAAGACGCGCTGCTCCGGCTCATCAAATTTCTGCACGCGACAAGAAATTTTTTGATGGCGCTGCGCGGGTGCCGCGCCTACGATCTGGTGAGCGATTCCCGGAATAGCCCGAGCGATTGCCCCGCATGACACCTCTTTGTCACCCCTGACCGCACCCCCTGGTTCCATGGAGCTCCACATGAGCAATCTCACCCACATCACCTGCATTGAAGACCTGCACCGGGTCTACCGCCGCCGGGTACCGCGCATGTTTTTTGACTATTGCGATTCGGGCTCGTGGACGGAGAGCACCTACCGCGCCAATGAGGACGATTTCAAAAGCATCAAGCTGCGCCAGCGCGTGGCCGTGAACATGAGCAACCGCAGCACGCGCACCACCATGGTCGGGCAGAGCGTTGCCATGCCGGTGGCAATTGCACCCACAGGCCTCACCGGCATGCAGCATGCCGACGGCGAAATTCTGGCGGCGCGCGCTGCCAAGGCGTTTGGTGTGCCGTTCACGCTATCAACCATGAGCATTTGCTCGATTGAGGATGTGGCCGAGCACGCCGGCGAGGGCTTCTGGTTCCAGGTGTATGTGCTGCGGGACCGCGATTTTATGGAGCGCTTGATTGACCGCGCAAAGGCCGCACGCTGTTCCGCGCTGGTGATTACGCTGGACCTGCAAATCCTCGGACAGCGCCACAAGGACATTAAAAACGGGCTGTCATCTCCTCCAAAGCCCACACTGGCTAACCTCATCAACCTGGCCACCAAGCCGCGTTGGTGCCTGGGCATGCTGGGTACCAAGCGGCGCAGCTTTGGCAATATCGTGGGCCATGCCAAAGGCGTGGCCGATATGTCGTCACTGGCGTCGTGGACCGCCGAGCAATTCGACCCCGAACTCAGCTGGAGCGATGTGGAGTGGATCAAGCAGCGCTGGGGAGGCAAACTGATCATCAAGGGTATTTTGGATGCCGAAGATGCGCTCCTGGCGGTGCGAAGCAGCGCGGACGCGCTGATTGTCAGCAACCACGGTGGACGCCAGCTTGATGGAGCGCCGTCGTCGATCAACGCCCTGCCGGCGATCGTTCAGGCGGTTGGCCAGAACATCGAGGTATGGATGGATGGCGGTATTCGCAGTGGTCAGGATGTACTCAAAGCACGTGCCTTGGGCGCGCAAGGAACCATGATCGGGCGCAGTTTTCTGTATGGGCTGGGCGCGTTCGGTGAGGCGGGCGTGACCCGCGCGCTGGAGATCATCCACAAGGAGCTGGACCTCACCATGGCCTTTTGCGGGCGTACGAACATTGACCAAGTGGACGAAAGCATCTTGCTGCCAGGAACTTATCCAAAGCCTTGAACGGGTAAGCAGGGTGAGTTGCGCCCGGCCCGTGTCTGTGCTGTGACCGAGTGGTGTGTGCGGCGAAGGCGATGTCGACTCGGCGATTGCTGTTGCGATTTGGATCAGGATTGCGGCGACGCTGCGCATGAAGCCGACAGCGTAAACGCTGCTGGTAGCCCACCGTACGGCGGCCGCGCGTGCCTGTATTTTTGCGAACCGAAGGCGCGTATATCCATGACCTTGCCGGCGGCTTGGGCTAACGCTCCCGAGGGCGCAGCGCACTGAGTTGCAAAGCGCACCAACGCGCGCAAAACGGCCGCATCCGTGCAATTAGATGGCAGCACGGCGCGGACGTTACGGCAGACTTGCGCTTGCTGCGCCAGGCGGGCAATGGCGCTGGGCTGCAGTATGGTCGCGCCGTACCTCGCTCACCACGCGGTATGCAGTTGCTGCTTAAGCGCGCCTGCGCCGTGCTGTGCAAACAAGTGTGTGAGTGCCCTGCCGTGCTCGACATGGGGCTGCTGAAATATCACCACCATGGTGCGCGTGGGCGCATCGAGCGCAGCGCCCTCCGTGACGCACGGGTACTGCCCGGTGATCTGAAGTCCACGCATCAGCGCTCGTTCTGGCGGGGGGTACCTCGCTGACGCCCGAAGTCGGCCTGCTTAGTGCGAGTGCTGTTGCGGCTTTCCCGGTTCAAAAGGGCAGCACCAGCGGCGGACAGCTTGCAGTTGGCATCCACAAAGCCGCGCGGTGCGGCAAGGGCGTAGCGCGCGCGGCCTGGGAGTCATGAGAAGCATCGATTTTCGACGGGCTGGCACGCGGCCGGGTCATCAGTTCCGCCAGCGGTGCTACCAGCAACCGCGCGCCCATAGCGCGTCGCACAGCAGAGCAGCTTTGTGCGTGGGCCGCGGAAATCGGCTGGCGCGCCACCACCCGCCAGCCCGCCGCGCGCACAGGCGTCCAGAGCATTACTATTCGCCCTGCCGGGCGCTGCCCGCAAAGGAGTCGAGCATGAAGTGGGAAGGCAATCGCGAGTCGAACAATGTGGAGGACCGCCGCAGCAGGGGAGGGGGCGGCGGCGGTTTCGGTGGGCGCAGCATTGGCATTGGCACCATCGTGGTAGCGCTGATTGGTGGTTGGGTGCTGGGCATCAATCCCCTGACGTTGCTAGGCGTGCTGAGTGGCGGATCGCCAGCGCAGGTGCAACAAGCGCCTGCAGGTCCGCCGCCAGCCAACGACCAAATGGCGCGCTTTGTCTCCACTGTGCTGGCCGATACGGAGGACGTTTGGACCGATGTGTTTCGCCAGCAAGGGAGCCGGTACCGCGAGCCGCAGCTGGTGTTGTTCCGCGGTGCCACGCAAACGGCTTGTGGAACCGGCCAAGCCGCCATGGGCCCGTTCTACTGTCCCGGCGATCAGAAGGTCTACATCGACCTCGCGTTCTACGAAACCCTGCGCCAACAACTGGGCGCGCCCGGCGACTTTGCGCAGGCCTACGTCATTGCCCATGAGGTAGGCCACCATGTTCAGCACTTGTTGGGCATCAGCGAGCGTGTCGAGCGCGCGCGCGGCCGGGCGAGCGAAGCTGAGTACAACCGCCTGTCGGTGCGGCTGGAGCTGCAGGCCGACTGTTTTGCAGGCGTGTGGGCTCATCACGCGCAAAAAACTCGGCAGATTCTTGAGCAGGGCGACGTGGAGGAGGCCATGAACGCGGCTGCAAAAATTGGCGATGACGCCCTGCAACGCGCAGGCGGTGGCGCGGTGGTCCCCGATAGCTTTACCCACGGCACCAGCGCGCAGCGCCAGCGTTGGTTCAATACCGGCTTGCAAGCCGGTAGCGTGCAGCGCTGCGACACTTTTTCTGCCCGAGAGCTGTGAGTTCGCCAGGTCGAGAGACCGCTGGCGAGGCTTTGATGAGTCGAGGGTTTCGTGCCACAGCCGGGTAGTCGCGTCTTCTTTTCAGTTGATAGCATTTCACCCACTATCGAAGAGGTCTTGGGTCTAACCAGCGGCGAGTTTTTTGGCCCCTGACAGATAGACAAAAATTTCCGGCGAAGGTCTGTCCGCTCTTGGCCCCAGCGCTGCGCAAAGCATTTTCCCCACGCCAAACCAGCCCGGTGCGACAATAGCGGGCTAAATGACAAGTTCCTTTTCCAATCTCTCGCTTGCAGAACCGCTAGCCCGCGCCTTAGCAGAAATGGGCTACGAGACTATGACCCCCAGCCAGTAGCAGGCCATTCCGGTGGTGCTGACCGGGCAGGACGTGATGGGCGCTGCCCAAACAGGTACCGGTAAGACAGCGGCGTTTTCGCTGCCACTGCTGCAGCGCTTGCTCAAATATGAAAGCAGCTCTACATCTCCTGCTCGCCACCCCGTGCGGGCTTTGGTACTGCTGCCCACACGTGAGCTGGCAGACCAGGTAGCGCAGCAAATTGCGCTGTACGCCAAATACTGCAAATTGCGCAGTACCGTGGTTTTTGGGGGCATGGACATGAAGCCCCAAACGCTTGAGCTGAAAAAAGGTGTGGAGATTTTGGTCGCCACGCCGGGACGGTTGCTGGACCATATTGAAGCCAAAAATGCGATCCTGAACCAAGTCGAATATGTAGTGCTCGACGAAGCCGACCGCATGCTAGACATTGGCTTTTTGCCAGACCTGCAGCGTATTTTGTCGTACCTGCCCAAGCAGCGTACTACGCTCTTGTTCTCCGCCACGTTCTCGCCGGAGATCAAACGGCTGGCCGGCAGCTATTTGCAAAATCCCGTCACCATTGAAGTGGCAAGGCCCAATGAAACGGCTTCCACGGTGGAGCAGCACTTCTACAGCGCAGGCGATGACGACAAGCGCCGCGCCATTCACCAGGTTCTTAAAACACGCGGCATCAAGCAGGCGTTTATTTTCGTGAACAGCAAGCTCGGCTGCGGACGCCTGGCCCGAAGCCTGGAGCGCGAAGGTCTTAAGACCACCGCGCTGCACGGCGACAAAAGCCAGGATGAGCGGCTGAAAGCCTTGGAAGCCTTCAAGAGCGGCGAGGTGGATTTGCTGGTCTGTACCGACGTAGCAGCGCGCGGACTGGACATCAAAGATGTGCAAGCGGTCTTCAACTTTGACGTACCGTTCAACGCAGAAGACTATGTGCACCGCATTGGGCGCACGGGCCGCGCGGGCGCATCAGGCTTGGCTGTCACGTTGGTATCCGGCAGCGACGCGCGCCTGGTGGCCGATATCGAAAAACTGCTCAAGACCAAAATTGAAATTAAAGCACTGCAGTATGACGACGCGCAGCCGCAAGGCCGCTTTAACGACGGCCAGCGCGCTTGGCAAGCACCTGCAGCAGGCACCGGCGCGCCGCGCGGCGGTCAGCGTGATGAGCACGGGGATCGCGGCCCGCGCAGCGAGCGGGAGGAACGCAGTCCGCGTGCGCGGGGCGGTTTCAGGCCTACGCCCGTGTCGCGGGACCCGTTCTTCCACAAACCTTACGAGGAGCCAAGCGCTGAAGCGGCGCCCTCTTGGGACGCCGTCGGCCTTCCATCCAGTAGCGTGTCCCGCAATATCAAGCCGCGCAAGAAAGTGGCCGCTCTGTTTAAAGCGCCAGACCCGGCTTGCGAATCAGCGCCGGACTTAGCGGTGTCCGTGGAGTTGCCGGCTTAGTCGCAAGTCGCAGCGCCCGAGCGCGAATTTAACGAAGAATAAGGTCCAAGGCTGGCGAATCAAAGGGTGAACGCTATCGACGCTATGGCATTCATCCTGGTTCCTGCGCCTGCGGACAGTGCACCTGTAGCCATTCACGTTGGTCCAACTGAGCACCGAAACGTACGGCGCTGAGGCAACCACCCCACACGCATCCGGTATCAAGGCCCAGCAAGTCGCTGCGCTCGGTCTTGCCCTGCATAGACCAGTGGCCAAACGCGATGAGCGTTCCTTGGGTGCGGCGTCCCGCTACCTCAAACCATGGCACCAGACCTTTCGGAGCGTCTTGGGCGGATTCACTGCTCGAAAAGTCCATCGCGCCATCGGGCGTGCAGAAGCGCATGCGGGTTAGGCCGTTGGTGATGGTGCGCAAACGCACATCGCCTGCGAGGTCATCGTGCCACTCCGTCGGCGTGTTTCCGTACATTGTGCGCAGGAAGTCTGCGTGCTGCGGGCCTTGCAAAGCGTCGTGGACTTCTGCTGCCAGCGCTAATGTCTGCTCAGGCGTCCAAGCGGGCAACGCGCCAGCATGTACCGCCAATAAGCGGCTATTTCCGTGGCCGTGGCTCCGGGCCAGCGGCTGTTCTCGTAGCCAGGACAAAAGTGCCGGGCTGTCATCGGCCGCCAGAACCGCATCCAGCGTATCGCGGCGCCCAAGTGGACGCACTCCAGCGGCTACGGCGAGCAAATGCAGGTCGTGGTTGCCCAGAAGACTGAGCAGTGCGCCGTCGCCAGCCTCGCAGCGGCGGAGTACCGCGAGGGAGTCGGGCCCGCGGTTTACCAAATCGCCTAGTAGCAAAGCGGTATCGCGACTAGGAGAAAAATCGACCTTAATCAGCAAGTGCTCCAGCGCATGGTCGCAGCCTTGTAAATCGCCTATACAGTAGAGTGCCATCGTCTTATTGTTCCGTCTGGATTCATGAATTTTCTGCTTATCGCGCTGCTGACCTTGCTCAACGGTGTTTTCGCGATGTCCGAATTGGCCCTCGCTTCCAGCCGCAAGGCTCGCCTCACTGCCATGGCCGCTGGCGGCGACAAAGGTGCCCAAGCGGCTCTTGTTCTACTCGATGATCCCACGCGGTTTTTATCGTCAGTGCAGGTCGGCATTACGTCCATCGGCATGATTAATGGTATTTTGGGCGAGGCCGCTTTCAGCGAGCCGGTGGCGCGCAGTTTGTTAGGCCTGGGTATGCCCGAAGGTGCGGCCGGCATTACAGCCACGGCGATTGTGGTGACCGTTATTACCTACATCACCATTGTGTTTGGTGAACTGGTGCCAAAGCGTATCGGCCAGCTATACCCCGAGCCGGTGGCCAGGCTGGTGGCACGGCCTATGACCTGGGTTGCGCGGGGGGCCGCACCATTTGTACGTCTTTTATCACTGTCGACGCAGGGAGTATTGGCACTGCTTCGGGTAGATAACACAGCGGGACGTTCGGTGACGGAGGAGGAAATCACCGCGAGCCTGGCAGAAGGGCGTGAAGCAGGCGTTATTGAGCACAATGAGCACCAAATGGTGCAAAACGTATTTCGCCTGGATGAGCGTTCCTTGACCTCGCTAATGGTGCCGCGAAGCGACGTGGAATGGCTGGATGCTTCGCACAGCGTCGCTGAAGCGTTGGAGTTGGCCAGTGATGCTGGCGAGAAAGGAGCGCACTCCTGGTATCCCGTGTGCCGAGGATCGCTAGACGACGTGGTGGGCGTCATCAGCGTGGCGCGATTACTAGAGTTGGGTTGGGCTGCCGCAGGAGACATTGGCGTGCATGCAGTGCCCGCCGATTACTTGCCTGAAACACTCAGTGGTATGGAGCTGCTGGAGCAGTTTCGGGCCAAACGCTCCCGATTGCTATTCGTAGTGGACGAATATGGAATCGTGCAAGGCATCATGACGCCGCGCGACCTGCTTGAGGCTATTACTGGTGAATTGCATCCGGAGATAGCCGTGGATGCGTGGGCGGTGGCCCAAGACGACGGAAGCTGGCTGCTGGAAGGCCAGGTTCCGATTTCGGAGCTGAAAGCCCGGCTTGGCATTAGAGATCTTCCTGCCGAAGAGCGCGGGCGCTACAACACGCTGGCGGGGCTGCTGTTAGCTGAATGGGGAAGTCTTCCTGCGGTCGGTCAGAAAATAAGCTGCGCGGGTTGGATATTCGAGGTGCTTGCCCTGGAAGGCCACCGCGTAGACCGGGTAGACGCGCGTACTGATGTGGCTGCCTCTGCTGTTTCGACGGACGAATAAACCGCATAATGGCTGTATGCGTTACCTGGGTGAAATGAGGGAGGTGCGACTTCGGATTTTGTTATCGGTGCACGCCTTGGTTGAAACGCCGGAATGGAGCGAGAAAATTATCATGGTGGCTGGTACTTTCTAAAGCACTTGCCATGTGAGCGGCCGGACCGGCGCAAACGCATCTTTCGGGGTGGCACTGGTTTATGTACGGTAAAAAGAGAACCGAGAAAGCATGCGCAAGTGCTGACAGTTTTCTGTGGAATACAGAAATTGTGAAACATGTTGAGTCTTAAGGTTCACAAATAGCGAAAGTTGTTTTTATAATAAGAGCCTCTCCCACCACAACTGATTCACTAACATGCAAAGTTATAAAGACCTCATCAAGCAGCGCGAAGCCCTTGACCAGCAAATCAGCCAAGCTCGTCAGCAAGAGCTGTCTGGTGCCGTGTCTCAGGTTCGCGCATTAATTACCGAGTTCGGCCTTACCGCGCAGGACGTGTTCCCCAGCGGCCGTGGACGAAGTTCCAGCATGGGCACCAAAGTCGCTCCCAAATACCGCAATCCGGCCACGGGTCAAACTTGGACGGGTCGCGGTAAGGCTCCGAAGTGGATTCAAAACGAAAGCCGTGAGAAATTCGTAATCGCCGCAGAGTGATACGCTAAGCCATTGGTTTAACGTTCCAAAGCCCGCCTTCGGCGGGCTTTTTGCATGTTGCTGACAAGGAGGCTACATAAAGCCGAATTTTTGTGTTTGTTTCAGCCGTGTTTGATAATTGTGAGTACGTCGAATGTGTCGCTTATGCTCGTTCGGCCATGCGATTTTCTTTCAGAGCGGTGTCAGAAAAACGATGGTGTATACCTGATCGGGCATTTTTAAAAATATGGGATAGCGCTTGGAAGCGTATGCGCGTTCATTCAGAAAAGCCCTAATCGCGAACTCTGTTGTCGTGCGCGCACTCAAAAATCGGCGGATTTTTGGGGTACAGATTGATCTCGCTGTCGCACACGCGGCACTACTGGGAACCTCTAAAAACAGCGCCTCCAGAACAAACGGTGAAGAGCGAAAGCCTGCCGCTGCCCAAACGGCCTATTTTTTAGGCTGATCGCCGACTCTTTCCAGTCATTTCCGCCCGATTCAG
>JBBSUJ010000012.1:0-55774 GCA_038235025.1 Burkholderiales bacterium
ATTTCCATGGTGATCACCTTTTTGCTCCTGCCCAAAAAATAGGCAGAGCCAGTAAAACACCTGGGTCAGTTTTGAGTCGGCGCTATGCCCTCAAGTGGGTCAGTTTTAGGTCGGCGGCAACAAAGAGCGCTCGTATCGGCCCTGCGACCATCCCAATAATCTCTTCCATTGTGGTATCGGACTATGCCTGCCCGTTGATTGCATACAGGTTGTGCAGCCTCTCTTGGTCGCGCTGCGCCCGGCCCGGCAAGATAGTGCTGCCCGCTGAGGCGGTGCCGGTGAGGAAGGTGTTGCCGGAATGATTGGCCCGCTGCCCAGCCGTGGCGCTGAAGTAGGTTTTCGGCTTGCCGTCGGTTCCCATGACTGTCATGCCTGAGCCGCCTAGGATGGGCCTACCCGCATCTGCCGTCAGGATTTTTTGCGCCTGCCCCAGGTCTTCAAAGAAGCGCTCGCCGGCTCTTCCAAACGAGGCTTCTGTGCTGGGCTTGTTGGCGGCGTTTGGCAACGCTCAAGGCAACGCCAACAAAACTGAAGCTGGGCAGCTCCTGCTCGGAGTGTGTTTTTAATTTCCCGGCTCGTCCACCAGCCGCGCCTTCACGCTTTTTCCTTTCACCCGCCCCGCGTTCAACGCCGCTGCCGCGCGCGGCGCGGCGCTGCGCTCAAACGCCACATAAGTCGAAAACTCATTCACGTTGATCTTGCCGACCTGATCGCGGCTGAACCCCATGTCACCGGTAAGCGCTCCCAGCACGTCGCCGGCGCGAATTTTCTCTTTGCGCCCGCCGATGATCTGGATGGTGACCATGGGCGGCACCAGCGGCCCGCCGCCGGACGGCGTCAATTCAGCCAGCGGTGTCCACTGCGAGGGACGGCCCTGCAGCACTTCGATCTTGCCCACGAAACCCATCTCGTTCATGCTGGCCAGGTTGAGCGCTAGGCCCTCGGCATCGCCCCGGCCGGTGCGGCCAATGCGGTGGATGTGCACTTCAGAATCCGGCGTCACGTCCACGTTAATGACGGCGGCCAAGTCCGCAATATCCAGCCCGCGAGCGGCCACGTCGGTAGCCACCAGAACCGAGCAACTGCGGTTGGCGAACTGCACCAGCACCTGGTCGCGCTCGCGCTGCTCCAGCTCGCCATACAAGGCCAGCGCGCTGAAACCTTGCGCCTGCAGCACGGCGACAAGGTCGCGGCATTGCTGTTTGGTGTTGCAAAAAGCAATTGACGATTCGGGGCGAAAGTGCTCCAGCAGGGAGGAGACCGCATGCAGGCGTTCGGAACTTTTTACCTCGTACCAGCGCTGCTCGATCTTGCCGGCGCTGTGTTGGGCTTGCACTGTGATCGTCAGCGGGTCTTTCATGAACTGCTGGCTGAGCTTGGCAATGCCTTCCGGGTAGGTGGCAGAGAACAGCAGGGTCTGGCGGTTCTTCGGCAACTGGCGTGCCACGGTGACGATGTCGTCAAAAAAGCCCATGTCGAGCATGCGGTCGGCTTCGTCCAGCACCAGGGTATTAAGCTGGTCCAACGCCAAATGCTTGCGCTCCAGGTGGTCCATCACACGGCCTGGGGTGCCCACCACGATATGTGCGCCGTGCGACAGGCTTTGGGCCTGACCACGCAGCGGCACACCGCCGCACAAGGTGACTACCTTGACGTTGTCCTCGGCACGAGCCAACCGACGAATTTCCGCACTCACCTGGTCAGCCAGCTCGCGCGTGGGGCACAGCACGAGGGCTTGCACGCCAAAACAGCGCGCGTTCAGCCGGGCCAGCAGGGCCAAGGCAAAGGCGGCGGTTTTGCCACTGCCGGTGCTGGCTTGAGCGATAAGGTCTTTGCCCAGCAACGCAGGCGGCAAGCTGGCGGCTTGAATGGGGGTCATCTGGAGGTAGCCCAATTGCTCCAGGTTGGCAAGGGCGGCGGGGCTGAGCGCGAGCGCGCCAAAACTGGTGGCGCTTGGCGCAGTGGATGAAGTCATGTGGGGATTATCCGCGGTGCTTTGTCATCAAAACAGCAGAAGCGGCGTGGACAATAGAGCTCATGCCTTTGACCACTGCCCCCGAGCAAGCCACCCGCCACAGCGACCCTGACCAAGCCGTCGCGCAGGTGCAGCACCTGTACCAGCAACAAATCGACCACCTGCGCGATGCCATGCAGCGCTTTGTAGCGGGCGACGACCTGGCCGAGCGGGTGCGCGCTTTTTATCCCTATGTGCGGGTGCATACCACCACCGTCGCCCGAACAGACTCCCCGCTGGCGTACGGCTTTGTCGAAGGCCCCGGCTTTTTTGAAACCACGCTGACGCGGCCCGACTTGTTTGGGCGTTACTACACCGAGCAATTTCGCCTGTTGCGCAGCAGCCATGGCGTAGAGCTTGAAGTGGGCCTGAGCGAGCAGCCGATTCCCATTCACTTTTCGTTTGCCCAGCACGACCACGTAGAGGGCACGCTCAACGCCACGCGCCGCATGTTGATGCGCGACCGATTTGACCTGCCTGATTTGGCCGCCATGGACGACGGCATTGCCAACGGCACCTGGCAGGCCCAGCCCGGCCAGGCGCAACCCTTGTCGCTGTTTACAGCGCCCCGAGTGGACTATTCGCTGCACCGCCTGCGCCACTACACCGGCACCGCGCCCGAGTGGTTTCAGAACTTTGTGCTGTTTACCAATTACCAGTTCTACATTGACGAATTTGTGCGCCTGGGCCATGCCGAAATGGCCAACCCCGAGAGCGAATACATCGCCTTCATTGAGCCGGGCAACGTGGTCACGCGGCGCAGCGGTGTTGAGGCGTTGGAAGGCGACGACTTAGGCGTTGCCCCACCGCGCCTGCCGCAGATGCCCGGTTACCACCTGGTGCGCGCCGACCGCAGCGGCACCACCATGGTAAACATTGGTGTGGGACCGGCCAACGCCAAAACCATCACCGACCACATCGCCGTGCTGCGCCCGCACACCTGGATCATGCTGGGCCACTGCGCCGGCCTGCGCAACAGCCAGCAGCTGGGCGACTATGTGCTGGCGCATGCCTATGTGCGCGAGGACCACGTGCTGGACGAAGAACTGCCGCTGTGGGTGCCGATTCCGGCGCTGGCTGAGATTCAGCTGGCACTTGAAAAAGCCGTGGCCGACATCACGCTCTACGAGGGGCTGGACCTGAAGCGCATCATGCGCACCGGCACTGTGGCCAGCACCGACAACCGCAACTGGGAACTGCTGCCCGACAACACCCCCCAGCGCCGCTTCAGCCAGAGCCGCGCCGTGGCGCTGGATATGGAAAGCGCCACCATTGCCGCCAACGGCTTTCGGTTTCGCGTGCCCTACGGAACGCTTTTGTGCGTGAGCGACAAGCCGCTGCACGGCGAGATCAAGCTGCCCGGCATGGCCAACCAGTTCTACCGGGAGCGTGTCGACCAGCACTTGCGCATTGGCATGCGCGCGGTGGAAATCCTGCGCGAGGGCGGTGTGCAGCGGCTGCATAGCAGGAAGCTGCGCAGCTTTGCCGAGGTGGCGTTTCAGTGATGGTGGGCTTTTGCCGCGTCAAAACGACCTGACATGCAAAGCGAAGACCTGCACAAACTGGTCACGCTGACCATGCCCTTTGGCAAACACAAAGGCCTGCTGATTGCCGACCTACCCGGTAACTACCTGAACTGGTTTGCGCGCGAGGGCTTCCCAAAAGGCGAAATTGGCAGGCTGCTGCAGTTAATGCAGGAGATTGACCACAACGGTCTGAGCGACCTGCTCAAACCGCTGCGCGGGCGTTGAATCGCGGTAGAAGGCCGTTCCCATAGAACCTTAAGATGCTATTTTTTACATAGCATGAAACATAATATGTTCAATCGCTCCAAGGTTATTTGAGCCCTATTTTCACCCACTGACGCGCCCATGAAACCTCTGCTGGACATCGACTCTCTCGTCAAGCGATACGGCACCAGCACCGTGGTGGACAACGTGTCGTTTGCGATCGCACCTGGTGAATGTGTCGGCGTGATCGGCCCCAACGGCGCTGGCAAGACCACCACCATCCGCATGTGCCTGGGCCTCACCGCACCGGACGGTGGCAGCATCCACTACCACCCGCAGGGCGGCGCGCCTGCGCTGTCCATGCCGCGGGATGCGCAGGCCATCAAGCGGGACCTGGGCGTGGTCACCCAGTTCGACACGCTGGACCCAGACTTCAACTGCGCCGAGAACTTGCGCGTCTACGGCCGTTATTTTGGGCTGCCGCACAAGGTCATCAACGAGCGTATTCCGCAGTTGCTGGAATTCGCTGCGCTGGCCCACAAGGCAGGCGCCAAGCCCGCCGAACTCTCAGGCGGCATGCGCCGGCGCCTATCCCTGGCGCGGGCGCTGGTGAATGCGCCGCGCTTGCTGCTGCTCGACGAGCCCACCACCGGGCTGGACCCGCAGGCGCGCCACCTGATGTGGCAGCGGCTGCAGCGGCTGGTGCAGCAAGGCACGTCTATCCTGCTGACCACCCATTTCATGGACGAAGCCGAACGCCTGTGCTCACGCCTGATCGTGCTGGACCACGGCCGCAAGATTGCCGAAGGCACACCGCGTGGCCTGATTGCCGAGCACCTGGAACGCGAGGTGGTGGAGGTCTACGGCGCCGCTGCCCTAACGCTGCAGCAGGACCCGGCCCTGACGCCTCTAGCCGAGCGCGTCGAGGTAAGCGGCGAGACGGTTTTCTTCTACACGCAGGACGCCCGGCGCTTGCTGGACGCGCTGCTGGCGCATCCCCACCTGCGCACGCTGCACCGACCCGCCAATCTGGAAGATCTTTTCCTCAAACTGACCGGACGCCAGATCCGGGAAAACGCGTGACCCCTCCCTCATCCCCACCGCCCAGCCTGTGGCGAGCGCCCGACCTCTCACGCAACTGGTGGCCGGTGTTTCTGCGCAACTTGCTGGTCTGGCGCAAGCTGGCTATTCCCAGCCTGGTGGGAAACATCGCCGAGCCGCTGATGTGGTTGGTAGCGTTTGGCTACGGCATGGGCACGCTGATCGGTGAGCTCACGGTCAATGGCACCAAGGTGCCCTACATATTGTTCCTGGCCAGCGGGTCGATCTGCATGAGCGCCATGAACGCCGCGAGCTTCGAGGCGCTGTATTCGGCTTTCTCGCGCATGCACGTGCAAAAAACGTGGGAAGGCATCATGAACACGCCGGTCAGCCTGGACAGCGTGCTGCTGGCCGAATTGCTGTGGGCTGCGTTCAAGGCGCTGTTCACCGTAACGGCCATCCTGCTGGTCATGCTGGCACTGGGTATCAGCCACAGCCCCAAGCTGCTGGTGGCCTGGCCAGTACTGCTGTGCGTAGGCGTCATGTTCTCGGCGATTGCGCTCATCTTCAACGCGCTGGCCAAGGGCTACGACTTTTTCACCTACTACTTCACGCTGGTGCTGACGCCGATGATGTTTCTATCGGGCATCTTCTTTCCGCGTGAGCAGCTGCCGCCCGTGGTGCGCACCATCTCCGACTGGCTGCCGCTGACCAACGCCGTGGAGCTGGTGCGCCCGCTGTTCATGGATGAATGGCCGCAGCACGCCCTTCGCCACGGCGCGTTGGTGCTGCTGACCACGATCGCCGCGTACTGGGGAGCGCTGGTGCTCACGCGTCGCCGGTTTCGCGTTTAGATATTTGCTACTAAATCTATAGCTTATAACGCTTATGGAATAAGCGATATAGGCGAATTTGACCCTATATTTTCGGCGGTGAAAGTACAGGCCGCTGCAGAAAACTCTGTCCTGGAAAGCCGCTTAACGGGGCGTGCCGAAATCCTGCGTCCAGTAAATCGTCGTATCGCTGCCGGGGTTGATGGCATAGGCCGCGCCCATTTCCGCAAACCGTGGCTCCATGATGTTGGCGCAGTGGTGCGGGCTGGAGAGCCAGGCCGACATGACGCTTTGAGCCGAGCCTTGGCCGGTCGCAATGTTCTCGCCGACGCGCCGCCATGCGTAGCCTTGCCGCGTGGCGCGCTCGCCCACCTGAGTGCCGCCCTTTCCGCGATGCTGGAAGTAGTTGCGCTTGGCCATGTCATCGCTGTGCGCCAGCGATGCTGCCGCAAGCTGGGCGTTCCAGCGCAACTCGGGTGCAGCGCCGAACGATTGGTCACCACAGGTTCTGGGTTCGGCCCGCGCCGCATTCGTGAGTCGCAGGATTTCCTTGCCGGACTCACGCCAGTCCGCCAGGCCAGGCGACAGCACCGGACGCGCAAGCACGATGCGCCACCCGTTGCCATCGCGCGATGCGCCGATGTCGGCATAACGGCTGCTCAACAGATGCTGGCAATTGCGCGTTGTTAGAAACGTCATGGTTTCCTGCGCTGTGCTGGGTCCAGAGATGCGGATTTCCCGAGCCGCACTCGCCAGATAGCCGCTCTCCTTGAGCGCCGCCTGCAGGGATCGCCCGGAGCTGGGCTCGATGCGGCCCAGGTCGGGGTTTAGCGCAAGCGGTCCCACATTTCCCATTTGCTTGCCGCCACAGCTTTGAGGCGCATCCCGGTAGGCGTTGATCAGACCGACCAATTTCTCGCCCTCCTGCGCGAACGCAGAACAAGCCGCGACCGCAGCCATGCAACAGAGCAGAGAACGGCTGCAGCGAGCCACAGAAGTCCCGCTTTGCTGCGCCATGGCGCACGTCGTCTTGAACAACGCCTTACCCATCGGCCGAGTCAGGACGGAGGTGCTGCGGCGTCGAAAAGGCTGGGAAGCCCCCGTCGGTTGGACAACGTTGGTTTTCATAGCCTCAGCGCGATGTGCGCAGCAAATCCACCGCCTTCTCCGCCACCATGATGGTCGGCGCATTGGTGTTCCCGCTGACGATACGCGGCATGACCGATGCATCCACCACGCGCAGGCCTTGAATGCCGTGCACGCGCAGCTCGGCATCCACCACATCCAGCGAGCCAGGCCCCATGCGGCAACTGCCCACCGGGTGGTAGATGGTGTCGGCATGGCTGCGGATGAACTGCTCGATTTCTGCATCGCTTTGCGCACTGGCTGACGCAGCCGTCTCCCGCGCGCCAAACTGGGTCAGCGCGGCTTGCGACAAAATTCCCCGCATACGTTTCATGCCGCGTACCAGGGTGTCGGTATCGTCCTGATCGGCCAGAAAATTCGGATCAACCAATGGCAGCGCCTGCGGGTCGTTGCTGGCCAGCTGCACCGTGCCGCGACTCTTGGGCTGCAGCAGGCACACGTGGCACGAATAGCCGTGGCCCAGCACCGTTTTTCGGCCGTGGTCCAGCAGCTTGCCAACGACGAAATGCAGTTGCAAATCGGGCGCGGCCTGCTGCGCACTGCTGCGAATAAAGCCGCCAGCTTCGGCAAAGTTGGTTGTCAGCATGCCGCTGCGTGCATTGCGCCATTGCGCCACCGCACCCAGGATGCGCATGGCACCGCCGGGCGAGATGCCGAAGAGTTCGTGAACACCCGGCGCGTTCATGACCTGCACCGCATCCAGATGGTCGTGCAGGTGCAGACCGACACCAGGCAGGTCGTGCGCCACGGGAATGCCATGCGCTTGTAGCTGGTCGCCAGCGCCAATGCCCGACAACATCAGCAACTGCGGCGACAAAAACGCGCCGGCCGACAGCAGCACTTCGCGCGAGCAGCGCAGCACCTGCCGCACGCCGCCCTGCTCGTACTCCACCCCTACCGCGCGGCGTCCTTCCATCACGATGCGCGTGGCCTGCGCTTCGGTAATGACGCGCAGGTTGGGCCGCGCAAGGTTTGGCGTGAGATAAGCCTTGGCGGCGCTAAAGCGCTCGCCGTTTTTGTGCGTGACCTGGAACAAACCCACCCCTTCTTGTGACGGCCCGTTGAAATCAGGGTTGCGTACTTCGCCCGCCTGCACCGCGGCATCGACAAAGTAGCGCGAGAAGGGGTTGGGCGAGCGCAGGTCCATTACGTTGAGCGGGCCCCCTTGGCCATGCAAATCATCAGCGCCGCGCTCGTTGTGCTCGGCCCGTTTGAAGTACGGCAGCACGTCGCCCCAACCCCAGCCGGGGTTGCCTTGAGCGGCCCAGTGCTCGTAATCGGCGGGCTGACCGCGCCCGTAAATCATGGCGTTGATCGAGCTTGAGCCGCCCAGCACCTTGCCGCGCGGCTGGTAGCCGCAACGTCCGTTCAGGCCCGGCTGCGGAGTGGTGTTTTGCCCCCAGCCGTTCAGCTGGTACTTGGCCATCACCGCAAGCCCCGCAGGGCAGTGAATGAGCACGCTTTTGTCGGCCTTGCCGGCTTCCAAGAGGCACACGCTCACCGCCGGGTTCTCGCTAAGCCGCCCCGCCAACACACAGCCGGCTGAGCCGCCGCCGATCACGATGTAGTCGAACATAAGGATTCCTTGGAGTTCAGGCCGCGCTGCGCAGCTCGTGTTTAGTGCACATGGCGCGATGGGTCTGGCGCGGCGCAACGTTGCCCAAAGCACGGGTTCAGCGCTGTTGTCTACCTTACCCGAGCGCTGCGCGGTTCTGGCTACCATGGAGCAAATTTGAATCACTTTGAAGGAGACTCTCTACATGGATATCACCACAGTAGGCGTGATCGGCGCAGGCACGATGGGCAACGGTATTGCGCAGGCCTGCGCCGTTGCGGGCGTACAGGTTGTCATGGTCGACATCTTGGACGCCGCCGTTCAAAAAGGCCTGGCCACTATTGCTGGCAGCCTGGATCGCCTGATTAAGAAAGAGAAGATCACACCGGCCGACAAGGAAACCGCGCTAGGGCGCATCCGCGCGTCTACAAGTTATGACGATCTGAAAAGCGCGCAGCTCATCATCGAAGCAGCCACCGAGAACTACGAGCTCAAGCTCAAAATCCTCAAGCAAGTAGATGCAGTAGCCGGGCCGCAAGTGCTGATCGCCTCGAATACGTCGTCTATCTCCATCACCAAACTGGCAGCCGCCACTTCGCGCCCGGGCCACTTCATTGGAATGCATTTTTTCAACCCCGTGCCCATGATGACGCTGGTGGAGTTGATTCGTGGCCTGCAAACCAGCGACGCGACGCACGACGCAGTGAAAGCGCTGGCGCTGCGGCTGGGCAAGTCGCCCATCACGGTAAAAAACGCGCCCGGCTTTGTGGTGAATCGCATCTTGGTACCCATGATCAATGAAGCCTTCTTTGTGCTCGCCGAAGGGCTGGCAACGCCGGAAGACATTGACGCCGGCATGAGGCTCGGTTGCAACCAACCCATTGGCCCGCTCGCCTTGGCCGACATGATTGGGCTGGATGTGTGCCTGGCCGTGATGGAGGTGTACCTGCAGGAATTTGGTGACAGCAAATACCGGGCGTGCCCGCTACTCAAGGAACTGGTCGCGGCCGGGCATTTAGGACGCAAGACCGGGCGCGGGGTTTACGGGTATTGATTTTCGGCTGTGATGCAAGGACCGTTGTGGCGGTGGACCCTTGCATCATTCGCGCTTTTTTCGGCTGGGTGTGGCGCGGTCGTAAAGCCCGATCAGCGGTTTAACCGATACCCCATGAACGACGATTGACACGGCGATCACCCCCAGGGTAATCGCCGTGAGATCGGATGCCAAAGGCTCGGGAACTCCGTGATTGACGGCATACATCAAGTAGTACATCGACCCGATGCCCCGAATCCCAAACCAGGCGACTAACCCGCGTTGCATCGACCCGCTGCGCGATCCAATCAACCCCAGGAGCACTGCCGCAGGGCGCAGCACCAATAGCGCGAGCGCAATAAAAACGACCAGCTCCACGCGCCAGGCGACGGTCCACAACAGCATGCCGACGACGAGCACTGCCACCATCTCGCCGATGCTCTCGATCTGCTCGTTGAACCTCAACATGGAATGCGCCAGAAAAGCGGGGGCCTGCACCTTGTCCACTGCCGCCCGCGCGGCGGGGCTGGCGAGCTCTGACGCGTTGTCTTCGCTTTCGCGGCCCTCCTCGTGCTGCATACCTATCTTTGGCGCTTGAGTGCTCGCCAGCGCTGCTGCTTCGTCGGGGTCAGCCTCGGCGGGGACTTGCGCGCCTGCGCTGTGCGCACTTTCATTGCGTTCAATTTGCCGCAGCGTGACTCCCGCAGCAAACACAGCCAAAAATCCGTAGCCTGCGCATTGCAGTGCCAAACCGTACGACAAAGCGATCGTGCCAAGCGCCAGGAATTCGTCAAGTCCGAGCGCTTCCCGGTGCACGCGCCGCAAGTAGAGCACCAGTCTTCCCACCGCCCAGCCGATAGCTGCACCCAGACCAATGCCAATCGTTACAGCCCACAACACGTCGATGGTCAACCACCTCCAGCCATAGGCACCGATGTCATGCAGCCCCATCAACCCAAGCCCCAGCATGACGAACGGAAACGCTGTGCCGTCGTTCAAGCCGGCTTCTCCGGTTAGCGCGAACCGCAGGCGGTCCCGATCCCCGGCGTGCTCGACCTGCACCTCCGCCGCCAGCACCGGGTCCGTTGGCGCAAGCACCGCCCCGAGCAACACGGCCGCAGCAAGAGGCAACCCCAGTACCAGATGGGCCGCCGTTGCCACCAAGGCCACCGTGATGAGCATGGACAGCAGCGCCAGGCGCAGTGGCGGGCCCCACCGGCCATCACGCAGCCCAGCACCCATCTTGAGGCCCGAGGTAAACAGCGAAAGCACCACCACGAACTCAGCGAGGTGCTCCAGCATGCGCGCCAGCGGCACGGCTTCCAACGCCGTCCAGCCTAGCCACAGTGGACTTGCGCTCGCCCCGATGGCCAAATAAATCATAGAGCTGCTAATCGGTATGCGCCCGACGAGCGTGGCCGCAAGCGCCATGCCCACCAGCAGAACGCCAGCGAAGGTGCACCAAGCGGCAAAGGTCATAGGTAACGATGTGTTGGTTAAAAAGCCCGTGGAATTTAATTTCTGGCGGGCCAGCGGCGGCGGGCAATGCTTGCCTAAACGTGTAAAAGCGCTGCCGATTTAAGGCCGCGGGATGCACGGGCTGGGTTTGCTGACGTTCGTAATTTCAAAATTTCACAACCGTGCGGTGCGATCTCACCGGCTGGCGACTGCTCTCGTTCGAACAACGGACGTATCGCCAAGCGCAGGCAGTTGCGCACGGGTAAATCGCCGCACCCTTTTAGATTGCGAGTGGAAAAGTTGCTGCGCGTGTTGGGGGCCTTGCGCAAAGCCCCTCCTCAAGCCGCCCCAAACCGCGCTCATCGGATCGGCCGCCAAACTTTTCTGACCGACCGGCCCACGCCCCGCGCTGCAACGAGAGGCGAAATGTGTGACCTGTCCGCCGGTAAATTTTCGTTAAGGCCAAGGCTGGCCGGGGCGGGTGCTCTTGCCCGCTTTGAACTTTTTCCAGAGGAAACCCGCGATCGCGAGAAAAATAACTTTGCGCATAAAAAATCCAGTGTTTAGGTGAAGCACTGCAGCTTCTCTCCAACGCGAATCCTCCAGTGTCAGCCGTTGCAGCAAATATTTGTCGGGCTTTTCGTACTAGCGACGTTGTCGTTCGGCCGCGAGGCCGCGGCGTCCTAGCGCCCAGCCACCAAACCTGCTCGGCGTCCGCCAGCTGTCTGCTTCTCAAGCGCAATGCGCCTACAAGGCGCATGTAGAGGACCGAATAGTCTTCAAGCTTTTTGAAGGATCCACCATGTCCGAAAGCAAACTTACTCATGCACCATCAGCAGGCATCGCCCCTGATCGAATCAATCCCCATTCCAGCGCAGAAGTGCAGGAATGGGCCCACAAGCTGGACGTGACGCAAAGCCAAGTGATTGACGCCATTGCAGCAGTTGGCGAACTGGCAACCGATGTCGAAATGCACCTTAAAGGCACCCGAAGTACCACCAATGCAGAGCGTGTGGACGAACTGAAGCGCTGAAAGTTCGTCAAACCCTGCAGCAATACCCGCGCGGTTTGTAGCCGGGAGCGTTAATCCAGCACCCTTTCTTGCGCAGGCTAATCAGCACGAAACTGCTTCTTGCAGCGCCCGGAACCCGCACCGAAATTAGCCGCGCGCCTCCCTAAACGCCCGTGCTTGCCCAAAGTGCCCACAACCAATAAACGGAATCGGTCGCCGCAGCGCCGACAACGGTGACGGATGGTTCGCCACCAGCACCAAATGCTGCGGGGCCGTGACCAGCACGCGCTTGGATTGCGCATGCGCGCCCCACAACATAAACACCACGGGTTGCGCCAGCGCATTCACACTCGCAATCAGCGCATCGGTAAGCGATTCCCAGCCGCGCTTGGCATGGCTACCAGGCTGCGCTTCTTCCACGGTCAACACGGTGTTGAGCAGCAGCGCCCCTTGCTGCGCCCACGCCAGCAAGTTGCCGCCCGGTGCGGGAAACGCGGGCGGCGGTGTACCCAGATCACGCTCGATTTCCTTGAAGATGTTACGCAGCGACGGCGGCACCCGCACGCCAGGCGGCACCGAAAAAGCCAGACCGTGCGACTGGCCTCTGCCGTGGTACGGGTCCTGACCGAGGATCACGAGGCGCACGCGCTCGGGCGGCGTGAACTCCAAAGCTTGCAGGGGCGTGGGAGGAAAAATGCTGGCACCTGCGTTTAGCCGCTGCTGCAAAAACGCCAGCAGCTGCTCACCGGCTGCAGATTGGAAGAACCCGTCCACCAATGGCTTCCAGCCCGGCGCTACTGGCCAATCATTCGGATTGGCCGTTAATAGTTGATTGGGCGCACCCTTAGAACAATTCATGCCTTTTAGGCCTCTTGCCATTATCCAGCAAGGGTTTACAGCTATCTATTTAGCAGCTTCACTGTTCACTGAACAGCTCTGCCAGCGCCACGCCAGGCTCCTCGGCGCGCATGAAAGCTTCGCCCACCAGAAACGCTTGCACACCCGCCTCGCGCAGCAACTTCACGTCGGCCTTGGTGGCAACGCCCGATTCCGTAATCAACAAACGCTCTGGCGGCACTTCTTTGTGCAGGTCCAGCGTGGTCTGCAAGCTCACCTCAAAGGTCTTGAGGTTGCGGTTGTTCACGCCTACCAGCGGCGTGGCCAGACGAAGCGCACGTTCGAGCTCGCGCGCATCGTGCACTTCCACCAATACGACCATGTCAAGGTCACGGGCGATGGCCTCAAAGTCGTGCAGTTGCGCGTCATCCAGGCACGCGGCGATGAGCAAAATCGCATCAGCACCCATAGCACGCGACTCGTAAATTTGCCACGCATCCACCATGAAATCTTTGCGCAGCACCGGCAACTGGCAGCTGGCGCGCGCCTGCTTCAAGTAATCAATGCGGCCCTGGAAGTACTGCACGTCGGTGAGCACCGACAAGCACGCTGCGCCCATGTCGCCATCGCCCTCGGCATAGCTTTGAGCAATGTCGGCGGGCTCAAAGTTGGCGCGTAGCACGCCTTTGCTGGGGCTGGCTTTCTTAACTTCCGCAATCACGCCGGCCTGGCCGCGCGCAATGCGGGCGCGCAGCGCGGCTTCAAAGTCACGGGTGAGCACGCGGCTTTCAGCGTCTGCGCGAATGGCTGCCAGCGAGGTGCGCTTTTTGGCCGTTGCGACTTCTTCGTGTTTGGTAGCGACGATTTGGGTGAGGATGTCAGACATGCGTTGGTCCTTTGTGTGCTTGGCTGAATGCCACGAGTTGGCGCAGGCGCTCACGCGCTGCGCCGCTGGCCAGCGCGGTGCGAGCACGCGCTAGGCCGTCTTTAATTGAGCTTGCAACACCAGCGGCGTACAGCGCAGCGCCGGCGTTGAGGCAGACGATGTCGGCGGCCGGGCCAGGTGTTCCTTCTAAAACGCCTAGCAACATGTCGCGCGATTGCTCGGGCGTTTCTACTTTGAACGCGCGGTTGCTGGACATCGCCAGGCCGAAGTCTTCGGGGTGAATGTCGTACTCGCGTACTTGGCCCTCTTTCAGCTCGCCCACCAGCGTGGCCGCGCCCAGACTGATTTCATCCATGCCGTCGCGCCCATAGACCACCAGCGCGTGCTGCGCGCCCAAGCGTTGCAGCGCTCGCACCTGGATGCCGACCAAGTCGGCGTGAAAAACGCCCATCAAAATATTCGGTGCGCCCGCCGGGTTGGTGAGCGGGCCCAGGATATTGAACAGGGTGCGCACCCCCAGTTCGCGCCGCACCGGGGCCACGTTCTTCATGGCGGGGTGGTGATTGGGGGCAAACATAAAGCCGATGCCCACCTCGTCAATGGAGCGGGCGATGGTCTCGGGCGGCAGGTCGATGTGTACGCCCAGCGCTTCCATTACATCGGCGCTGCCGCTTTTGCTCGACACACTGCGCCCGCCATGCTTGGCCGCACGCGCGCCCGCAGCAGCAGCGACAAACATGGCGCAGGTAGAGATGTTGAAGCTGCCTGCGCCGTCGCCACCCGTGCCCACGATGTCGACCAGGTGTGTGGTGTCGGCCACCACCACTTTGTTGGAGAACTCGCGCATTACCTGCGCAGCCGCCGTGATCTCGCCAATGGTTTCTTTCTTCACGCGCAGGCCTGCAATCAGCGCGGCCGTCATGACGGGCGAGAGCTCGCCCTGCATGATCATGCGCATCAAGTGCAGCATTTCATCGTGAAAAATTTCGCGGTGTTCCACGATGCGCTGCAACGCTTTCTGAGGCGTGATGGACATGGCGTTGCTCATTAGAAAAGGAATAGAAAAAGCCTGGGCAACGTTCCGACTGCGGAAATAGCGCAGCTCAATAGACGGAGGTCGATGCGCTCGCAGACGGCAAACCAGAGACCGCCTCGGCAGACTCAAAAAACTGGCGAATACACGCCAGCGCGCGGTTAATGCCAGCACTGTCCACGCCCAAATGGGTGACAAAGCGCAGGCCGATCAACCCGGTCGCCAACACGCCGCGTTCGCGCAAAAAATACAGCAAAGTAGGGCTACGGCCATCGGCTACATCCACAAACACGATGTTGGTGCTGGCAGAACGAATCGCCACGCCGGCGATGCCTTGCAGGCCTTGTGCCAACTGCTGCGCCAGCGTATGGTCATCGGCCAAGCGGTCCACATGGTGGTCCAGCGCGTAGTGCGCCGCAGCGGCCAAAAAGCCCGCTTGTCGCAAGCCGCCGCCGGCCATTTTGCGAATGCGGCGGGCGCGGTCTATCAGCTCTTGCGAGCCGCACAGCGCTGAACCTATGGGCGCGCCCAGCCCTTTACTGAAGCACACCGACAAGCTGTCGAAAATATCGGCCATCTCTCGCACGCGGGCCAGTGGGCTTTGACCGGGCGCGGCAGAGGCCACGGCCGCGTTGAACACCCGCGCGCCATCCAGGTGCACCGCCAGACCGTGCTGGCGGGCCACTTGGGCCGCAGCGCGCAAATAGTCGTCCGGCATGAGGTGGCCGTTCCAGGTGTTTTCCAGGCACAGCAAGCGGCTGCGTGCGAAGTGCGGGTCATCAGGTTTGATGGCGGCCGCGATATCGGCCAGCGCCATGCGGCCTTGCGCATCTTGCGTGAGCGGCTGCGGTTGCACGCTGCCAAACACAGCAGCGCCGCCGCCTTCATAGCGGTAGGTGTGCGCGTTTTGGCCCACGATGTATTCATCGCCGCGCTGACAGTGGGCCAAGATGCCGCAGAGGTTGCTTTGCGTGCCGCTGGGCATGAACAGCGCCGCTTCTTTACCCGTGATCTCGGCAATACGCTGCTGCAGCGCGTTGACCGAGGGGTCATCTCCAAACACATCGTCGCCCAGGGGCGCAGCCATCATGGCGTGGCGCATGGCGGCGGTGGGCTGGGTGACGGTGTCGCTGCGCAGGTCCACCACCGGGGTGTTGGAAAGCGTGTGGCTCACTACGGAATTCATGGTCGCTCCAGAAAGTTTTTGAGCAGCGCGTGGCCATGCTCACTCAAGATGCTTTCGGGGTGGAACTGCACGCCTTCAATGTCCAGCGTTTTGTGGCGCACGCCCATGATTTCGCCATCCTCCGTCCAGGCGGTGATCTCCAGCACCTCGGGGCACGTGGCGCGCTCAATCGATAGCGAGTGGTAGCGGTTCACGGTGAACTGCTTCGGCAAGTCTCTGAACACACCGGTTTGCGTGGTGGTGATCACGCTGGTTTTGCCGTGCATCAGCTGCTGCGCCCGAACAATGGTTCCGCCAAAAGCGGCGCCAATGGCTTGGTGGCCCAGGCACACACCCAAAATCGGCAAGCGACCCGCGAAGTGCGTGATGGCGGCAACTGAAATGCCCGCCTCGGCCGGCGAGCACGGGCCGGGGGACACGACAAGGCGGTCCAGCGCGCCCGCAGCAAAGCGCTCTTCCATTTGCGCCAGCGTAATTTCGTCGTTGCGCACCACCTCTACGTCGGCACCCAGCTCGCCAAAGTATTGGACGATGTTCCAGGTAAAGCTGTCGTAGTTGTCGATCATCAGCAGCTTCATGTGGGCGCTCCTGGTGCGGTTTTGGGGGCAGTTTCCGGATGGCTCCGCACCCGCTCGAACTCGCGGTGCTCAAAGGCAATGCAGGCCTCCATCATGCTGCGGTAGATCTGCTCCATCACATCGGCATTCCCGCCTTCTGCAGCTGCGTTGGCGCGCACCCGCTGCACGATGTCTTCAATACGCGTTTCATCCCGAACCTGGTTCACTTGCGGTTTGATGCGGGCGGCCTGCGTCATGTATCCCACGCGCTCTACCAGCAGCGGCACTAGCACATCGTCCAGCGCATTGATGGCGCGGCGCACGTCTTGCATGCCTTCGCAGTGTTTCACTTTGTCAATGGCGCGTGTCATGCGAAGCCCTCTTCCACCAGTTCGGCCGCTTTCAAAAGTGCGCGTGCTTTGTGCTCGGTTTCGGCCCATTCCATCTCGGGGATGGAGTCGGCCACCACTCCGGCTGCGGCTTGCACATAAAGCGTTTTGTCCTTGACGATGGCGGTGCGAATCGCAATGGCCACATCCATATCGCCCGCATAACTCAGGTAACCGCAAGCGCCGCCATACAGGCCACGTTTGGTGGGCTCAAGCTGGTCGATGATTTCCATGGCGTGCACTTTGGGCGCACCGGTCAGCGTACCGGCGGGAAAGGTGGCGCGAAGCACGTCCATGTTGCTCATGCCGGGTTTCAAAATACCTTCCACGTTGCTCACGATGTGCATCACGTGGCTGTAGCGCTCAACCGCAAAGGCTTCGGTCACTTTCACGGTGCCGGTTTGCACAATGCGGCCAATGTCATTGCGGGCCAGGTCAATCAGCATGACGTGTTCGGCGCGCTCTTTGGGGTCGTTGACCAATTCCACCTCGGTGGCTTGATCGTGCTCGGGCGAGGTGCCGCGCGGGCGCGTGCCGGCCAACGGGCGAATGGTGACTTTCTCGCCCGCGTCGGTCTTCTCTTGCCGCACCAGAATCTCGGGGCTGGCGCCCACCACATGGCTGTCGCCAAAGTCGTAGTAATACATGTACGGGCTGGGGTTGAGCGAGCGCAGCGCCCGGTATAGCGACAGCGGGCTGGCTTCAAACCGCTTGTGAATGCGCTGGCCCACTTGCACTTGCATAAAGTCGCCGCCGGCAATCAGCTCTTTGGCGCGCTCCACGGCGGCAATGTAATCCGCCTTGGCAAAGTCACGCTGGGCTGGATAGCTCTGACTGGCAGGCACCTGCGGCGCGCTGACAGAATGATTGAGCTGCTCGCGCAGGCCTTGCAAGTGCAGGCTGGCGTTTCGGTAGGCATCGGACTGCGCTGGGTCGGCGTAAACGATGAGCGAAAGCTTGCCCGACAGGTTGTCGATCACGGCCAGCTCTTCGCATTGCAGCAGCAGGATGTCGGGCATGCCCAACGTATCGGGCGGGCAGGTGGATTCCAGCTTTTTCTCGATGTGGCGCACCACGTCGTAGCCAAAGTAACCCGCCAAGCCGCCGCAAAAGCGCGGCAGGCCGGGTCGCAAGGCGACTTTGAAACGCTTTTGGTAGGCCTCTACAAAGTCGAGTGGATTGCCTGGTGCACTTTCCACCACTTGGCCGTCGGTGACCACTTCAGTCACCGCCTCAGCGCCAAAGCCGCGCGAGCGCAGCAAGGTGCGCGCAGGCAGGCCGATAAAGCTGTAGCGGCCAAAACGCTCACCGCCCACCACCGATTCAAGCAAAAAACTATAAGCGCCGCCGCCCTGCGCATGGGCTAGCTTCAAGTAAAGCGATAGCGGGGTTTCAAGGTCCGCAAACGCCTCGGCCATGAGGGGAATGCGGTTGTAGCCTTCGCGGGCGAGGCTTTGGAATTCAAGTTCAGTGATCACGGGGGATTCCTGCCAGGGCGGCAGGCGGGCCAGCTAAGCGGCGCGCCGGGTACATCAAAGTGGTGGCTGTCGACATGGGCAAACAGCCACCGGAAGCGCGCCGCGCCTAAGCTCAGCCGCGCAAGGCGAATCGGGCCCGCCAAGGCCAGGCTCCCCGGTCATGAAGACCTGCGATGGTTGCGCGGTGAAAAAACATGGGCAAAGTGTAGCAAAGGAGGGCAGCGTAATGCCTGGCAAAACACGACGCGGCACAACGCAGTGTTACCGCGTGACGGTCAGGGTGGCCAGTGAATCGACCCACGCATCCGCATCTACTTCGCGTGCCGGCTGGCCATGGTTGTAGCCATAAGTCACCAGGAGCACCGGACATCCCGCCGCACGCGCGGCCTGTGCGTCGTTGGCGGAGTCGCCCACCATCAGCGTGCGCGCTGGTGACGTACCCAGCGCCTCACAGCTGCGAACCAAAGGCAAAGGGTCCGGTTTTTTGCGCTCAAACGCGTCGCCTCCGAACACATGGGGAAACGTTGGGAGCAGCTCTAGCTGTCGCAGCAGATCTACAGCGTAAGCAGTGGGTTTGTTGGTGACGCAGGCCATGGGCAGGCCCACGGCAGCCAGCGCGCGAACGCCCTCTAGCGCACCGTCGTAGCAGCTGGAATAGCGGCCATTGACCCTGCCGTAATGGCGCTGGTATGCCGGCTGGACCCGGTCGCAAATCGATTCTATTTCAATAGCTGAAAGTCCTTTACCCATAAGCTCTAAAGCATGTTTTACCGCACAATTAACCAGGTACCCTGAACCCTTGCCTACGAAACGCTCCAACACTGCGGGCGCGATGGGATGGAGCTCCAGTTCCGCGAGCGCGCCGTTCAGCGCTTCGCTGAAGTCCCCCAAGGTGTTCACCAAAGTCCCATCAAGGTCAAAAAGGACCGCGTCCACGTTAAATACATGGGAAGCTGCGGAGACGAGAGCCATGGTTTTTTCCTTTCGCATAACTGAAAAGTCTAGAGCGTGTCCGACACCATACGCAGGCGAAGACGAATAGCCTGCAGAGCGACTACCCCGTAGCGAGGGGGCTTTCACACACCGGGAACAACAGAAAATCTTATGAAAACTCTCACACCTTCCATGCGCATGATTTTTGGCGCGGCCTCATTGGCGTTCGCAGGCGCTGCGAGCGCTGCGCCAAACGCTGCTGCAGAGGCCCGCTATCAGCAAGACCGCCAAGCCTGCGTGACGGGCAACACGCAGCAAGCCCGCGATGTCTGCCTGCGCGAAGCGGGCGCAGCCCGCGACGCCTCACAAGCGGGCGCCTTGCAGAAAAAGCCAGGTACGGACATTTCCAGCAATGCGGTTCAGCGCTGCAAAGTATTCAAAGGGGCGGACGAGCACGCCGAATGTCTTGCGCGTTTGGAGGAACCAAGCAGTACGCAGGGCTCGGCGCTGAAGGGTGGTCTGCTGCGTGAAAGCGTCACCACCACTACAGTTCAGCCCAAGTAACCGCCCAAAGCCCCCTTTCCGCTGGGCAGGCCGGCGCGCCTCGCACAAGGGCGGCGTCCGTTTCTGGCACAGGGGCCATCACTCTAACGCCGCCTCTACGGCACTCAACCCTGCTCTTAGTCAATGATTCGCGAGCAGGGAGCCGGCCGGCTGCGGCCCCACTATGCTGGCGGCGTGGCGGAGCCTCTGACTAGCGTGATCAGGACATTAGCGCTTTGACCATCCGCTGGCAGTTCCGTCCATGCGCCGACCTCTAGCAGCGTCGCACCGGCCTGCTTTGCCTGCGCAATGGCATCCTTGGAATCTTCGAAACACACAGTGAAGCGGTGTGTCGCGCCGTTGCGTGCGAGCGTTAGTTGCGCCTGCGGCCAGTGCCCCGGGAGGCAGGGCAGAAGGCGGACACGCTGGCCCTCTACTTGCAAGCCAAGGATGGATTCCACAGCGGCGCGGTGCATCCACGCGGCAGAGCCGGTATACCAGCTCCAACCCCCTCGCCCTACGTAGGGTGGCTCGGTGTAAATATCACCCGCCATCACATAAGGTTCGATTGCGTAGGCTCCGCTTTGCTCGGGGTTGGCGTTGCGGTGCGCAGGACTGAGCTGCGTGAAGGTGCGGAACGCGCCATCTCCATCGCCCAAGCGGGCCTGGGCCATGAGTTTCCACACCCCGGCATGGGAGTACTGCCCCCCGTTTTCGCGCACGCCCGGCGGATACGCCTGGATGTAGCCAGCGCTGGGCTCCATGTCTTGGAGCGGCGGAGTGAGCAGCCGGTTCAAGCCGGCTTGCTTGTCCACCAACAAGCGGTCCACCGCATCCATTGCCATTTGCTGGCGCTCAGGCGTTGCGACTCCAGAGAGCACGCTCCAGGACTGTGCAATGAGGTCGATGCGGCATTCGTTTGCGGTGTGGGTGCCTAGCGGCGTACCGTCGTCAAAGAACGCCCGCTTGAACCAGCCGCCGTCCCAAGCCGGGCCTGCCAATGCCGCGCGCCAGCCTTCTGCCGCCGTGCGCCAACGCTGCACCCGCGCGTCGTCGCTACGGCCCTCGGCAATGGGCACAAAGGCATCAGTCACGACGCACAAGAACCAGGCGAGCCATACGGACTCGCCACGCCCTTTTTCGCCCACCAGGTTCATGCCGTCGTTCCAGTCGCCAGTGCCTATCAGTGGTAGGCCGTGCTCGCCCACCTCCAAACTGCGATCAAGCGCGCGTGCGCAGTGCTCGTACAGACTGGCCTGGGTGTCGCTCACGGTGGGCACGAAGTAGGCATCGTGCTCCCCTTCCGGTATCGGCGGGCCTTCCAAAAACGGCACCTGCTCGTCCAACACGTCAGCATCGCCGGTAATCAATACGTAGCGCGCGACCGCTTCGGGCAGCCATAGCAGGTCGTCTGAACAGTGGGTGCGCACACCCGCGCCCGCAGGGGGATGCCACCAGTGCTGCACATCGCCCTCCACAAACTGCCGCGATGCCGACAGCAGTAACTGCTTGCGCAGCAGCTCGGGCGCACCAATGGCCAGCGCCATGGAGTCCTGCAACTGGTCGCGGAAACCGAAGGCTCCGCCTGCCTGATAAAACCCGGCGCGCGCCCACATACGGCAGGCCACCGTTTGGTACAGCAACCAGTGGTTGACCAGTGCATTGAAAAGCGGATCAGGCGTTTGCACCTGTACCGGCGTAAGCAGCCGCTGCCACTGCGCACGCACTGCAGCTTCGCAGGTACCGATGCTTTCGCCCTGAGCACCCGACAAGCAGGTTTGGGCCAGCGCCAGAGCTTCTTCCCGGTTCGCACCGTGGCCAAGCAAGAAGACGCAGCTCTGGCCGTTGCCGGGGGCCACTTCCAACACGCAAGACAGCGCGGCACAGGGGTCGCTGCCCAGCCCGGCATTTGCGCCCATGTGGTCAGGAACAACTCGTTGACCGCGCGCATCAAAGAATTCCCTGCGGTCACAGGTCCAGTCGTTGGGAGCCTCCGCGCGGCGTGGTCCGCGAGGCGCAGAACGCACCGCGAAAAAGGCGGTACTACCACCAAAACCTGATTGCGCGTCGCGTTGAATGGCCAGCAGGATGGGGGCCTGCGTGTGGGAACCAAAGGCCGCAGACTCTGAGGCCGTCGCAACGCTCTGCCGGTCCAACCGCTGGCTGCCCATGACCCATTCCAGCAAACCGACTGCACGCAACCGCAGCGGCTCCGAGCCATGGTTATGCACTGCAACTTGGACCTGCTTGACGCAGCGCACCGGGTCCACGCACCACGTGGCGGTGATCTCCATATCCCCGTGGCGCTGGCGAATCACGGTGGTGCCTTGCCCATGCTCCACGCTGCGCACGCCGTCAAATTCCTTACCCACGCCGTAGAGGGCGCGGGTGCGCATGTCCTGAACCCAGAACATCTCGCCGCCCGGGTCGGATACCGGGTCGTTGGTCCATACAGTGAGCTGGTGCTGTTGACTGTTGCCAGCCCAGGTGTAGCCCGCTCCCGCCTCTGATATCTGTGTACCGAAATCAGGGTTGGCAAGCACGTTAACCCAGGGCTTGGAGACCTGCTGCTGCACCGAGATGTCAAAGCGGAACGCTCCGCTTTGCGAATCGAACTGGCCTTTTGGCTCTACCGCTGCAAGGCCTGCACGCCGTGCAGAAGGCGAGGCGCTGTGTTGGTCAATACGCGCATCCAGTGCGGTGTCGTGCCACTGGGCGAGCTCGCGCAGGTGCTGCGCAAGTGGCCGGCCATCGGCGTTCAGCCGGGCGCGCGCCAACATGCGCAGAGTGGTGTGTTCCACCACCGACAGCTCTGGCTGGCGCAGCAGGTGCAGCCCGCAAACGCGCGCTCCATCGATGCTGGCGCTTTGCGCCTTGTGGCTGTCCTGCAGCTCTTGAAGTTCGAGTTGCAGGGGCATCTGATACGACGACGGCTCGGCGTTTACCACCACCAGATCGCACAGCAGTCCTCCCCATGACCACAAGCGCAGCGCACGCACCAGCGAGCGAACCAGCCGCACCCCGTGCACGGCGCTGATCTCCACCAAAAGAAGAGGGCGATCTCCCGAAATACCAAAGCGCCAGAGCGTTCTGCGGTCGCCGGCATTGTCGGCGGGTACCGAGCGCGGACCTGGCCGCGCATGGAGCATGACCAGCAAAGTGCTGAGCGTCTGCATCGCCGCACGGTCTTCAAGAAGGATGCCCATTTCGCGCATGCGTACGCTGGCAAAGGTGGCGGACATCAGCATGGAACGCTCTACCGCCGCCGCTTGCCGGTAACGGTCCACCAGCGCCTCCAACGTTTCGCGGCTGTCCGCCGCGGCGGTTCCCAGCGTGAACTGTGTATGCGAATGCGCGGGGACCACGACCGTGAGGCTGATCACCGATACCGGATCCAGACCCGTGCGCAGTACGGCTGCGCCTTCCGGCGGCACATCGCACACTGCCAGCGGGGCAGAGGCGTCGCGGTTGCGTCCCAGCCACACAGCGCGCTCTGTCTGCACGCGCAGCTTTCGCGGCGGCTTGTCGGATTGCGCGAGAAAATGGACGGCATGTTTGGGCTTCTGCGCAGGGGTATGCGGACGTCGGGCGAAATACAACGCCTGGTCAGAACCCACCCATTCGGCACGCACAAACAGGTTCGCGAAGGCCGGATGCGCTTGGTCGGCGCGCGCCTCCACCAGAGACACCTCAAACATCGAGAACAGCTCTAACTCAATAGGCTTGTTGGTCGGGTTCCAAAGCTCGATACGGCGCAGTTCCACGTCGTCTTCAGGGCTGACCCAAACGGTGCAGCAGCTGCGCAGGTCCGCCCACTGCGCATGAAAACAGGCGTGGTCCCCGTGGAAACTGGTGCGATAAGCCGCTTGAGGATCTGCCGCAGGGTGCTGCGTGATAGAAACCAGCGAAGACTCCGAATCCACTTCACGGTCAGCTCTGCGCAGGTACACGAACGAGCCATAGGCATCGCGCAACGCGTCGTCCCGCCAGCGCGAGACATCTGCGCTTCCAAAGCGGCTCCAGCCAGCTCCATTAGCACGCAAAGACACGCTGTATCTACCGTTGGAAAGCAGTAAGGTGGGCTGCAGCGCTGAAGCGCCAGGAACGATTTCCCGTGATTCGCAAATAGCGACCCGTGCGCGTACTGCGCGCTGCGGTTGCATCAAGGGCTCTACCAGCCGTGGAATTTCGCGCGGTACCGCTTCTTGCAACAAGCCAGATACGGCACGCAGCCGCGCGTCGGCCATGGTCCACCGTTGTGGAGCCGCATCCTGCAACAAGTTGGTTATTGCCACCAACGCCATGCCCTGGTGGTGCGCCATAAAGGTCGATACGATTTGATAGCGGCTACCCGCACGTTGGCGCTCTGGGCTGAAGTCAACGGCTTCCACAAAACCCATGTCGCCTCGAGCATTTAAAGCCTCCAGCGCGCGCAGGTTCTCGGCCACAGCCTGCGGCTGGTACATCGCCGCCAAAGCGGTGGCATAGGGTGCCACCACCATTTCGCCAGCAGGCGTGCGCCGCAGCGCCAGGCGAGGCACGCCTTGAGGTGCGTACTGGTAGGCCAGCGTGTGGTCACCCGCAGCGTAAGCCGATTCAGAGATACCCCAAGGAACATCGTTGCGTTTTGCGTATTCCTGCTGCTCAAAGATGGCCGACCATGCAGCGCTGTCCAGTGCACTACCGGCTGGCTCATCCAGCACCAGCGAGGGCATCAGGTACTCAAACATCGACCCTGACCAAGAGCGCAGCGCGGCGCGCTTGCCGACGCCGTAAAACGGCCGTCCTAGGGAGCCCCAGTGCTCGGCAGGTACGTCGCCTTTGGCAATGGCCCAGAGGCTTGCCAAACGGGCTTCGGACGCCAACAGATCGTAAAAACTGTTGTCCAGCGCCGCGTCGGAAACTCGGTATCCTAAATGCAGCAGGCGCTTGCGTGGGTGGTAAAGGAATCCAAACTGCGCCTCCATCGCCAGTCGACGGCAGCGCTCGGATACCGCCCCCAGGCGCTTCACCTGGTCTGGCGTGGCACCGGCGTTCTGCTCAATCAGCTCGTTGCAGGCCCCTGCCAGTGCCAGCAGGTGGCCACACAGGTTACCGCTGTCCACCGCTGACACGTAGCTCGGTGCCAGCACATCCAGCGTGCGCGTGTCGTACCAGTTTAAAAAGTGACCTTTGTGACGCGCCAACTTGTCCAGCGTGGCTAAAGTGGCCTCGCACCGCGCGAGCAGCTGTGGGGTATCGATCCACTGGAAGGTGCGGGCACACGCAACCGCCAACAGGTACATGCCAATGTTGGTCGGCGATGTGCGCTCGGCTACCATGGTGCTGGGAACCGTCTGCACGTTGTCCGGAGGCAAATGGTGGGTTTGCTCGCCTACGTGGCGCTCAAAGTAGGTCCACGTATCACGCGCCACGCTTAGCAGGTAGTCCTGGTCCTCGGCACTGGGTTGCGGACGTTCCTGAAAACGCCAGGCACGGCTTGCCAGCCAGGTCCACACCGGTGCCGCCGCCCACGTGGCGCACAGCGCAGCAGTTAAAACAGGCCATGCCGTATCAGCGCGCCACAGCCCCAGCCACAACAACGCGGCAGTGATGGTGACCGGAAAATGCATCCGCAGCAAACTACTTAATTGCATTTGGGCCGCTGCCTGCGCACTGGCTGCAGTAGTCCACTGCAAAAGCCCGCGACGACTAACGAACGTGCGCCACAGGGCGCAACCAGCAGCGTGCAGCAGAAGCATGGCTTGCTGAAGCAAAGTGGCAAGATTCCAAAGAGTGCTCCCCACAGCCCGCAACACCTCCTTGAAGGCTTGGCGATAGAAGTAAACGCCAGCCACGTTGTCGCGCGCGGGAGCCAGCCCGGCCAACGCGCCAATTAACGGGCCAGCACCAAATGCCAGCGCAATGGCGAGCAAGGTGCGCCACGGCGAAAGCGGGGCACCTGCGAGCGCCAACACCATCAACGCCACTGAAGCGGGCGCCACAAGCGACCGGCGCAGGTTGTCGACCAGTTTCCAACGTGTAATGCCGGGCAGAACATATCTGCGCCATTGCAGCATCAAAGGCAGCAGCTGCCAGTCACCACGCGTCCAGCGGTGGATGCGCGCGGCCGCCACGTCAGCGTGGACAGGGGCATCCTCCATGAGCGTGATGTCGCTCACGCTGGCGCAGCGCGCCAGCGTGCCCTCCAGCAGGTCGTGGCTAAGCACTTGCCCCTCCGGCAAACGCCCTGTGAGCACTGCGTGCATCGCGCCGACATTGAGCAAGCCTTTGCCGACAAAACTCCCCTCAGCAAACAAATCCTGGTAAATCTCAGAGGTGGCCGCGCTGTACGGGTCAATCCCGCAGCGGCCGGAGAACAGCCAGTGAAAAAGAGTGGCTTCGCGCGGCCCTGGTAACGGCGTAGCGAGCCTAGGCTGCAAAATTCCGTAGCCCGATACGACCCGCCGTTGCTCAGGATCGACCCGGGGCTGGTTGAGCGGATGCGCAGCAACACCGACCAACGCACGCAAGGTGCCTGGCGGCAGGCCGGTATCGCTGTCCAGCGTCACGATGTAAGGCGTGCCGGGAACGGGCTGCGAGAGTGCACCAAAGTCAATGAAGGGCGACGCGACGCCCTCAGCCAAAAACTGCACCAACGCTTCGAGCTTGCCGCGCTTTCGCTCCCAACCTATGAATCGGCGCTCGGTTTGCGCCCAGGTGCGATCGCGATGCAGCAGCAAAAACCGGCGTGGCGCACCCACGAGCGGGGCAGATGCGTAACGCGCCTCCAGCGTCTCCAGCGCCTGTTGCGCGTGCGCCAAAAGCGCCGCGTCGCCCGGCTGGACAGCGGCGTCAGCGTCGGCGAAATCGGTTAGCAGGGCGAATTGCGCGCATGGCTCGCTGTTGGCCAGGTAATGCTGCTCTAGCTGAAGCGCCAACTCGCGGGCAGATTTTACGGAGGTGAGTAAGGCAGGCACCACCACCAGCACGCGCTGCTCGGGCCCTATGCCGGACGCCAGTGCCAACCGCGGCAGCCGCCTGGGCGAGAGCGACTCACTCAGCATACGGTGCACTACCGCTATCACCGCCTCGCCGGCCGGCAAGATGGCCAGCAGACCCAGCCCGCCCAGCGCCAAGGCACTTCCCGCAAATCCTGAAAGATCATGCCCCAGTAATAGCCAGGCGGCGGCCACGCTTCCTGCCAGAAGGACGAAAACGTAAAGCGGCAGCACGCTGCGACGCAAAAGTTGACGGGTGACCCAGCTGCGCTGCTCACGCAGACCCAAAGCCCGGTAAAGCGTTTTTCGGCCCGCGCCGCGAAGCCAGTAGCCCGGCGCTTCGGAGGACACGGCGACCGTCCCGTCGCTCGCGGAGGTCCGCTGCAAAGTGCTGCTGTCAGACTGTCCAGCTTCGCCAACACTGCCCGCGCCTTGCGACGAAGAAACCCCCATGAGGGCCAAAAGCTGCTGGGCAATAACTGATTCGGCCAACTTGCTGCGGCGCGCGATGCGTTGGATGGCGAACAGCGAACCGTCCTGTGTGTCCTCCCGCTCGGCGCGAAACGTGGGCGACGACTGGAGCGCGTGCACCAGCACGCTTGAGCGGCTGACCACCTCGCGCCAATCAGCGTCTTCGAGCATACGAAGCGCCGTTATGGCGTTGCGCATGCTGAGATTGTCCGCAGCTCTTTCAGCGTTCTGTAGAACCTGCGCTTCTGCGGGGTCAGGCAGCATCCGGCTCAAGGCCTCTTGCAAAGATTCCAGCACTCCGCTCGAAACCTTGCCAGATGCGCCGGCAAGTTCCGATGTATCCACGCGCAGGCGGTCGTTTAGCTGCAAGGCAAACGCACGCCCCACGCCGCGGCGGACCCGGTCGTCGTAGGCTGGCTGAAGGGCCCGCGTATCGGGCGTCGCAGCCGCGAGCAATGCGTCGTACCAGTGGTCGGCCGATTGCCTAGCGGCTTTCGCCGTAGCAACGCGCTCCGCCAGGCGGCGCAAATTCTCTACAAGTAGCACGCGCAGGGTGATTGACAACGCCCAAATCTCAGCAAATGTCAACTCGCCCGCCGACTGGTAGGCGCTCAGAAATTTCACAAGCAAGTCGATGTCGATGGCGCTGTCGGTATGGGCTACAAAAGCCCAAGCCAAACCATAGATTCGGGGCAAGCCCTCGAGATGGGGCCCCGTCAGCACCGGCAACTGCGCAAAGTAACGTCGGGGCAGAGACTGGCCGATCTCATCGAGCTGCGCCATCAGGATTTGAAAGTTATCCAGCAGCCACTCGCCTGCGGGGCTGATGTGGTGGCCGGTTCTCTCCTGCTCGGCGATATAGGCGTGGGACTGCCTAATTACTTTGAGGTTCTGCTGCAGCTTTGGGTAAAACGGGGTGCCGCTGCGCTTGGGGACAGCGCTCTGCGAATGCGCCTCGGCCAAGCTTCGGGCGTGCTGCTCCAGACGAGCTCCGCCAAATATCTCAGCCCGAACAGGAAGCTCCAGTGCGCCGAGCGACGGGTTCAAAAGCCCCAAAAAATCGGCAGAAAGGTTGCGCCGCTGGCGCGTGAGTAACGACAGCGCCACGGCTCGCGAACGCTATTTTTACAGAGAAACGCTGAGCGCGAGAAGGCCGGCCGCGACCACGATGGTGCTCACAAAGCGACCGCTAACGAAAGAGTCAACCGATTCCGCCTTGCAGCGTACGCTGTGCCATGCGCCATTGGAGCGCACGCAGTCGCTGACATGGCGCTTGAGCCCCTCGTCGCGCACCCACACGGTGCCCACCTGATCGGCTTGAGCAAAAGAAAGAGCGGGAGTGTGGGACATAAAACCTCGCGTAGGTGGCACGCCAGGTGGCGCGCTTGTTGGCTGCAAAAATCCATGCTACTCAGCAAAACTGGCGAAGACTGTCAGCGGAGATGCCGAGCGCCGCTTTGAGGCACCGTCTTATCGACCGGTTAAGGCAAAACGGCTACGTTGAGCCGGAAAAACGAGTGGCTGCGCAAAAAACCAGCGTAGATCAGCGCAACTGCGCGCGCATAGCGTCTATTACGCACTCGTAATCGCCCTTGCCGAAAATGGCGCTGCCAGCCACAAAGGTGTCGGCTCCCGCATCTGCCGCAAGGCGAATGTTGTCTTCTTTGATGCCACCATCGACTTCCAGGCGAATGTCCTTGCCGCAGGCGTCAATGCGTTTGCGCACCGCTTCTATCTTGCGCAGCGCCGAGTCGATAAAGCTTTGGCCACCAAAGCCGGGGTTGACGCTCATGATGAGAATGAGGTCAATGTCGTCGATCACCCAGTCAAGCACTTCAAGAGAGGCTGCGGGATTGAACACCAAACCCGGCAGCGCACCCTGCGCACGAATGGCCTGAATGCTGCGGTGCACGTGGCGCGCTGCGTCCGGGTGAAAACTGATGGTGTGAGCGCCCGCTTCTGCAAAAGCTGCGGCCAATGCGTCCACCGGTTCGACCATCAAGTGCACATCAATGGGCACCGGCTGGCCCGCCGCCGTTTTGGCGTAAGGCTTGAGGGCTTGGCACACCATGGGACCAAAAGTCAGGTTGGGCACGTAATGGTTGTCCATAACGTCGAAATGAATCCAGTCGGCTCCTGCGGCGATCACGCTGGTCACTTCCTCACCCAGACGGGCGAAGTCGGCAGAGAGAATGGAGGGGGCAATGCGGTAGGTGCGGGTCATGGGCGGAATTGTCGCAGTTACCATCCCTGCCTATGCAGCAGCCCACCGCTTTTGAGATTCACGTGCAAACCGCTTACGAGGCCGACCATTCGGCCCCTGAGCACCACACGTTCGCTTTCCGTTACACCATCACCATCGCCAATATCGGAAAAGTGGCAGCGCAGCTGATTGCTCGCCACTGGACCATAGAGGACGCGCAAGGGCCGCAGGACGATGTTCGCGGTTTGGGCGTGGTGGGGCAGCAGCCCTTGATCCAGCCAGGCGAGCGCTTTGAGTACACCAGTGGCTGCAGGCTTCGCAGTGACACCGGCAGCATGCAGGGCAGCTACCGGTTCGTAACAGAAACCGGTGATTTTTTCGATGTTTCCATTCCGCCGTTCGCCATGAACGCCGCCCAGGGCGGCGCGCATCGCGTCCTGCACTGATCCGGCACCCCACCCGCACACCGTTCATGGAATTTCTCCCGGAGTGGCCACCTACGGTCAACACTCTCTTCTTTTTTGGCTTTTTGCTTTTTTCTGGTGCTTTGGGGGGCTACGTTGCACATCGCTGGCGGTGGTTACCGAGCATCACCGGGTTCATGGTGGTCGGTTTTGTCGCAGGGCCAAACGTGTTGGGCGTTCTCAGCGAAGAAGGCATTGCGCAGTCGCGCATCGTGGTGGATGTGTCCTTGGCACTCATCCTTTACCGACTCGGCCTGTCTATCGACGTCAAGCGCATACGACAAGACCGGCCCGTGGTGTTGGTCTCATTGATAGAGAGCACGCTGACGTTTTTCGCCGTGTATTTCGGCCTTGGGCTTGTCGGCATTAGCGGTTTGGCCGCCGCGGTGATCGGCACCATTGCCGTTTCGTCGTCGCCCTCCGTGCTGATCCACGTCGCCCACGAACTGAAAGCCAGCGGGCCGGTCACCGAACGCGCCATGCTTTTGGTGGCGTTGAACAACGTGATCGCCTTCGTGGCTTTTGCGGCGGTTTTGCCTGCCATGTACGGCGAGGCCAATGCGCCGCTTGCTACCATCATCGGTGCCCCGCTCTACCAAGTACTGGGCTCGGCGGCACTTGGCATCGTGATGGGCGGGCTGCTGCACGTGGCGGCCCGGCATACCAAGGCGGCTGAGCAGTACCAACTCGCGCTGGTTATTGGTGCGGTGATGATGACGGTGGGTGCGGCGCTGGTGCTCAATTTGTCGGCGCTGTTTGCGCCGCTGGTACTGGGCATGGTGGTGCGCAGCATGGAGCGCGCCAAACTCATCGCAGCCATTGAATTTGGCTCGGCGTTTGAACTGTTCTTTATCGTGCTGTTCGTCTACGCGGGTGCCAGCCTGCATGTGAAAGAACTGGTCGAATACTGGCCGGCAGTGCTGACCTTCGTCGGCGCTCGGGGAATCGTCAAGTGGCTGGGCGTTGCAGGTTCTGCCCACCTGCTGGGCGCTACGCCGCGGCAGGCAGCGTCCACCGGGCTGCTGCTGCTGCCCATGGCGGGTCTTGCCATTGGTCTGGTTAACACCACCCTTAGCCTGTTTCCCGAAAAAGGGGCTGTGGTCGGCTCCATCGTCTTGGCGGCCGTGGCGCTGTTGGAAACCATAGGGCCACCCATCGCAGCGCGCGCGCTGCGATGGTCCGGCGACAAGATAGAAGAAAACGGCCCTGGCGGCAGCCAGACACAGCAGGGCGAGCCCGATCCGGGCGCACCTGGCAGCGATGCCGGTGGACAGAGCCCACCAGAAGCATCGGCGGAGGACCTCCCCGGTGACACCACGCGAACGCCTGCGGCAGCGCTCGATACGTCGCAAAGGCCCCAGGTTCACGCGGCATTGGCAGGCTTGGCTGTCGACGCGCCGCCCTCAACGCCGACTTCAGCGCCGGCCACAGCGTCTGGTGCAGCACTGGGTGCTGCACCCAAACCTGCTCCGCCGGCTTGGGCCGCTGCGCCGAGCGACTTGCCGGGCACCTGAAACAGGTGTTCACCCAAACGCACGCATCAAGGCCCAATGGCCTTGTGGTGCGCGCGAGTCTGACGGGCCGCTCGGCCATTTGGCTTGTATATATTCCAGCCGAATGGCGATTGGGCACTTTGGCACCGCCTTTTCAAGCTCTCTTACGGTTCTCCGAAATAAGGTACAGAACGCCAACGGGCCCAAGCCGGCTCCGGGCCGTGAATACGACATGAATGAACTCATGAATTACTGGGCGCAGTGGTTGCGCCCCTCAGCAGGCATCCCCATCGTGCAGTGGTCGCTGCTGCTGGCGCTGGCCGCGATGGCGGGCCATCTGTTGCAGCGCCACATGGGCCTGCCCAAGGTGGTGGGCTACACGCTGGTAGGCACGGTGGCCGGTTTGGCGGGCTTCAGCGGCGCTGCCTGGCCACTGCAAGGCAGCGGCCTGTTTTTGTTGGAGCTGGGGCTGGCCGTGGTCTTGTTTGAAGCGGGGGGACGCATTCCGCTGCGCTGGTTTCGCCACAACCCCATGGTGCTGGTGCAAAGCGTGCTGGAGTCGACGCTGACCTGCCTGGCGGTGTACGCAGTGCTGGTTTGGCTGGGCGTGGAAACGCGCGTGGCAGGCCCCTTGGCGCTGATAGCGTTGGCGGCGTCTCCCTCCGTGTTGATCCGCGTGGTGGCCGATACGCGCGCAGCCGGTCCGGTGACTGAGCGGGCCATGGCACTGGCGACACTCTCTACGCTCTACGCGCTGGCTTTGGGCAGCGCCCAGGCCGAGGTGATGAAGAGCGCCACCTTGCGACATCCCGCCGCGCTGCTGGACACGATCAACCCCGTTATGGTGGTGCTGGGCGTGTCCGTGGTGGTGGCCGCAGTGCTGGCGCTGGTGCTGCGCAGCGCCCTGCGCGTGATGAGCCCTACCAGCGAGAACACCTCCATCTTGCTGATTACGCTGGTGGCGGCGGCGGCGGCGATTGCAGCGCACCTGGGGGGCTCGGCACCACTGGCGGCGCTGCTGGGTGCAATGCTGCTGCGGCAGATGAATCCACGTCCCTGGGCTTGGCCGCGCCAGCTGGGCAATATCTCCGCACTGCTGACCATGCTGATGTTTGTATTGGTCTCCACCGTGGCTGCGCAAGCCGACTGGAGTGGGCGCGTCGCGGGGGTGGTGCTGGCGCTGATTGTGGTGCGCCTGTTGGCGAAAATGGTGGGCGTAGCGTTGGGCAATGTGGGCAGCGGTGCCAGCTGGCACCAGGCGCTGTGGGTGGCCAGCGCCATGACACCGATGTCGGCCATTGCGCTGCTCATCACCTCCCAGTTCGCGGTGGTCGCGCCCCAGACGGGCCTGTTGATCGCCCAAATTGCACTGCCCGCCATCTTGCTGATGGAGGTAACCGGCGCAGTGATTGCCACCTTGGCCATTTACCAGGCGGGAGAAAGCTCACGCCCCTGGGTACTCCTCAGCGCGCGCCATTCATCCGGAGACCGCCATGGCACTTGAGCGCTTTGAAAAATCAGAACCGCTGACTTTGGGTGTGGAGCTGGAACTGCAGCTGGTCAACACGCACGACTACGACTTGGCCCCGTATGCCGGCGACATGCTGCGCCTCATGCACAAGTACCCGCTCCCAGGCAGTGTGGTGCCCGAGATGACCAGCAGCATGATTGAGGTGTCCACCGGCATTTGCCGCTCGAGCAGCGAGGTGCTGGGCCAGCTCAGCATGACGCGCGACGCACTGGTCAAATGCGCCGACAAGCTCAACATCGCCGTTGTGGGCGGCGGCACGCACCCGTTTCAGCAGTGGCACGACCAGCGCATTTACGACCAGCCGCGCTTTCGCGAGCTCTCCGAGTTGTATGGCTACCTGTGCAAGCAGTTCACTATTTTTGGCCAGCACGTGCACATTGGCTGCCCCGATGCCGATGCCGCCCTGCTCATGCTGCACCGCATGTCGCGCTTTATTCCGCATTTCATCGCACTCTCGGCCTCCAGCCCTTACGTGCAGGGACACGACACAGCGTTTGACTCGGCCCGGCTCAACTCGGTGTTCGCGTTTCCGCTGTCTGGCCGTGCGCCCATGGCGCTGTCGTGGCGAGACTTTGAGACGTACTACGACAAGATGACCCACACCGGCGTGGTCAAAAGCATGAAGGATTTTTACTGGGATATTCGGCCCAAGCCTGAGTTCGGCACCATAGAAATCCGCGTTTTTGACACGCCGCTCACCATAGAGCGGGCTGCAGCCCTTTCGGGGTTTGTGCAGTCGCTTGGCGCCTGGTTTCTGGCGGAGCAGCCTTTTGTGCCGCAAGAGGACGACTACTTGGTTTACACCTACAACCGCTTCCAGGCCTGCCGCTTTGGCATGGATGCGGTGTACGTAGACCCTGCCACTGGCAACCACATGCTGCTGCGCGAACACATCCTGCGCACGCTGGACCGCATTGCCCCGCATGCTGAGGCGCAAGGTGCGGCGGGCGCACTGCACCTGCTGCGCGGCGAAGCCGAAACCGGTCAGAACGACGCCCGCTGGCTGCGCGAGCGCCAGCGCGAAGAGCAATTGCTGGCCGAGGTGAGCCGGCAGGCAGCAGGACGCTTCAGGGGCGTTTGATCCCCTCTACGGCGCTTCGCGCCAGTCCGCCTGAGCGCAGGGCCTCCGGCGGACTGGCGCAGCCAAATCTGCCGGAGGCCCTGGCACCAGGTGCGTCTCAACCTGCATCGTTGTGACCACCGGTTGGGCCAGCGCCGGGGCACCGGCATACTTGCGTGCATGAAAAGCAAAGGTCCTTGCCATGGGTGAATTTGAGCTGATCGCGCGGCATTTCACGCGCGCGGTGCGGCGTTCGCCGTTGGGCGTAGGGGACGACTGCGCGCTACTGGCACCGCGCGCCGGCATGCAGCTGGCGGTGTCGTCGGACATGCTGCTCGAAGGACGGCATTTTTTTGCAGGTACCGACCCGGAGTCACTGGGGCACAAGGCGCTGGCGGTCAACTTGTCAGATTTGGCGGCCTGCGGGGCAGAGCCGCTCGCGTTCACGCTGGCATTGGCCTTGCCTGACATTGACGACCGCTGGACCGCCGCATTTGCACGCGGCTTGCTGGCCCTCGCCGACCAGCACGGCTGCGAGTTAGTCGGCGGCGACACCACGCGCGGGCCGCTCAATATCTGCATCACCGTGTTGGGTGAAGTGCCTGCCGGCCAAGCCTTGCTGCGCAGCCGCGCGCAGGTGGGCGACGGTATTTACGTGAGCGGCACGCTGGGCGACGCGCGGTTGGCGCTCGAAGCGCTGCAAGGTCGCATCGCCCTGCCGGCCGATGTTCTGGCCCGCACGCGTCAGCGGCTTGAGCGCCCGACTCCCCGCAACGCGCTGGGCGTGGCACTGCGCGGCGTGGCCTCCAGCGCGATTGATGTGAGCGACGGCCTGCTGGGCGACCTGGGGCATATCCTGAAAGCCTCAGGCGTGGGCGCATGTATTGAGGCAGAACATGCTATTTATTTGATAGCTGAAGGCGCTTTACTATCAAGCGCTAATGGCCAATTTGACTCAAATTTTCTATTGCAGTGCGCGCTGGCTGGCGGGGATGATTACGAACTGGCTTTCACGGCACCACCCGCCATGCGCGACCGCGTGCAGCAAGCGTCCGTGCAGGCGGCCACACCGGTACGCCGCGTGGGCATAGTGCAAACCGAGCCGGGCCTGCGGGTGCAAGGCGCAGGCGGCCAGGAGATGCCGGCTCGCTTTGCCAGCTTCGACCACTTCGCCTGATGGAACAGCCGCCAGCAGCTCGCAACTCGCAACTGCGCCGGCACTTACGAGGCGCACGTTCAACGCCACTGCGTCACCGGCTTGTAGTCGCCTCACGGCCGGCTCACTACCCATTCATACGCAACTGGGCACCTTTAATTTGTGCAAATTTGTAGACCGTTGAAAGACAAGCCACATGCGGCGTGGCAACCACTGGCTCGCACCACAAGTGGACTTTTCACACAAATTAAAACAGGCAGCCAACAGGCAGCGGGCGAAGTCCGTGCACAAAATGCGGTGGCAAGCGCTTGGTCCGTCCGGTATCCAACCACTTGCGCATGGCAAGCAACGCCGCCAAAACCGCTGGCACCGCACAACCAATGAAGTGGACTTCGCCCCCGTCCCGGCGCAAGCCGGTTTCGATCGGCAGTGTCCCTTGCGCCAGCTTTTCAACTCTGCAACTTTTCACCGATATCCCTATGAAGCTTCACTCTCTTCCACTAACTGTCCGCACCCACCGCAAGCCCACCTTGGCCCTGCTGGCGCTGGCGTCGTCCTTGTGCGCGTTTGCGCCCACAGCCTTTGCGCAAAGCCAAAGCAAGCCGCCGTCGCTGGAAACGGCCCATCTGGCCGGCTCCACCCATGCGTTCAACGCAATGTGCGGCCAAACCGGCGACAACCGCATTGGTCCCAGCAAAGAGCAGGACAAAGCCCGCGCAGGTCGCTTCGGCATTGACAGCGCCAGCTTCGACAAGGCGTTTGCGGCAGGCGAACAAGAATTCAAAAGGGAAGAGCGTGCCCTTTCCGAAGCCGAGAAGGCGCAAATGTGTGTGGAAGTGCGCGCGATGCACGAAAAAGGCGCAGCCGCAGCGCGCGCGGCCGACGCTAGGCGCTAAAAACCTGCAAGAGGAAACCAGCGCAAGGCGGGCAATGGCGCTTTGGCAAGGTGCCGGCACCACAACACGCAGTGGCGCGCTCGGTACAAGCGCGCTACGCAACAAAAACGCGGCACCTCTGTGCCGCCAACGGCATAAAGACCTGTGATGACCGGCTCGGTGTGCACGCCAAACTACGGCCGAACGGCCCACCCGGTAAAAGCTCAACGCGGAACCCGAGGCTAGACGCCCTTGCGCCCGCAGCCGCTTCTCCTAGAGGACCTCGCATGCCCTCAGGGGCTTTCTGCCCTACCCAGCTGCGCTAGCATGCAGTCGTCTTTTGCGACGCAATTGGAAACTGACATGCGCACTGCCTCTTCCCCAAGCCCCAACCGCGGGCGGCTTATTCGCCATGCCTGCGCGCTGGCCGCATTCTTTGCCAGCGCACATGCGCACGCGGCCGGTCCCGGCGTCGGTATCGCTGGCGTTGCCGACACGGCGGCTTCTCGCATGGACCGCGTCACCCTGTATCAGGGCAGCGCCACCGTGGAGCGCACAGTGGCGTTAGCGGCGGGCGCACGCGGCGCAGTGTTTAGCTGCCTGCCCGCCGCGCTGGACCCGCGCAGCCTGCAGGTGCAGGGCGACGGCGTGCAGGTGGGCGAAGTGCGCGTGGACAGCAGCGAGCGGGCGCTGGCACCCGAGTGCGCCAGCCCGCAAGAGGCGCGTATTCGCGGCGTGCAGGACGATTTGGCCAAGGTGGGTGCGGCCATCAATGCGCTGCAACTGTCTGACAGTTACCTCAAAACCGTCGCTACCAGCCCGCCGGACAAAGGCAAGAACAACGCACCGCCCACCCCTGCGCAAATTCAGGCCACTGCTGAGGCGCTGCGCATCGGACTGGAAGGCAGTCTGGTGCGTGCGCACCAGCTGCAGCGCGAGAAAGAATCGCTGGAGCAACGCCTGCGCGCGCTGCAGCAGGAGCAAGGCCGCAGCGCCAGCGCGCAAAGCCAAGTCATGCGGGTGCGGGTGCAACTGGCCAGCGAGCGAGCCAGCACGTTGCGCCTGGTCTACCAGGTGCGCGGCCCCAGCTGGCAAAGCAGTTACCGCGCGACGCTGGATGAAGGCAAAGGCGGCAACGCATCGGTGCGCTTGGAGCGCCAGGCCATCGTCGCCCAAGCCACCGGAGAGGATTGGAGCGGCGTGCAGCTGCGCCTGTCCACCGGCACCCCGCAGCGCAACACGCAGGGCCAGCTACCGCGCCCGTGGGTGCTGGACATTGAGCCGCCGCCTCAACCGCAGCTGGAGCGCGCCAAGGCGATGATGGGCATGGCACCTGCGGCTGCACCCGCCCCATCACCTGTTTCAGCGGAGGCTTTAGCGGCCGACAGTCCCGCCGCCGATTTTGAAATCCAGACCGAACAAGGCAGCTACGCCACCGAATTTGCGGTGCCCGGCCGCACCAATGTGCCCAGTAGCGGTGAGCGCATCACGCTGGCCTTGGGTAGCACCGATGCACCCGCCCGGCTGCTGACCCGCACAACACCCGCCGCAGAGCAGGCCGCCTACCTGGTGGCCGAGATCAGCCGCCCCGCCGGCGTGTGGCCTGCGGGCCCGGTGGCTTTGTTGCAAGGCCTACGGTTCATTGGCAACGGCCGTCTGGACTTCGCCACCAGTACCAATGCTAGTGGCGCGCAACCCGCCGATGCCAACACCGCCGAACTGGCCTTTGGCAGGGACGAGAAAGTTTTGGTCCGTTCGGAGCCGGTGCAAGACACACGCGCCGCGGCAGGCCTCACCGGCTCCAGCACCGAGCGCACCATTCAAAGCCGCTACCGTGTGGACAACCAGCACAGTGGTCCGATTGAGCTGCAAGTGCTCACCGCAGCGCCGATTTCGCGCGACGAGAAAATCACAGTGCAGTCGCGCTACACACCCAAGCCTCGCAACCAGGCCTTTGGCAGCGCGCCCGGCACGGTGCTCTGGCAGCAAAACTTGGCAGCCGTTGCCAGTGCGAGCTTTACCGCTGAGCATGTGCTTCGCTACCCCAAAGACGTGCGTGTGGACGAACGCCGATGAACCTAGGCAACGCCCCTTGCGACCCGCTACCGATGGCCCTTGAGGGCAGCGCGGCCGAATCACAAGCCGCTGCGGCTGCAAACTCGCCTGACGGCAGCGCACAGTGCCCTACCCCGCCGCCGCGCCGCGCCAATGCACGTTTTCTACTGTCACACCCGGCCCATTGCATTGCGCTCGGCTTTGGCTCTGGCTTATCGCCTTGGGCACCAGGCACGGTAGGAACGCTGTGGGGCTGGCTGGCATGGCTGGTGTTGCAGCGCTGGCTGGATACGGCGCAACTGGGCCTGCTGATTGCGGGCGGCGTGCTGGTCGGCTGGTGGGCCTGCACGGTAACCGCGCGCAACCTGCACGTGGCCGACCCCGGCTGCATCGTGTGGGATGAAATCCTGGCTTTCTGGCTCATCCTGTGGCTCGCATTGCCCATGGGGCTGTGGGGCCAAATCGCAGCATTTGCGTTGTTTCGCTACTTTGACGCGGCCAAGCCCGGACCAGTCGCCTGGGCAGACACGCACTTCAAAGGCTTCGGCGCGCGGGGCGCATTCGGCATCGTGTTCGATGACGTTGTAGCCGCTTTCTGCACGTTGCTGGTGATTGCGCTGTGGAGGTTTATATGAGCCTGGAGTCGCTATTAAATCAAGAGCTACAAACCCAATCATTATCAGCGCTAGAGGCTGATTTGGCTCAAATATCAAAACGCCTGATGGCGCATGGCCACATGTTGGCCACCGCCGAGAGCTGCACCGGGGGGTTGATCTCTGCCGCCTGCACGGCCGTGCCGGGGTCCAGCGCCTGGTTCGAGCGGGGGTTTGTGACTTATTCGAACGAGGCTAAAACCGAAATGCTGTGCGTGGATGCCCAACTGATCGACCTGCACGGCGCGGTGAGCGAACCTGTAGCGCGCGCCATGGCGGCTGGCGCGCTGAGTCACTCGCTCGCACAGGTCAGCCTGGCCGTCACCGGCATTGCCGGGCCGGGCGGCGGCGGCGCTGAAAAGCCGGTGGGAACCGGGTGGTTTGCCTGGGCGACACCCGCAGGCGTTTTCAGCGAGGTGCAGTGGTTTGCGGGCGACCGTGCCGATGTGCGCTGCGCCACTATGGCCCATGCGCTGCGCGGGCTGCTCGCGCGGCTTTCAGCCGCCAGCTGAGGCGTATAACGTCGTTCCCAAGCCTTTGCGATACGGCGTAGCTTGCAGGCCCAGAGCGCTTTCGATCTTGCGGCTGCTAAAACGGTAGTCGCGCTCTAGCTGGTACATCAGCTCGCGGTTCTCGCGAATCGCCGGAATGCACCAGCTCAGCGGCTTCATCATCCAGCGCGGCATCACGCTCAAGCGGTAGGGCTGGTGAGCCCATTCGCAGGCCAGGCGGGTGACTTTCTCGCCGCTCATAGGCTCACTGGACGTCGGCATGTGCCAGGTTTGGCCCCACGCGTCATTTGATCGTCCCAGCAGCGCCAGCGTGCGCCCGGCATCGGGCGTGTACGTAAAGCTGTGCCAAGCCGCCGGGTTGCCCAACCACTGCGGCGCGCGGCCGGTGCGCAGGCGCTCGAACAGCACGGCGTGCAGCAGGCTGTTGGCGGCGCCGGGGCCATAAAAGTCGGCAGAGCGCGCAATCAGCGCCTGCACGTCGCCGCGTTTGGCGGCATCGAGCAACGTGGTGGCAATGGCCGCACGCACTTCGCCTTTGCGGCTGCAGGGGTTGAACTGGGTTTGCTCGGTCATCTCGCCTCTGACGGCGCCGTAGGCATACACATTGTCAAAAAACACCAGGCGTGCGCCATGGCGGGCGCAGGCGTCTATGGCGTTTTGCATTACGCGTGGCCACTGCGCTTGCCACACGGCGGTGTCGTATGGCAGCCCGGCCAGCAGGTAGACCACCGCACTGCCTGCCACGGCATCGGCGGTGGCCTGCGCATCCAACAGGTCGGCGGCGCGCAGCTCGTCACGTGGATTCACGGCACGCGGGTTACGGCTGACCTGGCGCACCGGGTGACCGCCATGCGCCAAGGCAGCGGACAGCTCCCGCGCAATCACTCCATTGGTGCCCAAGATGGTGTGCAGGCCGGAGCCAGAAGGGTGGAGGCGTGGTGTTTTCATGCCGCCATTGTGGTGAGCCACAGCCCCGCGCACAATGCGCTATTTGTGCACTCGTGTTATTCAAATTTGAATATGTCTCACTTTAATTGGCAACTAGTTCCTTCGTTTTTGGCTGCGCATGAACACGGCAGTTTGCTGTGCGCCGCGCGGGCATTGGGCGTAAGCCAACCCACGGTAGGCCGCCATGTGGCGCAGCTGGAATCTCAGTTGGGCACGCCGCTTTTTGAGCGCACGGGGCGGGGACTGATCGCCACTGCCGCGGCGCAGCGCTTGGCAGAGGCCGCCCGCGCCATGGAGGCAGGCGCCCAAAGCTTGTTGCTGGGAGCCCACCAGTCGCAAACCACGCTGTCGGGCTGCGTGCGGCTTTCTGCCAGCCAGCCGGTGGCCTGCGCGCTCATGCCACCGCTGCTGGCCCGCATGCGCGCCGAGCTACCGGGCATTCAGGTGGAGTTGGTGGTGAGCAATGCGCTCAGCGATTTGCTGCGCCGCGAGGCCGATATTGCAGTGCGCATGGTGCGGCCCACGCAGGGTGCGCTGGTGGCACGGCGCATTGGGCAGGTGAGTGTGGTGGCGTGCGCGCACCGCGACTACTTGGAGCGGTGTGGCAGCCCGGCGCAGCCGGAAGACTTGCTGACCCATGCGCTCGTAGGCAACGACCGCGTAGAAGACATTCGCCGGGGGTTCGCCGCGATGGGCCAAGTGGTGCGGCCAGAGAATTTTGCGTTTCGCACCGATGACCTTATGGCCTATTGGGCGGCAGTGCGCGCAGGCTTGGGCATTGGTTTCGTGGCGAGCTACATGCTGCTGGAAGATGCCAACGTGGTCCAGGTACTGCCCGAACTGGCCATTCCGCCCGTCCCTGCTTGGCTGGTGGTGCACCGCGAGATTCGCGCCAGCAGGCGGATTCGCGCGGTGTACGACTTCCTGGCGCGTGAGCTGCCGCCGTTGCTTTAAAAGCTTCGGCACCACTGCTCAAAAATATGATTAAAAGTGCCTCTACCGCACTATCCACGTCGTTAGTAGCTATTAATTAAGAATCTAAGACTGCCTTAAGCGCCGCAGCACTTCTTGAACTTCTTGCCGCTGCCGCAGTGACACGGATCGTTGCGCCCGGTGGTGTGGGTGTTGCGCACCGTCTCTACGCGCGCGCCCAGGCTTTTCCAGATTTGGTGCAGGTCGTACACCGCCCAAATGGCTTCGCCAAAGCGCTCCACGCGCTGCTCGCTGACCGAAGGCGCGCCCTCTTCTTCGTACATGTTAACGGCGGGTTTTCCGGTGTCGTCTTCGGTCAGGGCGACGATAGAGTCGAGCGCATCGTCCAGCCACTGCGCCTGCTCCCGGTCGCGCGGCGGTGCCCATTCGTCGGGCCAGTTTTCCACGACAAACATGAAACCCAGCGCCCACACCTGGGCAAAAGAAGGCACTTCCTCGTCTGCAATGTCAGGCCGCTCTTCATCGGGCAACGCCTGCAGCGCGCCGCGTACGTCCATTACGTCGGGCTCCAGCGTGCGGGGGTCGTCCAGCGTTTCCACCTTGGTGGTGAGCGCCAGCTTGACTTCATCAAACCGGCGCAGCCACAGCGCCAGAAAATGCGTTTGCTGGTCTTCGTCCGCGAACATAGGCAGCAAAGGCAGCGGCGCGCCTTCCGGCACCTCGACAGCTTCGCCTTCCCCGAGCAACAGAGGAAGGTATTCAGCGGGCGAAAGGGGGCGGCGGGTGCAGACCAGCGCGGTCAGAAAGCCATCGCAAAACTCCCACTGCGGGGTTTCGTCAAAGCGGGTGCGAACATCGTCAAGGATGTCGTCCAGCGCTTCGAGGTCTTCCGTCGACAGGGCGGACGGCAGGTCCAACGCATCGTCGGGCGCGTTATCAGCAGGAACGGTGGTAACTGGAGTAACTGGAGAAGAGGGTTTAGTCATATCGGGGTGCAGGCAAAGGCTTTTATGATGCGCGGCGGCAAGGCTGCAAAGCGTGCGCGGGGTGTGGCGGGCAGTGTAGCCCGGTGCTCCAATCGCACCCGCACCGTCGTTGCACCGCCACCGGTTCTGGTGGCCTCCGACTTCGTTACTCCGTTCCCCAGTTACCGCCCTTACCGCGGTCCCTTCGCTTCACGCCTTGACTGACTACCCCGCTTTCCTCCGCGCCCAAGCGGCCACGCAGACCCGCACCATCGCCAGCTACCAGCCGAATGGCGAGCAGCTTTGGCTGAAAAAGGCTGGGGCACGCAACAGCATGGCGCGCTACCGGCTAATGGGCGGGTTGGCGCGGTTGCTGCACTTGCCGCTGCTGACCCCAGTGCCTAACCTGGGCGGTGCGCAGGTGATTGCGACCGAAGCGGCGCGCGTTCGCACGCTGGCATCGCTAGGCGTTTGCGTGCCGGAGTTGTTGGCGGTGCAAGCTGACGCGCTGCTGCTGCGCCACCTGGGCGTTCCCGGACAACCCACGCCATCACTCGCCAACGAAATGCGCGACGCGGTACCCGCGGGTGCCGATGCGGTGCTGGCGCTATGGGAGCAGGGGCTAGCCGCCATCGGCCAAGTACACGCCAGCGGCAGTTATTTGAGCCAGGCTTTTGCCCGCAACCTGGTGCGCTGCGCCGACGGGCAAGTAGGCTTTATCGACTTTGAAGACGACCCAGGCAGCGTGCTGCCCCTGCACCTTTGCCAAGCCCGCGATGCGCTGTGCTTCGCCCATTCCAGCGCGCTGGCGCTGCACGAAGCGGATGCACTGGCGATGGCACGGCCGCTGTGGGCGGCTTGGGTGGCAGGCGGCAATGACGAGACGCGGTCCGCGCTGGCCACCTCCACCCGGCGACTGCGGGCGCTGCGCCGTTTGCCAATTAACCGACGCTTGGGGCGTGATGTGCAGCGCGCACGCGCTGCTTACGACTTGTTGGCAGTTGCCTGAACGGCTCGCGGTTGCCTAGCAATCCGCCAGCACGCGAGCGGTGAGGGCCGACATAACGGCCACTGACCCTTTCATCTCTGCCGACTCCTCCGGCTTTTCTTTCTCCGCCGCCATGCTGCGCGCCACCACAGCGCCGTACGGAGCCAGTCGCGTCCTCAGCTGCAGCACGGCGCGGTCCTTGCTGAGCAAAATGGCGCTGTGCGCAGCGGCCAGATCCACAAAAGGCTGGTCGTCAGGGTCCAAGCACACGGCAGCCACTGGTGGGGCAGGTTTAGCGATGTGTGCGCCGGCATCAAACTGCGCCAGCACGGCTTGCGTGGTAAGCCCACACCTCTCCAAGCGCGGTGCAATTTGTGGGTAGTGCAGCACGCGCGCAAGTTCTGCGCGCATATCGGGGGTGGCGAGCCAGCGCAGCGTGCCCTTTGCCAGCAAATCATGCAGGGGCGCGGTGGCTGGGTCGGAAAACACCAGCAAATCCAGCACGATGTTGGTGTCCAGCACCAGCGCGCGTGGGCTGCCCGGCGCGGGATGCGCTGCCGTCAGCTCACGCGCCATCGGCGTGGCGTTTTGGCTTGATGTCGGTCCTGGTGTCGTTCTCAGCCTCAGATGCAGCGCCTGCCGGCTTGGTGCGCAGGCTGCCGCGAACCAGGTCAAAGCGGAACAAGCGGCATTCAATCGGGCCGTTCCACATGGGGGTGCGGCGCGATTCTTTAAGGCGCATCTTGCCGGGCAGCTTCAGGTCGGGCGTGAGCAGCCACGCTTGCCAACCGGTGTAATTTTTCTTCCAGTGCGAAGCGAGTTGCAGGAAGAATTGGCTGCCATCGCCTTCGCCTTGTTCGCCACCCGCCACGTGCGCCGCCTCTCGGCCAACGGCTTCACCGTGCGCGCGCTGGTCGGCACGCTCGCGAGCGTTTTGTCCCGCAGCGCCCGCCGCCGCAATTCGCTCGCCATAAGGCGGATTCAGCAACATCACGCCGGGCTGCTCGCAAGGCGGCATGCGCTGCAGTGCGTCACCGCCGCGCAATTGCAGCGCTTTGGCCACGCCCGCGCGCTCTGCATTGCGCTCAGAAAAATCGACCATACGGTGGGCAATATCACTACCGAAAATGGGCACAGCGCACTCTGTGACTTGGTTCTCTGCTTCGTCTTTGATAGCGTCCCAGACATGCGCCTGAAACGGCAGCAGCTTTTCAAACCCAAAGCGCCGCTGCAAGCCTGGCGCAATATTGCAGGCGATTTGCGCCGCTTCAATCAACACCGTGCCACTGCCGCAGCACGGGTCGTACAGCGGCAGTGGCGTGTCGGCGTGCGGGTCCCAGCCAGTGGCGGCCAGCATGGCAGCGGCCAGGGTTTCCTTGAGCGGCGCGTCGCCTTTGTCTTGCCGCCAGCCGCGCTTGAACAAGGCCTCACCCGATGTATCGATGTAAATGGTGGCTTCGTCGGTGGTGAGGTGCAGGTGCACGCGCACGTCAGGCCATTGGGTATCTACATCCGGGCGCACACCGCTTTTGGCGCGGAAGCGGTCGGCCACGGCGTCTTTGACGCGCAGCGCGGCAAAGTTGAGGCTGGTGATGGGGCTGTGCTGCGAGGTCACTTCCACCTTGAAGCTCTGGCGCGGCGTGAACCATATTTCCCAGGCAATCGACGAGGCCAGCGCGTACAGGTCGTTCTCGCTGCGGTATTGGCCTTGTGCCAATTGCACCAGCACGCGCTGGGCCAGTCGGCTGTGCAAATTGAGTTGCAGGGCTTGGCGCCAGGATGCCCGCAGCAGCACGCCGCCGCGGCCCACCATCAGGTCGTCCCCGGTAAGGCCGGTGGTCGCGTAGACCTCGTCGGCGAGAAACCCCTCAACGCCGGCGGCGCAAGGGAGGAAGAGTTGCAGCTGATTCATGAGGGTGCCCGTGAGAGCAGGCAAGGATAACCCGCAGGGCGGAAGGTGCGGCGCGCGCAGTCGCCCTGCTAGGGATGTTCTGCACAACCCTCGCGAGGATGTGATAGTGCGGATCGGGATGGGCCGCAAGGCGCCTTTTGGCGGGCAATAGCCGAGCTATTGACAAGAAAAGCAACGCAGTGGACCGCCCGAGACCGTGCTATCACAGACCGCAGGGAGTTATGCAGGGCGTCCCTAGAGATGTTCCGCACAACCCTCACGAGGATGTGACAGTGCGGATCGGGACAGGCGCAAGGCGTCTTTTAGCAGCCAACCGCTAGGCTTTTGGCAACAAAAGCAAGGCCGCGAACGGCCCGATGGCGCGCCATCACAGACCGCAGCGAGTTATGCAGGGCGTCCCAAGCAGTCAGGTGGCTTGCTCATCAGGCGCTGGCACCCGCGTCCCCTGCCACGGCAGCAGCGGTTACCTCCCGCCCGCCTGCCTGTGCAATGGCCAGCTTGCCGCGCACCGTCATGTCGCTGATGAAAGCGAACTGGTCGCGCATATCGAACGGGTAGGCTTTAAGCCGGTAATGCGTACCCCAAGGGGTTTCAGATAGCACCACGGTCACCGGGCGGTCGTAATGCAGAAATGCACTGGTGACCGCAACATCGCGCAGCGCAACGCGAACCGCCTGGGCATCGTGCTCGGGTGCCAAATAGAACGGGGCGACGCACATCAGCGTGCGCTCGCCATCGTTGGCGTTCGACACATTGTTTTTCCATATCTTGTCGTGTGGTACGTAAATGATGTTGTCCTGCGGTGTGCACAGCTCAATGGAGCGCATGCCCACCGCGCGCACCTCGCCGTAGTCGCCATCAATTTCCACCCAGTCGCCGGGTCGGTAGGGGCGCTCGAAAATGGCCACCATACCGGCGATCAGGCTGCTGGCGTAGTCTTTGAACGCAAAGGCCACGGCCACGCTGACCGCCCCAGAAATCACGAAAAAATTTTGCAGCGTGATGTTGAAGATGATAGGGATCACCCACAGCACGGCCACCACCATCAGCACCAGCCGAATCACCGGGACGGCGCCCAGCAAGTACAGCCGCAACTGGCTGGGCCCGCGCGCTGCTAAAAATGGCAGCACCTTGTGGGCCAGCCAAATGGCGAACCAGGTGGCCAGCACGATGAGGCCAATCTTGGAGAAGCTGATGTCCTGCAGATCGTTGATCAACTGGGCCGCTTTTTGCTGGCCTTGCTGTGCAGCGGACATGTCAGATCACTCCTATTGGAAAACCGGCAGTTTTAAGCGCTGAGCGCACCGCTGGATAGGCAGACGCACGCACCTGCAGTTCCTGCGCGTCCGACTCGTCGATGTAGGCGGCAGTGCGCAGCGCCGCGAGTACTCCGTAGTCTTCCAGCGCCGGCAACACGCTGCGCAGCTGCGCACGGGTCAGCGCACCGTGCACCAGCAGGGCGTGCAGCACCAAGAGCGCTGGTTTTTCGTGGTGGCGCGGGAGCGAGAATTCGGGCAGCTCACTGACCCAAAGCGTACGACCGTCATCTGCAATGCTCTTCCTAACCTTGTCGGGCAAAGCATCGCTGTCTTTCGACGCGTCGGCTGAGCGCAGCCCCTCGCGCCACAGGCTCCACGCCACCCACGGAATACCCAGACTGCGCGCAGCCAAGCGCTTGAGGTAACCGCTGTCGCGCTTGGCGCCGTGCTGGTCACCGTTGTGGCTCTCGTCATCGGGGTCTACCAGTACGTCAGCGCCGGTAGAGGCAAAGCGAAAAACCAAGGGCTCACCGGGCGCGGCGGCGGCTTGCACCTTGGCCTCTACTTTGACCTCCACCTCTTCGTCTGCGCGCTCCCGCACGGGCACCGCTGCAGCGCCCGTCGGGTTCAAATCTCCGTGCCACAGCGCAGCGCCGGCACGCGCCTCACGCTGCGCCAGCGCCTGAAACCAGCCGCGCAGCTGCGCAGCATGAAAGGCTTCAAACGTGAGCGGACTGGGCAGCACCAGTGCGCTGCCCGCCGCCTGCTCCAGAAACGCCCAGGCCCAGCTGTTGCAGCTGACGATGCACGGGCGCTTGAGCCGACCCAGCGCCTCCATCAAACTGCGCGCCACTGCCAGCCCGTCTCGGTGGCGCAGAAACCACCGCTCCAGCTGCGGCACCACCAGGAGGCCCTCACCCACTAGGGCAGCCTCGTCAATTAACAAACCTTGTTGTAGCAATGCAGCGCGTGGCGGAGCCGCCAACACGGCGTGCCCTTGCTGTTTGGCCCAGGTTCCCACGACATCGCCCGGGTCGCAGGGCGGCAGCACCAGCACCTTCAGCCACGAACCGCCACTGGACGCCTCTGCGACCCAGCCCGCTGCAGCCGCCTCCAACTCCTCCATCAAGGGCCCGCAGGCGGGCGGCCCGGAAACCTCATCCAGCAACTTGCGCGTGGCCGGTGTCAGTGCGTCGCCCGCGCGCACCGGTTCGCCTGAATCGAGCTTGAGCCTCAGTCGCGCAAGACGCCAAAGCCGGCGAATGGCGTGCTCCGTGGGCATGGAAGGGGCGGCATGGTCGCTCAAAGGCACCAGAGGGCGCTGGGCGGCGGCAGAGCGTTGGGATTCTTGGGGCATGGTCACCCCTATTTTCGACCACGGCCGCCGTAGGCTGGCGCGCCGAATTGGGGCAGCCAGTGGTGGCCGAATGTGCGCGGCCTGGATTTGCGGTAAAACAAGAGCTTCGCGCATACGCTGCGGCGTTATGTAGCTATATAAAGAATAGCGTTTTACCTTGTTTGTCTTTGCTTTTTTTTCGTCGCAACTTTTACACGCTGCGCTTCCCTTCACCGAAAACTCCAGGAGCCTCATGTCTAACGTCTCACACAGCCGCATGGCTGCCACTGGCTCACGCCTCGCCCTGCGCATGCTGGGAAGCTTTCCCATTGCAATCGCACTGGGCATTGCAGCCCTTGCCCATGTGCCTGCGCACGCACAAATTTCCGGCGCGCCCATCAAGGCCCTGCTGGGCGATGCATCCGACCGGGCGCTGGATCGCCTCTCGCAGCCGGGCGCGTTCTCGTCGGATCAGGCCATTCGCATCGCACTGCCTGGCACGGGCGGCGGCACTATGGGCAAGCTGGCGGACCTGGCCGGGAAAAGCGGACTTGCCGGCAACCTGGATGCGCAGCTCAACCACGCCGCAGAACAGGCGGCTGCGCAGGCCAAGCCGATTTTTCGCGCCGCCATTGACCGCATCACCATCAAAGATGCTCTGACCATGGTGCGCGGCAGCACGGGCGCAACGGACTACTTGCGAACCAACACCGAGGCGCAGATTCAGGCGCAGCTGCTGCCACTGGTGCAGTCAGCGTTGCAAAGCAGTGGCGCGCTGACCAACAGCAAAGCTTTGGCGGCTGTGGGCATGGGCGGGGAACGCTTGGCGCAGTACGTGACCGGCAAAACTTCGGACGGCATTTTTAAGTATGTGGGCCAGGAGGAAACCAAAGCGCGCGAGAACCCGCTGGAGACGGGCAAAACCTTGCTCAACGGCTTGCGTGGAAAGTTCTGATGGCGCAGGGCGCTCGGCCAGGCACGTAGGTTTTCTGGCCGTCGCCGTAGCGGCTTAAAGCGCCTTGCGCAGAGTGGTGGTCGGAATTTTCAGCGCTTCGCGGTACTTCGCTACGGTACGGCGGGCGCATTCGATGCCCTGCTCTTTCAGCATCTCGGCCAGCTGGCTGTCCGACAGCGGCTTGGCGGTGTTCTCGGCCGACACAAACTGTTTGATAAGTGCGCGCACTGCCGTGCTGGAGGCGTTGCCGCCGGTGTCGGTGCCCAAGCCCGAGCCAAAAAAGTACTTCAACTCAAACGTGCCCTGCGGCGTGGCCATGAACTTGGCCGTGGTCACGCGGGAGATGGTCGACTCATGCAGGCCCAACTCGTCGGCGATATCGCGCAACACCAGCGGCCGCATCGCCAGTTCGCCGTGCACGAAGAAGTTTTTTTGCCGCTCAACGACCGCCTTGGAGACCCGTAGGATGGTGTCGAAGCGCTGCTGAATGTTCTTGATGAACCAGCGCGCCTCTTGCAGCCGTTGCTGCAGCGCTTGGTGGCCGTCGCTGCCACGGTGGCCGCGCAATGCGCCCGCGTAAATGTCGTGCACCCGCAGTTTGGGCATCACATCGGGGTTCAGCCGCACGCTGAACTGCACGCCATCACCCCCGCGCACGCGGCGCACTAGCACGTCAGGAATGATGGCGTTGCGCTCTACATTAGCAAAGCGGCGGCCGGGGCGCGGCTCTAGCGTGGCGATAAGCGCCATGGCCGCGCGGACCTGTTCCTCAGCGACCCCGCACACCGGCACCAGGCGCCTGATGTCGCGCCGCGCCAGCATTTCAAGCGGCTGCTGACAGATGATGAGTGCGGTGGCGACAGTGGCTGACTGAGCGGCAGCGTGCGCGCCTTGAAGCACGCTGCTTTCCACATCGGTGCCATCATCAACGCCATTCCCGGCGCTATCGGCCTTCGATACGCTTTGCGTGGCGGGGTGAACCTGTTCCCGCTGAAGCGCCCGCAGTTGCAGGCTTAAACATTGCGCCAGCCCGCGTGCGCCGACGCCGGTAGGCTCCAGGCTTTGTAGCAAGTGCAGCGCCACCGTAAACCGGTGCACCAACTCTTCCGTCTCCTCTAAATTAGGGCCTGCCAGCCCGGCGGCCAGCTCTTCCAGCGAGTCTTCCAGGTAACCGTTCTCGTTCAGCGATTCGATCAAAAAGCTCAGCGCAGCGCGGTCAAGCTCGGAGAGTCGCAGCGACAGTGCCTGCCGATGCAAAAAATCGGTAAGCGAGCCATGCTCATGCGCCAAATCAATCGCACCGGGAGCACCCTCGTCAGGCTCCGCACGCTGGCGCGCCGGGGCGTCGCCGCCCCACTCACCATCGTCTGGCGCGATGTCGTGCGTGCCGTCGCCTGACCAGTCGAGCGCCTCGTCAGCCCCGCTATTTTCTTGCTCTTTTTCGGCTTCTGCGCTTGATCCACTTGCACTTGCAGCTATTGAATAAGGAGCAAATTCTTCGCTGGTGCTCTCATCTTGTGCGGGGGTGTCGGCCTGCTGCAAGCCAAACTCTTCCCGCGCTGCCTCTTCTGACTCACGCTCCAGAAACGGGTTTTCATCGAGCATCTGCTCGACCTCCTGGCCCAGTTCCAGCGTGGAAAGCTGCAGCAAGCGAATCGACTGCTGCAGCTGCGGCGTCAGCGCCAGATGCGCCGAGACGCGCAGTGAGAGACCCGGATTCACAGCTTCACCGCCAGGCCGCTCAACGTGAGACTAAGCCTTCTCGGAACGCGACATCCGGTATGCCAAGCGCAAGCGCAGAGGCGCGCCCCGCCGCGGGGCAGCCCCTTGACTGGATTCTCCCGACCCGAGCTCGCAGCAACCGACACGCAGTGCGAAGGCGTGAGTACCCACTCTGCCGCGGAATCTCGCCAAGACACGCCGTAGCCGCCTTGGTGCTGAGGGCTGCGGCTCCGCTCCCGCCTGCGCAGGCGAGGACGGCGCGAAGAAGGACGGGCTGCGCCCGCCCTGCGCTCGGCAAGGACAGCGATTGACACGCAGTGCGGGAGCGTGGACGCCATATCCCGGTCTACATCCTGAAATGCTCGCCCAGATACACCCGGCGCACCTCGGCGTTGTCGACGATTTCCTTGGGCGCGCCCTGCGCGAGCACTTCACCTTCGCTAATGATGAAAGCATGGTCGCAAATGCCCAACGTTTCGCGTACGTTGTGGTCGGTGATGAGCACGCCAATGCCGCGCGCCTTTAAAAAGCCAATGATGCGCTGGATCTCGATCACGGCGATCGGGTCTATGCCGGCAAAGGGCTCATCCAGCAGAATAAAGCGTGGTTGCGTGGCAAGCGCGCGGGCTATTTCCACGCGTCGGCGCTCGCCACCGGAAAGCGCCACTGCGGGCGAATCGCGCAGGTGCTCCACGCGCAGCTCTTGCAGCAAGGCGGTGAGCTGCTCCTCAACAACCTGCCGAGGCAGCGCGCGGCCCTGCGCATCCTGCTGCAGCTCCAGTACGGCGCGCACGTTTTGCTGAACCGTAAGCTTGCGAAAAATAGAGGCTTCCTGCGGCAGGTACGACAAGCCCAGCCGAGAGCGCCGGTGAATGGGCATGTGTGCAACAGAATGCCCGTCAATGAAAATGTCGCCAGCGTCACTGCGCACCAAGCCGACGATCATATAAAAAGAGGTGGTCTTGCCAGCGCCGTTGGGGCCCAGCAAACCCACAACCTCGCCTTTGCGAATAGAGAGCGATACATCCTTGACCACCTTGCGACCGCCATACGACTTGGCCAGGTGCCGCACCTCCAACAAACTATCGGGAGAGGTTGAGATGGGCTGATCAACCATGGCGCTCACCGCGTGCTGCTCCCAAGGCGGGGGCTGGTCTGTAGAGGAGCTCTGTCAGCAGGTGCAGGCACGACGTCCGCTGCGGCTTTATCACGCGGAGCCAATACCGCGCGAACTCGGCCACTCCCCGTCTCGCCAGCGTTTTTGTTGGTATTTTTACCGTCCACGGTGAACACGTCCGTAGCGTTGTTGTACACGATGACGTCTCCGGTGATCTGGTCACTCAGCTCGCCACCGCGGTAGCGACGCAATTCAGCGTTGCTCGTGAATCGAACGCTGTCAGCCTTGCTGTTGTACTGAATGGTGGCGGCTTCACCCTCGATAAATTCCTCAGGCTCGCCTGGCGCGGTGTCACGCTTTTGCCGGAAAAATGCACGCTTGTCGGCGCTGCCGGTGACCACGCCGGTCTGGTTGCCGTCGTTGTCCTGCCGCACTTCGAGTCGTACTCCACGCAAAACGATGGTGCCTTTGGTGACAACGACCTTACCCGTAAAGACACTGGTCTGTTGCACCTCGTCATGACGCAACTGGTCGGCCTCAATATTCATGGGCTGGGCGTTATCGGCCTTTTCAGCCCAGACGGCACCAGCGCACAAAACAAGCACCGCCGATGCCACAGCGCGCAGAAAGTGCCGAGCGGCCGACGAGGAGATCATTGGGAGAGAAGGCAAAAGCATGCGGAAGTCCGGAAGTTTCGGTCGCCCGAACCGGGGCGGCCAGCGCTGGCAGGGGCCGGCGCAAAGAGCATAGGCCCATCAAGGGCACGATTCTTGCGTTTATTGTGCCACGCACAGACGAAAAAAAGCCCGCAACAGCGGGCTTGCGCAAGGCAGGAGCAACCAGCGGGGCCTTACCCTTTGGCGGCCAATGCTTCCACCACCTTGATCATGTTGGACAGCCCACCTGACATTGTGCCGTCGGTGTAGTACTTACCCGCCACGCCCATTGCCGGAACGCCTTCGACCCCGTAGGCCTCCTGCAACTGGCTTGCCTTGCGCATCTCGCTGGACACGCTGAAGGATTTGTACTGCTCCTTGAACTTTGCGGCATCCAAGCCCGGCTGTTTGGCAACCCACTCAAAAATATTGGCTTCCTTGGACAGGTTCAGCTTCTCGACGTGAATGGCACGGAACACCTTGAGGTGCACGTCGTCGATCTTGCCCATGGCTTCCAAAGCGTAGTACAGCTTTTGTTGGTCAACGAAACCTGCGTTGAAGGCAATCGGCACGCGGCGAAAAGCAACGTTTTTGGGAGCCGTCTTGAGCCACGCTGCCAATTCAGGCTCAAAGCTGTTGCAGTGCGGGCAGTTGTACCAAAAAAACTCGACCACTTCGACCTTGCCGCCCGGCGCGTCTACTGGCGCTGGCGCAGACAACTGGCGGTATTGCTTGCCCTCCTGAAGCGCCGCAGTTTGAGCAAACGAAATCGCAGGGAAGGTGGACGCGGCCATAGCCAGACCGGCAGCGGCGGTAGAGAACTCACGGCGTTTCATTCAAAAAGCTCCTCAAAATGGAAATGTGTCCGCTGCGACAAGGGGCTGCCACGAGCAAGATTTGTCGATAAGACTACAACGATTGGGCAAAGTTCAGCGCTGAACCCTCACTAGGGCAGATTCAATGCCTGCACCGTCAAGTTTTTCCTTGAGCCGATCGGCGTCGCCCCGCTTAACAAAAGGTCCTACGCGCACCCTGAAAACCGTGCGACCGCTATGCTCGCGTTCGTTGACGCGCGCTTGCCATCCGAGCATCGCCAATTTGGCGCGCTGCGCGTCCGCATCGGCCTGCGTCCGGAAGGCACCGGCCTGCACAAAGTAATCGAAAGGATCCACGCTTGCAGGCGCCCCCGCTTCAGCGGGCGCAACAAACGCACGAGACTTGGCAAGATCACCCAAAGGGTCTCCAGAATCTGCAGAAGTTGAGGCCGCCTGAGGGGTCGCACCTGCGCCCGACCCCCCCGCGACCGCTGGTGCGCTTGGCTTGCCTGCACTGGCTGCGGCGGGTGCTACGCCGGGTCGCGTCGCCCCATTTTTGTCATAGAGCGGGGCATTGGGATCCCAGTTCTTGTTTTTTTGCGCTTCTATGCTGTCTTGTTGACCGCTGAAAGTAGCGCCTTTGTTCAGGAACGGCACCGGTAGCTTGGTGACGTAGATCGCCACCAGAAAGGCAACGCCTAAGCCCACGACCACGCCTAGGATGAAACCGACGATCGTCCCGCCTGTCTGATTTTTATTCATAAAAAACTTGATTCACATTCTTGAGGGTGCCGATACGCCCAACACTGCAAGGCCATTGTGCAATACCTGGGCAGTGGCGGCGACCAGCGCCAGACGGGCTGTACGTATGGCGTCTTCGCTTACCAAAATGCGTTCTGCGTCGTAATAGCTGTGGTAGCTGGCGGCCAATTCGCGCAAGTAGAAAGTAACGTCGTGCGGGGCCTCGTCTTGGGCAGCGGCGGTGAGCATTTCGGGGTAGCGGGCCAGCTGCATCATGAGCGCTTGTGCTTGCGGCCCGTCCAAGGAAGAAAGATCGGCATGCTCCAAAGTGCCAACGTCACCACCCCAGGCCGCTAGCACCGAGCAAATACGGGCGTGTGCGTACTGCACGTAATACACCGGGTTTTCGTTGTTTTGGGCAACCGCCAGATCGACATCAAATGTGTACTCGGTATCAGGCTTGCGGCTGAGCATGAAAAACCGCACGGCGTCCTTATTCGTCCATTCAATCAAATCGCGCAGCGTGACGTAGCTGCCGGCGCGCTTGCTGATTTTGACCTCTTCCCCACCTTTGACCACGCGCACCATGGTGTGCAGCACGTAGTCAGGGTAGCCATTAGGAATACCGACATCAGCCGCCTGCAAACCAGCGCGCACACGAGCAATGGTGCCGTGGTGGTCGGTACCCTGGATGTTGACAACCTTGGTGAAGCCGCGTTCCCACTTAGCGATGTGGTACGCCACATCAGGCACAAAGTAAGTGAACGAACCATCCTGCTTGCGCATGACGCGGTCCTTGTCGTCGCCGTAGTCCGTGCTTTTGAGCCACAGCGCGCCATCCTGCTCGTACGTCTTTCCGTTGGCAATGAGCTTGTTAACTGTGGACTCGACGCGGCCACTGGTGTACAGGCTTGACTCCAGGTAGTACTCATCGAACCTCAAGTTGAAAGCCTGCAGGTCTTTGTCCTGCTCGTTGCGCAGATAAGCCACAGCGAACTGGCGGATGGACTCCACATCGTCAACATCGCCGCTGGCGGTAACGCTACGGTCGTCTGCAGACACCGTCTTTTTAGCAAGAAAGTCGGTGGCGATGTCTTGGATGTAGTCACCGTTGTAGAAAGCCTTGCTAGCCGGGCTATCGGGATCGATCGGCCAGCAATCGTCGCCCGGTTTGAACCCTTTGGCGCGCAGCCGGGTGCTATTGGTCAGCGTCTGTATTTGCACGCCCGCATCGTTGTAATAGAACTCACGGTGCACGCTCCACCCCTGCGTGGCAAACAGTTCGCAAATGGCGTCGCCCAGCGCAGCTTGCCGCCCGTGACCAACGTGAAGCGGGCCAGTGGGGTTGGCCGAGACAAACTCCACCAGCATCTTATTGCCGTTGTTCGGTTGCACGCCAAAGCGTGCGCCAGCCTGAAGCACTTCGTGAACCACTTGCTGCTTGGCGGAGGGCTTGAGGCGCACGTTGAGGAACCCCGGCCCGGCAATGTCAACACTGGCCACCCACTGCTCAAACGCTGGTGTAGCCAGCAGGGCACTGCGGAGTTGCTCGCCCAGTTCGCGCGGGTTGAGCTTGAGCGGTTTGGCCAGTTGCATGGCGGCGGTGCACGCGTAATCCCCATGCGAGGCCACTTTGGGCAATTCAAAAGCGGCACGCGCACCCGCGCCCGGGGACATACGTTCCAGCACGTCGGCCAAGGCCGCGAGCAGTTGTTTTTTGGCGATGAGCATCTGGGGATTTTACCGGCTGGTGCAATGCAGATCGCGGGCGTATATTGCGCTCGCGGAGCATTTCGGCGCCGCTTCCAACACTGGAGCCCCCTTCATGAAAAAGCTTCTCGCCCTGACAACTTTGGCCCTTGCCTGCGCTTTTGGCAGCGCGTACGCGGCAGACGCCCCGGTACCTGCTGCGGCACCTGCCGCTGGCGAGGCACCGATGGCCAAAGCGCCTACCAAGCAGCAATCAAAAATGAAAACCTGCAACGTGGATGCCAAAGGCATGAAAGGCGATGAGCGCAAGGCCTTCATGAAAACCTGCCTAAGCAAAAAAGCAGATGCAGCTCCCGCGCAGCAAAGCAAGATGAAGGCCTGCAATACCGACGCTGCCGGCATGAAGGGCGCAGAGCGCAAGACGTTTATAAGCGAATGCCTGAAGAAGTAAGCCGCTAAGGATGTCCTGCATAACCCTCGCGAGGATGTGATAGCGCGGATCGGGATGGGCCGCGAGGCGTCTTTTTGCAGCCAATAGCCGTGCTATTGGCAAGAAAAGCAACGAAGCGGACCGCCCGAGGCCGTGCTATCACAGACCGC